>CALWTP010000031.1 GCA_944384495.1 uncultured Clostridia bacterium
CTTGTTTTTGAAATGAAGTCTCTGCATAATTTTGATCTACTAGAGATATCAAAAAAGCTCTATATCCACACATATACTGTACAAATTGGAAAACCGTTTTAAAAGGATAATCAACTAAATTTCTGTATTGCAAAGGCAATTTATTTACTTCTTGGAGGAACTTTTGACTTTCAGAATTTTGAATGAGCATATAATTTTTACTGGCAAAAGAAACCGCATGTCTTATATCCGAAAGCCTGTTTCTTGAAAGACGAATACCATCGCCAGAAATGACATACCCGTTGAGAACTAGTTGATCTTGGCTAAACTTAATTTTGGAGTAGTTTAGTTTTAAATCTTGGGAAGAAAGAATATACTTTATTTTTTTCAAAAACCACTTTTTCTTATCAAAATCAAAAACATGGCTAGAAAATAGCATATCATCGGCATACCGTGTATACCTTACATCAAAAACCTGGCAATATTTTGTTATTCTTTGGTCGATTCTTGCCATCACCAGATTGGAAATAGCTGGAGAAGTACATGCTCCTTGTGGAAGAGAACCATTTAATGTTGTTATGTCACAAAGTAAGCCCAACAACTTTTCTTTGTCCTCATCCGAATTGCATATTATCAATCTGGCTAACTCGCTTTTGATTTGCTTTTCGGTTATTGATGGAAAAAACGAGGAAATATCAATTCTCAAAAAGAATTTGGCACCAATGTGTTCGGCTAAAAAGGATCGATAGTTTTCTCCTTTTTTAAATCCCTTAACGCAAACAGGCAAATCCTGTTTGTTAAGAAAA
The DNA here is from genome assembly GCA_944384495.1 of uncultured Clostridia bacterium. GTDB lineage: Bacteria > Bacillota > Clostridia > Christensenellales > UBA1242 > Caccovivens. The sequence goes on from CALWTP010000031.1 coordinate 786, forward strand.
TTTATCAACAATTTATGTTGTAAAGACCAAAGTCCGGAGTCTTTATCGAGATAACTTATCTTTCTTTTCCCATCCTTCTTGGGAATTTCAAATTCACTATAATCGTCTTTTAGTATATTGAGAGAAACTTTTGCATAAGATGTTTCCCAAATGGCATTACAAAATGATTCGATAGTAAACATGGATTCCTCCAAGTCAAAAAGAAGCATGTAGCGTGCAAGTACCTTCCTAATAAATCGCGAAGCGCGTGCTAAGGCATGGCACATGAAGAAACGCAGGACACGCCGGCGCAGGTAAAGCCAATTAGTAACCTCAGTTCCTTGGAATTTCAGTTTGCCAAACTGACATCAAGGCCTTGATTTCTCAAGCATTGCTACTTGCACGCTATCATGCTACTCTTTATTAATTATATCACATAATATTTCCATAAGCGAGTATAATTCAAAAAAGTTTTTTTCGAACACCTCTAAGAGCTTTTTCTTTCTAGATTCATCTTCCAAATAACGCGCAAAATTTTTCTCGGAAAAAGAGTCTCCCATTTGGGTTACTGCCTGAAAAAAACAATCCAAATAATTTGACACCCATCCCGAAGTTTTATCCCCTATTCCAATTTTATCAAGAATGTTTTTCAGATTATCATCTACAGATTTTAAGTTCTTTTCAGACTTAAGGAGATCACTTTTTCCATTAAACAGAATACGCAAAAAATTTATTTTTTTATTTTTAGAGAGACCGTCCCAGTACAAATTGAATTTTTCAAAATCATCTTGTTGGGAACGTTTTTTTAGAAACTCAAAGGCAAATCCAATCGTTACATCATTGATTAAAGCGCCTTCTATTGTTGTGGATAAACAAAAAATATTGTATGCCAAAAGGTATTGCTGCACTGCAGAAATGAACGCATGATAGTTTGGATCAGAACAACTTAAAAATGGCAAAGAATAGTGCACATGCAACTTGTTTTGCATAGCATCAATTCGTTTACGCTGGAAATAGAGATACGGCTCATGTTCGTGTTTGTTTCTGTATCTAAATCGCTCATTTTTATTTTTAGGGAAATATTCTCGCTTTAGTGCAAATCTTTTTTTGTTTTTGTCATATGATATTGCTTTATCAACATCGATCAAGCATATATAAGGTACTTGACTATTGGTAAGTTTTGGACTCATGATATTCAAAACGGGTTTATCGCTTACAGCTTTAAATACATCAACTCTTTTCAATTGTGGAAATAAGATCCGCAAATACGGATTGGAAAAAAGCTCCAGTTCAGTTTCCCCTTCTACGAAAAGATTTACTTTTGAAAAATAAGCATTTATGTGATCGTCTGCAACTCGATATTTCGAAGTAGGACTATACAAAGGAAACTTTTTCATTCGATAAATCGAAGAATACTTGTCAATCAATTTCACGTTGTACAGGTTTATCCTATCTGATGAAGTAATAAGATTTTTAGTTAGCCGTGATGAATGGGTAGAAACTAGTATACTCAATTTTGAGTTTACACCTATTATTGCCTCGGATAGTTCATCCAAATAGCTAGTATGTAGGCTGATTTCTGGTTCGTCAAAAAGCACTAGAGGCTCTTTCATTTTGATGCGAGAGAGGGCATCGATGGACTGCAATAGAAGTTCGATGTACTTTACAGAGTTTGTACCAGTAGAATAGTAATTAAGATGCCTCCCTTTTTGTTGGATATTGTGACCAGAGAAATATGTTTTAGCAAGGAGTGTTGCGAAGTCTTTTGCCATAGCAGGCTTGACGTTCACATTAGCCTTTTCAAAAATGTCTGATATGATTTTTAGCTTTTTTGATGTTTCATGTGAGCGATCCAGCAAAACTCCATTAATTTTTTCTGCTATATTTTTCCTTTCAGAATTAGACACCTTTGCTAAATCACCCAAAATATCCCATATATGTTCCCACTCGGTTACATCAAGATTTCTTGTGTCAATATAAAAAACAGGAAAAAGGCTTTTAAATATAAATCGTTCCTCATAGGAATAATTCCATCGTATTGCACGTCCCTTTATTTGAACTAATTCGACACAAACCTTTTTATTAGGTGATTTCGAAGCAATGGATATTATTTCTTTGTAATAGCCGTTATATCTACTTTGTTCTGTTGGCTCTTCTTGGTTAAAGTCTAGTGAATCTTCAGTATTAGATTTGGATATTTTAACAAACTCAGAAAGATCATAGGTAAGCGCAATCCGAACCTCATTGCTGAAACGGTTATTTTCATCAAAAACGTCCAAACTGATATCCGAATTTGTTAGATTACGATAAAAATAGTCAATTGCGTCAAGCAGATTTGTTTTTCCTGTCCCATTTTCCCCAATAAGTACATTTAATTCAGAAAGAGAAATATCACAGTGCTTAATTGATTTAAAATTCTTTATCATTAATCGCGTAAGAGGCACTTTCACTCCTCCTTTTATGTTTAATCAAATTAATTATATCACATTTTCCTATTTTATGACAAAATTCAAGGAAGAACGAAGAAAAACTATAAGTAATATTTTTTGTGTGTAAAGCAAGAGAAACCATTGCATCGATACTCAAAAACAACGACCTTAACAGCAACCGTCAATCTTACACAAAGTACCGCCCAAACGAGACTACGGGCGGTATTTTTGTATCTTGGCGGAGAAAGGAGGAACTTCCCACGGGGGCTTGACTGAAAAGTTGAGCCCCTTTTTTCATGCCCAAAAACAGGAGGTAAATGCTTGTGGCAGATGATAAAACCACGAAAATGCCGGAGCAGCCGGTAACGGATACCGGGCCGGGCAAGGAAACTCCGCCCGAGCCGGAGGAAACGCCTACGCCCCCGGAGGACGAAAAAAAGACGGAACAGCAGGCAAAGAGTCCGCAGGTGTCCGTCTATGACTTCGCTGAAATTATGAAAGGAAAGAAAGCCGAGGAACGGGCGGCAGCTTCCGGCGGGGAAAAGCCCAAAGAGCCCGAGCAGCCGAAGCGTCGGGGCCGTCCTCCGAAAGAGGATAAGGACAAGGCCGCCGCTCCGAAGCCCAAAGCCCCCTCACAGAAAAAGCAGGAAAAGGCCCCCAAAGAGAAACCGGAGAAAAAAGCGGCTCCCACGGTGCAGG
>CALWTP010000032.1 GCA_944384495.1 uncultured Clostridia bacterium
TAAAAACCTCATATGGACTGGAAATAATACACATTGGATCGGTAAGCGCGATACCTATACGTTTATCTCCATAATCAATGCCCATTTTTCTATGTCTTTGCATCACATCTCCATTATGAGTATACCCTTATACAAAAAATAAGTCAAACAAAAATAATTTTTTTTACTCACAACTTTAAAAATCTTGGGAAATATCACTTTAAAAAATTACATGTGTATTTTTATTTGCAATCATATAGATTATCGCCAACTCCAACTGACACAACAAGTGGGACTTGTAGCTGTACAACTTTTTCCATCTCAGTTTTCAGTATGGTTTTAACAGCATCCTCTTCTCCAGGATAGGTATCCACTATCAATTCGTCGTGGACTTGTAAAATGAGTTGACTTTTTAAATTATTATTTTTTAAACTACTATAAACCTGTATCATCGCCAGTTTGATTATATCAGATGCAGTGCCTTGCAATGGCATATTCATGGCGACTCGCTCTCCGAATGTACGCGTAAAATATTTTGATGATGAAATTTCAGGAATTCTTCTAATTCTGCCAAATTTGGTCACTGCAAACCCCATTTGTTTAGCACGATCAACATTATTGTCCATAAATTTTTTGACCAGAGGATAACGGATAAAATAAGCATTTATATATTTTTTGGCATCCTCCCTCGAGGTTCCAATATTTTGTGAAAGACCGAAATCGCTTATTCCATAAATTATACCAAAATTGACCGCTTTTGCATCGCGACGTTGACTTGGTGTCACCTCTTCAAGCGGAATATGAAAAATTTGCGATGCTGTTATCGCATGAATATCTTTGCCGTCTTTATATGAATTGATCAAATCCTCTTCACCGGACATGTCCGCCAAGAGACGAAGTTCAATTTGATTATAATCAGCTGAGACAATTTTGCCATTTTCAAATTTAGAAACAAAAATCTTTCGCAAATTTTTACCAATATCATCTCGAGTTGGAATATTCTGCAAATTTGGCTCACTGCTGGAAAGTCTGCCTGTGCTTGTAAGTGTTTGATTAAATGTTGTATGGATAATATCTTCACCATTTGCACAAAGCTTTTTATAGTTATCTATATAAGTATTTTTTATCTTTGCATACTTTCGATACAAAAGAATGTTGTTGACGATTGGAACGTACCTAATCTCATTTAAAATATCGGCATTGGTTGATTGTTTCTTATTATTGTAAGTTTTTATGCCAAGTTTATCGAATAAAATACTTGCCACCTGTTTAGGTGAATTTATATTAAACTCTTCTCCCGCCTCCAGATATATTTGATGAGTAAGATTTTCCAAACATACGCCAAACTCTTGATCGAGCTCATCTAGTTTTTTCGTATTAATTTTAAACCCATTTTGTTCCATTTCAAACAAAATTCCAGTTAGTGGCTTTTCAATATTTTGATAGATGTACTCAAGATTATTTTTGGATACGGACTCCGACATTTTTTCTTTAAAGCCAATATATTCTTCTAACGGGAGTGATTCTATATGACTTTTAAGACCAGCATTTACAACATATTCTAAAACAGACAAATCTGTAAAATTGCGTAGCTCAATATCCATTTTTGCTAAAGTATGCATGTCATCTTTTGCACTTTTTGTAATTTTTTCAATCTTTTCATCTTCAAAAATAATCTTTAAATTCCTACAAAAATCTTCAAAGGATAACGAGTCACCAAACATGTCGTAGTTTTGTTGCAAATAGTAAACTTTTCCATGATAATAATACTGCATTCTTGTCAAATCATAACAAAAGCATTGGGGTTTATCGTTGCAAACCTGTATTAAACTGTCTTTTGTGATTTTCAGCGAATCTGAACTTATTTCATACTTATAGTTATTTTTTTTCAAGCTAAACAATCCCAAATTTTTGGTTATGGACGAGAAATCCCATTCTTTAAAAAATTCAAAAACTGCTCTTGGAAATGGAAATACTAGCTTTGACTTTTCTAAATCAAAATCTATTTCACAATCAACCTTTATTGTGGCAAGTTTTTTGGAAACAAATGCAAGTTCTTTATTTTCAATTAATGTTTCTTTGAGCTTTCCTTTGATGTTGTCAATATTTGCATAAACATTTTCAATAGAACCATATTCTTGCAGAAGGCCAATAGCTGTCTTTTCACCAACTCCTTTAACTCCTGGTATATTGTCTGATTTATCTCCCATCAGTGCTTTTAGATCTATTATTTGCTCAGGAGTTATGTTAAACATTTCTTTTAATCTTATTCTATCCACTTTGTCAACTTCGCTGACCCCCTTCTTTGTCAGCCAAACAAAGGTGCTGTCATCTATAAGTTGCAAAAGATCGCGATCGCCTGATAGAATAAACTTTTCACCTTTGTATTGTTTGCAAATACTGCCTATTATATCATCAGCCTCAATCCCTGCTGATTCATAAATATTTACTTTCATGGTTTGAAGCATTTGTTTGATTACCGGAAGTTGCTCTATAAGTTCTGGCGGACTGGGTTTTCTTTGCATCTTATACTCAGCATACAAATCATTTCGAAATGTTTTTCGTGCATGATCAAAAGCAACTACGATATGTGTTGGTTTGGTTTGAGTGATGAGCTTTATCAATATATTTGCAAAACCAAATACTGCACCAGATGGTTGCCCTAAATGATTTGACAAAAAAGGCAGAGCATAAAATGCTCTATTTGCTATACTGTTGCCATCAATAATAAACAGTTTATCCATCTTCAACTTCCTGTTTTAGTTTTATAATAAATTGATAACTGCACTTCCCTCTTGGGTTATACCAAAAAGGTCTTGGAAGGTTTCTGGTATGACAATGGTTAAAATTAGGACAATAACAGATAGAATTAAGAGTATAAAAAATACTATTTTTAATGGATTACCAAAAAAGTTGATTGCTGCATACAGCAAGGCAATAATAAGCCCCCCGTACACGGACACATAGCCCAGCACTCCTGTAAACTCTCCTGCTATATTTACATAACATAAGAATCCAATATAGCCGATTGTTAGCAAAGCCAACACAAAATACAAAGTTGATTTCATAATTCTCTCCCTTGTCACATTTTAACATATACTCTTACAATTTCAAAACAATTTTAAAATTAAGTTGCCTTTTCTTCCTCTTTCTCTTTTTCCTTTAACATTTTCTTTTGTTTCCTTAAGGAGCTTTTTCGAAGCTTTTCATCATGCTTTTCCTTGTTTTTTAAAGGTTTAATCTTTTTCTTTTTCACCTTTTTTACTTTATTTTTCTTCAGCTTTCGTTTTATCAATTTTTTTGGTATAGAGCCATCATCAGGTAATTTTTCTTTGAGCGTATCAGGATTTGCAAGCAGATCCAAAACCAACTTTAAACTCTTTCCCATATAGAGCCCATCAGCAATTCGCTCATCAAGACTCATCCCTATATTCATAAACTTGCCAATCTTAAGCTCTTTGTTGTTTTCCACATATGGTTCCATTTGCTCCTTCCCCATCGAAGCAAAAATAGTGGTAGTGCCAAAATTATATAGATGATGATAAATGTAATTAAGCTTTATTGATTTCAAATTTGTTACAAAGCAACTTGTATGAAAAGGTGAAGCTTTGATTAAGCTTTTTGGAAGCATGCCGTGCCTATCAAGGAAACGTGCAAATGCCAGTGCCCACCTGAAAAGAAAATCAGGCAACTTACAGAATTTTCCTGCAACTTTGGTCGTCCCGTGAACAACATCATCTTTGACATATTTTGCAATTTCCTCATCAACGATTTTTTTAACCTCGTCAATACTTTCCCTGCCAGTGAAGAAAAATTTTAAAGTGAGAGACTCTCCTTCTTCTTCCAACTTCTTTTTAATATCCATCGAAATACTGATTGTATTTCTTTGGTATATACTCCCGCGCATAATGAAACGATTCAGTTTTTTTCTGATATAAAGCACTCGCACAATTGTGGCAATCACAAGATGCATATAGCTGTATGATATACCAGCTCTTCGCTCCCTGGCAATAAATTCATCAAGTTTTGCACAAGGCACTTTGACAAGTGTATAATTAACCGCATCAATTCTCTGTGGCATAAAGAATGGCTCTGCCTTGTCAATTATGTTCATATGTTTTACTTTTTTACCATCACTCCTAAATCCAAACATCTTATTTATCTCCTCTAAACTTTTTTCTTACGATATTCTTTTCTTTGCCATTTTTGCTTGGCTGATAATATATCCTATCCTTAAGTGAATCTGGCATATATTGTTGTTGCACGTATCCGCCATAATCATGAGGATATTTATATTTTCCATGCCCATCATCATTGACACTTGGATGATTTTTTAAATGATTTGGCACTTTATTATCTGTAAAATGTAAAGCATCATACTGTGCAGCATTGAGCGCCTTGATCACTGAATTTGACTTTTCCGCCTCGCAGACATAGATTATGGCATGCGTCAAAGGAATAAGTCCCTCAGGCTGTCCCATTTTTTCGAGTGCATACATGGCACTAGTTGCAAGCAAAAGCGCATTTGAATCTGCCATGCCAACATCTTCTGAGGCATGTGCAACAAGCCTTCGTGCAATAATCATAGGATCACATCCCGCATTAATCAGTCGTTGGCTATAATACAGTGCTGCCTCCACATCGCATCCTCTCAAGCTTTTACAAAAAGCAGAAAGAAAATCATAATACATATTTTCATCCAAAGAAAGAGCTTTGCGATCTGTCGATTGCATGGCCACTGAGAGGTCTATATGTATTTTCTGATCCTTCCCAACCTGGCTTGTCATAACAGCAAGTTCTAAACTGTTTAATGCATTTCTAAGATCGCCAGCACAAGCTCTCGCCAAATAATCAACCGCCTCTTCGCTAATTTCCACCGGAAGATTTCCAAAGCCATTTTCGCTATCCCTTAATGCGCGATATATAGCACTTTTAATTTCTTCTTTTTCCAAACTTTTAAACTCAAAAATTCTACAACGTGACACGATTGCTCTTGTCATGGAAGTGTATGGGTTTTCTGTTGTTGTACCAATAAAAAAGATTGAGCCATCTTCAATAGCCTCAAGTACACAATCAGATTGGGCCTTATTCCATCTATGGCATTCATCAAGAATCAAAAATGTATCTCTTCCAAACATCGCTTTATCTGCACGAGCTTGCTCAATTACAGCTTTAGCATCGCCAACTCCACTTGTCACTGCATTTAGCTTGACATAATTTGCCTGTAAATAATTTGCTATAATATTTGCCAAAGTTGTCTTTCCAGTCCCTGGAGGACCAAAAAAGATGCAACTTCCAAGTG
>CALWTP010000033.1 GCA_944384495.1 uncultured Clostridia bacterium
AAAAAAACTACAATGCAATTTTATTTGCAAACAGCAACTCCTTTAATGGCCCCTTTTATTTATGGCAGATTGTGTATCTTTCTTGGTTTAGATCAGTATTAAATATACTAATTATATATACTATAAGTTTAAAAAAGACCTTATACAAAATAAGGCCTAAAACTGTAACTTTAAATTAAATATAATATTTACTGCTCAATACAATTAACATAACTAATTATGATGCATCATCCCCCGAATAGAAATCAAAAGCTTTCATTATTTCGCTTAAATCGTCTTTGGGATTTATAGCTTCTTTAATATCAAACCCCGTGGATTGAATTTTGAGTGACTTTGGTTGTTCTTCTTCTGGTACTATATATAAAAACTTATCCACCAAGGTATCGTATTTATCATTTTCATTAAGTTCTATATCGCAAACAGGTTTAATTTGGCTAGGAGAATGGTCTTGTCCGCTCTTAAGCTCTCTAAAATCTTTACGCTCGATTTTTATTTCTCTCGGCTGATCTTGGGTAACTCTTTTTTCTTGCATTTTGCTAAGCAAAATTCTCATAGGATCATTTTCAGTCCCCGCACTGACTATTTCGTTGCGTTTCTCGTCCGTTTGAGCAAGAATTGTTTCAATATCTGCAACAAGTTTTTTATAAGATGAATTTAACAAAATCCCAGGGTACTGCCCGTCCAGTCCTTCCAAAAATTTTTGCAGTCGCAGATAAATCATGCGCAATTGTTCTCCTCGCAAAACTTCGATATTTCTATTCCCTTCAGCTTGAAACTTCTTAAAGGATTCCAGCATTGATAAAATATTCTTCTCTCTTTTCTCTATTTCTGCAGATTTATTTTTTAGGTCCAATAGTTTCTTTTCGGCTTCCAAAACCTTTAATTTTTCAGCCATCAAAGCCTTTTCATGGGAAGATTTTAAGTTTGATAAATATTGATCGACCTCTTGCTTTTTATAACCATTAATTTCTGACGAAAACATATCCTATCTCCTATTTGTTGCAATTAATTAATGCAGAACATAAGCTACTACTAATAATAACACACATAGCCCAATAATTGCAAGAAAAATCCAAAGAGATATAATATTTAACAAAAACAAAAAACAAAATATTGCGATGAAAAATAGCGAAAAAGATAAAAGGTATTGAAAATTTTGTTTAAAAAAATATCCACTAAAAAGTGAAGCCAAACTGAACGATAGGAGGACAAAAACAGAATAAAAATTGAGTATCTTCAAAAAACAACAATACAAATAACTGACACCCATAATCAACAATAGGCTTCCAAAAAAACAGGCAGAATCCAGTCTAAACAGTGCACTTTTAATAATTAAATAAATTCCTGTAGCTATCAGAAATGAGTAGAACCACAAATTAGGAATGGACAAAAGCCTCTCCGATAAAGCCGAACACAATAAAAAAATCGTACTTGTTACAACAAAAGACAACTTTAAAACCGTTGTCTTTTTTATACCAAAAATTCTTCCCTTCATAAGTTTATTATCTTTATTTTTATCAATTTTTATTCTTAAGTCGTTTATTTTTCAGTATTTGTCAAGTTGTCATTCTCGTTCTTGTCACCGTCTAAATCAAGCTCGGTGTTTTGTTGTTCTACGCTTTGCGGTCTCTCATCATCAGTTTGAACTGATTCCTTATTTTTGCTTACATCATCATTGGCCCGGCTAACCTTTTTGCTTATTTTCTTTTTTTCTTCTTTTAAAGCCTGTTTTTTTGCTTTCTGCTCAACCTCACTTTGGATATTGGTTGCGTATACCGGCTGTAAATCTTTTAATGTTTTAATCTTGCCTTTACGGTGTAAAACTTCTGTAATAACCAGCATTATAACTCCAAAAGCAATCAATAAGATCGACAAAAGTTGGGACACTTTAATAGTTCCCAAATACAAACTATCGCCTCTTAGTGCCTCTATCCATGCCCTTCCTACTCCATAGTAAATAAAGTATAGATAAATTATAGATCCTCGGTATTTTAATTTGTTTTTTCTCAACAATAAAAGCAATATTACAAAACCAATTAAATCCCAAATACACTCATAAAAGAAAGTTGAAAGATGCCATATGCCACCAATTTGTGTGGAAAAAGGGAACCATGTTAATGACGGATCAGTTACAGCTATGCCATAACAGCAACCTGCAAAATAACAGCCAATACGGCCTATCGCTTGACCCAAAATCAAGCTTGGAGCCGCAATATCTCCAACATCAAGAAAGTTTTTTTTATGGATAAGGCAATATAGCAAAATTGCAATAGCACCTCCTATCACTCCTCCATAAATTGCCATTCCGCCTTCCCATATCTTAAAAAAGTCCCAAAATGAGTTTAGTGCGGTGTTATTAAAAATTACATAGTATATCCGTGCACCTAGGACAGAAAGCGGTAAAACATAACAGGCAATTATCAGCAAATCATCGACTTTTAAACCTCTAATCTTTGCATTTTTGTATTCCACAAAAACCCATATAGCCATCCCTAATGCTATAAAAAAACCATAGTAAGTAATGTCTAAGCCGAAAAATGTAAAATAACTATCATAAAATCCAAACATACTTAAATTATAATCACTTAAAATCCAAAATGTCAATTATTTTAACCTGAAATAGTTTAAAATTTATCCAAAGATCAAAAAATACAAGATTTGGGTATTTTTTCAACAACAACCCTTCATCTTGTATTAATTATCAAATAATATCTTTGCTTACTTTCAATATATCATTATTTAAAAACTTATCATTCTTATCATTTTGGGAATAACCCACCACAACAGAGATACTTCCTCCGTTTTGATATGCCATACCAAGAGAGAGGATCTTTTTTAAGATAACTATGCTTGGTTTTTTATGACCATCTTCCTCGCCTTCTTGAATAAAGCATTTATCAAGCACTCTCATCACTTCAAAAGCATCTAAAATGTAAAAGATAACATTTTTACCACGATTGCTGAGATTTTGCACATATTGTATTGAATCAATTATGCAGTTGAAATTAGCTTCGTTTAAAGCACCATACTTTGTTGTAAAATTTTCAAATTTAAGGTTTTTAAAATAGATTTGATTTTCAAAAGAGGTGTTTATTCCAAGTACGACAAGTTTTATATTTTTATTTATGCACTCCTCTGTTAAGTTTTTGAAATCATCATTTTCATATATATCGTTTTTGTGTAGTATACTGTTTCTTCTACCTTCATACACCTTTCCGCCTACGTATGGTACAAATCTTTGAGAGATAATTTCATCTCCCTTTACAAAGCTATCATCCCTATACTGCTCTGCAGGTATTTCATTTATTTCAAGTATTTTCTTGGCAATATACTGAACCTTATTTTCAGTGCTATTACATATAATTTTGACTTTGTCACCAGATTGTAAAAGTTCAGCATATTGGGTTTTATCATCTATAAAAATCCATCCCTGTAGTACCCTGTCATAGAATTGTTTGTGTTGATCATTTATTCGAACAATACCACTCGATAAAATATCTTCATCTTCCTTAATGTTTTTCTCATAGGTCGGCAAAACTTGAGCAAATGTCACCAAGGTCTCAAATACTAATGGTTGGGCATTTTTTTCATTAAACTGGTTGGCAATTGTACTTACAATGTCATTAATTGTCGAAAGTTTTTTACATGGCCTACCCTTTTTCTTGCCTTTGTCATCTACTATGTCGCCATTTTCAAATTTCAATAATATAAGTTTTATTAATTCATCTCTTTTTTTGGTCGTTGGTGACGGAATACCAAGCTCTCTTGCCAAGCCCCTTAATTCAAATATTCCCAACTGTTTAACTAATAATTCTTGTTCTTCTCTAATCATATTCTTCATTTGTGTATTCTCCCACTATTAAAATTCTAAAATAGTATTTGCAATTTGTCAACAATTTTTCAATAAATAGGAATAAAATTAACTATAATTCCCAAAAGCAGCGATAATGCTAATAGTGAAACAGTAATTAATATATTCACCCATGTTTTTCTATAATTTGCAGTAAACAAGACAATTAGGCCCACTCCTGCACCAGCACATAGACCAGCCACAAGTGCCGGAAAAACAAGCACACCTTCCATAAATAATTCTACCAAAAAGACAGATGCCGCACAATTTGGTATTAAACCAATGACACAGGCCAGCGCAATCTGAACATAGTTATTATTTGTAAAGAATTTTTGCAGAGGTTCAAGTCCACCACAATATCCTCGCACAAGATTAATTGCAAGTGTGGCAACTAAGACATACCCAGCAATCACCAATGTATGATATAGTGCATCCAAAAATATATTTGTAGCACAGCAATGCGAATGACTATGTTTATGCCCTGGACCTTCTTCGTGAGAATGATCACATTTACACCCTTTGTGCCTTTTTCGTGATTGTTTGTCTAACGTATCTTCTTTAATTTTTTCTTCAACAATTTTTTTATCTTCATTTTCTTTATTACTATTCTCCACAACCACTTTTATTTCATGTTTGTCTTGATATGGATTTAATTTTGCCTTTTTTCGGGTGAAAAACCTCATAATGCCATCAATGCTATATCCGATTATAATGGCATAGACCACCTTGATTGCAATCAAAACCAAAAGCTGCGGAATAAAGCTTGGTTGACTGATCATAAGCGGAACTGCCTCATCACTTGTCGCAATAAAAACGGCAAATAGTGTTCCAAGTGTAACCATTTTCTTTGAATAAAGTTGGCTCATTAATGATGAAAATCCGCATTGTGGAATACAGCCCAAAAAAGCTCCAATAACCGGCCCGGCTTTATTCGTTTTATGTAAAATCTTAGAATATTTTTCGTTGTCGTTATGTGAAAAATAACCCACTATCAGGTAGGCAAGATATAAAAGTGGCACAACATATAATGTGTCAATTAATGCATCCAGTAATCCGTCCCAAAATATCGCCATATTTTACCTTCTATCCTTAATAAAGCACCATTTGGTGCTCGGGCTATATATCAATTTTTGCATATAAAAATAGTCTTAAAATGCCCAAAGGCTAAACCTAATATTTTGAATCGGTTTTTAGCCTTTTCAGCTATCAAATAGAAATCGTTACTTACCATCAAAAAGCTCTGCTTGGTTTTTAGCAAAGTTTGATTTGACTCAACTATAGCCCAATAAACTCTGCTCTATCAGCTATACCCTATTCGTCGCCCTCTTCAGTTGTATCACCTATTTTTAGTTGCCTAACTCTTTTTCTTTTGCCGGTTTGCTTATCTTGCTCGTGAGCAAGAGTTTCACTTTCTTTAGATGACTCAGATTCGCTCGAATTAGATGAATTGTCAGACTCTTCTATCACATTTTCTTCATCATATTCATTGTTTTCGTCTTCGCTTACACCACCCTTACCAAGTCTGTACTCCTCCATTCTTTTTGCACTTTCCGAAGGAGAGTATAAAATTATTGTCTGTTTATCTTGATAACCTATTTCTCCATTCATATTGGCTGAAATTAGGGCCTTTCCTACCATTTCTTCAATTCTTCCATTATTAAATGTCGAAACCTCACTCTCGTCTGCAAAAAGGTCGATTTTGCCGTTGTTCATCGTGCCAACCCTGCTTCCATTGAGAAGGTACGTTATGCTTCCATCAAGCATACTCACAAGGTGTGCATTATTCTCAATACCCGTTATTTTCCCGCTGATCATGGTGACAATCCTGGCTTTATTCCTTACAAACATAATACTCCCGCTTGTCATTGTTGCAAGTTCAGCCTTGTCATCTACAAACCGAATAAATCCGCCATTCATTGTCCCAATACAAGCCTTTCCTTTTACATAATCGATCACGCATGTGTTTATTGTTGTAATTGAAGCTTTGCCACAAATTGTTGTAATTTTTCCACTTTTAAATAACCCAATTTTGGCCTTTCCACAGACAAGATCAATCTCTCCATTCTCAATCATCTGCACTTTTGCTTTCCCAGAAATTTCTTTGATTGTACAATCAAAACACTCAAGAATAATTGCACTTCCGCCAATAAAAACATTTTGACATTTGTTTAGTATATGCACTCCATTCGTTAAGGTGAAATTTGCCTCTTCATCATGGATGATTGGATCAATAACTTTATCTGATTTTTTCATAAAACACATAAATCCTCCATTATTCTTACTTATAAAATATAACACACTTATCCATTCTATGCAAATCAATTCTTAAAAATTTTATAATATTTCAAAAAATAAAACTTTTAGTTGACAAGTCAACCTCTTTGTGCGTATAATTTCTTCTATGGATAATTTCTTTATTAGAACAATTACTTCAATAAAGAAGAATATGCAAAGCTATATAAATGAAAGATTTAAGGAATACAATTTGAGTAGCTCCCAAATTTTTCTAATCCATATTCTTTACAAAAAAGGAAGTCAGTCACAGAGTAGTTTGGCTCAAATTTTAGGTTGTGACAAGGCACATATTAATAGAAATATTGTTAAACTTATTGACAAAGATTACATAAAATATTCACCACCTCTTACAGAAAACCGTCGTAATAGCAAACTTTGTCTAACTGACAAAGGAAAACTTTTTGAAAAAAAATTTAATTATACCATTGTAAAATCTATGAATTGTTTGCAAAAGGGCATAACTAAGGATGAGTACGAGGCTACAAAAAAAGTGCTTGAAAAAATGCTTTTCAATTCAAGAGCAATGTCATCAAATAAAGGAGCAAATTGATCTATGTTTAAACTTTTTAAATATCTAAATTGGAAAGAATGGCTTTTAATAATACTGACATTATGCTTTGTTGCCGGTCAAGTTTGGTGCAACATTTCTCTTCCGCAATGCACTCTAAAAATCAGTGAATACCTCCAAATGCCTGATATTTCTTTATATTGGACCGATATTGTATGGAAATGTATTGAAATGTTGTTGTATGCTTGCGGAGTGATACTTTGTGCGATTGTTGCAAGTTATCTCGCATCTTTCGTAATTACAAATCTTTTAACAAAAGTTCGAGGAGAAGTGTTTTTTAAGGTTAATCAATTTTCTCATGAGGAGATGAATAAGTTTTCCATCCCATCTCTTATCACAAGATGTACAAATGATATAACCCAGCTCCAACAAGTGCTTGTAACACTGCTCACCATGGGTCTGCAAGCTCCACTGACCGCAATTCTTGCAATTATAAATATCATAGATATTTCAACAGGACACTCGAGTTTGCAATTATCTCTCGTAAATGTGGTTTCCGTTGTGGCAATATGTATTTTGGTGTCCGTTATCATATTTACTGTTGTGCCAAAATTTAAAAAAATACAGAAAGCAACAGATGATTTAAACCGTGTCACAAGAGAAAACCTTACTGGCTTAAAAGTTATCCGTGCAAATAGTGCTGAGCAAAGCCAAGAGAACAAATTTGATAATGTAACTAAACGATTTGCCAAACTAGATTTGTTTGTCAGCCGAGTTTTAGCCA
Organism: uncultured Clostridia bacterium; assembly: GCA_944384495.1. Classification (GTDB taxonomy): domain Bacteria; phylum Bacillota; class Clostridia; order Christensenellales; family UBA1242; genus Caccovivens. The sequence goes on from CALWTP010000033.1 coordinate 7,438, forward strand.
TTATTGAACCAGGTCTGTCAATTATTATGAATGTAACTTCTCTTGCTATCGTTTGGATGATCGGTCTTCTTGCCGGTGAAAACCCTGCCCTTCTGACAATTATGAGTACATTTACTCAGTATTCTATTTTCATAATTATGGGCTTCACATCACTTTCTGTGCTATTTATGTTTGTACCAAGAGGGATGGTAAGCGGAAGGCGTATAAATGAGGTTTTAAACACCGAAATTATTTTAAAGGACGGGACTGTTGCCTTGCCAAAGGAGCGAGGTACAATCGAATTTAGAAATGTTTCTTTTCAATATAATGATGCCGATGCACATGTGTTAAATAATATATCGTTTAAAGTAAAACAGGGTCAAACCATCGCTTTTATTGGCTCAACCGGAAGTGGTAAAAGTACTCTTATTAATCTGATTCCTAGGTTTTATGACTGTAGCGAAGGGCAAGTCTTGGTAAATGGCGTAAATGTAAAAGACTATCCTCAGCACTTACTACACGATATGATAGGTTATGTTCCCCAAAAAGGTATGCTTTTCAGTGGTAGTGTGCGAGATAATATTTGCTATGGAAAAGAAAATGCAACAGACGAGGAAGTTGCAAATGCAATAGAAGTGTCTGGGTCAAATTTTGTATATAATCTCCCCGATGGAATCAATTATCATATATCTCAAGGTGGCAAAAATGTTTCTGGTGGCCAGAAGCAAAGACTTTCTATTGCAAGAGCCATAATCAAAGATCCCGACATCTTGATCTTTGATGATAGTTTTTCAGCTCTGGACTATAAAACCGATAAGCTTGTAAGAAAAAATTTAAACAGATCATATAAAAAGACAACAAAGGTCATAGTAGCGCAAAGAATTGGTACCATTATGAACGCAGATATCATTGTTGTTTTAGATCAAGGAAAAGTAGTTGACATGGGCAAGCATAAAGATTTGCTTAAAAACTGCCAGGTATACAAAGAAATAGCTCTATCCCAATTTTCACAGGAGGAACTTTCAAAATGACCAAAAAAGACAAAAAAACATCTCCTTACCAATTTAAGGATAAAGCCAAAGACTTTAAAGGCACTTTAAAAATGCTTGTAAAAAGGCTTGGGCAGTTTAAGGTTCAAACTATAATTGCCGTCATATTTGCCATTCTTGCGGCTGTTTTAAATATACTTGGCCCACGAGTTTTGAACAACCTTATGACGCTCCTTTTTGATGTAAATGGTTACCAAATCAGCGAAGTGACAAAGTTTGGCTTAATTGTTTTATCAATGTATTTGGTCGCTGGAGTTTTGGGATATTTTCAGGGATTTTTAATGTCCAAAGTAAGTGTCGGCATCGCAAAACAGTTAAGGACAGAAATTTCAAAAAAGATTAACAAGTTGCCACTTCGATATTTTGATTCCCACAGCTATGGAGATGTGCTTTCGCGAGTAACGAATGATGTTGATACTGTAGGAAATACACTTGAGCGAACTATGTCAATGTTAATCACCTCTTCTGTGACCATTATCGGTATTCCAATCGTAATGTTTACCATCAGTTGGCAATTGACACTTATATCACTTTTACAAATTCCTCTGGCTCTTATAATAGTATTTTTGGTTGTAAAATTTAATCAAAAATATTTTATTAGGCAACAAAAGTATTTAGGAGATATCAATGGTTTTGTTGAAGAAAGTTTTTCTGCTCACAGCGTCATTAAAGCATTCAATGGCGAGGAAAAAGCTCAACAAACTTTTGAAAAAATCAACAATAATCTGAAAACATCTTCAAGAAAAGCCCAGTTTTTCTCCGGCCTTATGCACCCTATTGCAAATTTTGCAAGCAACATAATCTACGTTTTAATTTGTCTGGTTGGTGCTCATATTGCTATAAGTTCAAACAATATGGCATTTTTAGCAACTATAATTACATTTTTAACCTACACAAAACTTTTCAATCAACCTATTTCACAAATTGGTTCTATATCTGGCACCCTTCAGTCAACTATGGCTGCTGCTGAAAGAGTTTTTGAATTTCTCAGTGAAAATGAACAAGAGAATGAAGGCGAAAAAACCTTGACAATTAAAGATGTAAAAGGCAAAGTTGAATTTAAGCATGTAAACTTCGGTTACACCAAAGACAAACAAATTATTTACGATTTTAATTTTACTGCAAATCCTGGTGAAAAAATTGCTATTGTAGGTCAAACAGGAGCTGGCAAGACAACAATTGTCAATTTGCTTATGAGATTTTATGAAATTGATAGTGGGGAAATTCTGATTGACGGTGTAAATACTAGGGACATGAATAGAAGCTATGTTCGCTCGCTTTTTGGCATGGTACTTCAAGACACTTGGCTCTTTGAAGGTACAATCAAAGAAAATTTGCGGTTTAGCAGACCGGAGGCCACTGATGAGGAAATTATTACAGCATGCAAGATGGCCAATGTAGACCATTTCATAAGAACGGAGCCAAAGGGTTATGATATGGTTCTTGCCGAAGAAACAAATATTTCAGCTGGCCAGAAACAACTTTTGACAATTGCAAGAGCTATGGTACAAAATGCTCCCCTGCTTATTTTGGATGAAGCAACAAGCTCAGTGGATACACGAACAGAAATCTTAATTCAGACTGCCATGGATAGGTTGACAAAAGGACGAACAAGCTTTGTCATCGCTCATAGACTTTCAACAATAAAAAATGCAGACAAAATCATAGTTATGAAAGATGGCAATATTGTCGAGATAGGAACACATGAGCAACTTATTGAAAAAGGCGGAGTTTATAAGGAATTGTACACAAGTCAATTTGAAAATGGGGAGGAAATTTAATTATGGCAGAACTGGAATTACAAAATGTCTATAAGGATTATAAGTTGGATAATAAACAGCTATTCAATGCCTTAAGCGACATAAATGTTTCCTTTGAGAAGGGAGAACTTGTATCTATTATTGGCGAGAGTGGAAGTGGTAAAAGCACTTTAATGAATATTATTGGAGGACTGGATTCCGATTATAAGGGCGAGATCAAAATAGATGGAAAAAACTTAAAGGATTTCAAAGAGGCTGAACTTGATGACTATAGAAAGAAAAAAATTGGATTTGTATTTCAATCTTTCAATTTGATACCTCACCTCTCAGTTTTAGATAATGTGACGATATCACTTACATTATCAAATATAAAAGAAAGTGATAAAAATGCACGAGCTATTGAAATATTAAAAAAACTTGGACTTGAAAAACAAATAAAAAAGAAGCCCACTCAGCTCTCTGGCGGTCAAAAACAACGCGTTGCCATTGCTCGAGCTTTAATCAATAATCCTGATATTATTCTTGCTGACGAACCCACAGGATCACTAGATTCTACTACAACAGAGCAGATACTCGAAATATTAAAAAATATCGCAGATATTGATAATAAACTTGTAATCATGGTCACTCATTCTGAAAAAGTTGCCAAGATTTCATCCCGAATAGTTGAAATTGCTGATGGAAAGATAATTAAAGATCAATTTAATTCCGACTATGTAAAGTCTAAAGGACATCCGGCTTTAACGGTCAAAACTACAAGTAAAGAAGGTCACTTATCGTTGTTTTCAGCCTTTAAACTCTCGTTTCATAATATGTGGGCAAGTAAAACTAAAAACTTTTTGATGGCGCTTGGAGTTTCAATATCATTAATTTCTTTGATTTTAATGTTATCATTAGGTTCTGGTCTTACTGGGTATATTGATGACACGGCATCCAACTATACAAATCCAACAATCGTCACCTTGTCAAAGAGTGGAAAAGATCGCTATGGAAATGATTTAAATAATAATTCCATGTCATTCATACCACAAATGTTCGAAAGCGAAGAAATCATTGAAATTGAGGAAGAATTAAACAGTTATCTTGAGACACAACAAAATGATTTTCGAATTGTGAGTGAGGGCGAAAACAAAAATATCAGTTATGGCTTCAGTATGGCAACTATTGGCGCAGGCACACTTGTATATCAAAATGCAGATGAAAGCACAAACAGCTCAATGATAATGTATACATATACCACCCCGCCCTACTATACCCAAGACAACCTGCTGACAGAAAATAGTTATTTAAGCGGTCAAAATGAGATTATGTTGTCATATGCCATTGTGGATTTTTTGGGACTTGAAAATCCAGAAGATGTCATCGGTAAAACCGTCACGTTAAAAATAAATCTTAACCTAGGAGACGAGACAATAAACATTGATAAAAATGTGACAATTTCAGGCATAGTGGACGTTTCAATTTTTGCGGGCATGATGGTGATGTATATTGACTATGATTTTTTAAACGATTGCGTTAAAGAAGCACAAATAAATTCGGGAAATACCGATGCCTTAGGACTTAAACCGTCACAACTATATATCCAAACAGATAGCGAGGAGACAACAAATCTAATCAATGAATATATAAAACGAAACAGACTCGACTTATCAGGCTCGGTTGAAGAGCAACTTGCAGCAATGTTTAGTGAAATGATGTCGACTTTTTCAATTGCCTTAGCTGTTATAGCAGGAATATCACTTATTGTTGCACTTATAATGATTTTGGTTGTGCTATATATGAGTGTGTCTGAAAGAACAAGAGAAATAGGTGTGCTTAAAAGCATTGGTGCAAGAAAAAAAGATATCAAGCTTATTTTCAGTACCGAAAGCCTTTTAATAGGTGTCCTAAGTGGTATTGTGGGGATCATTTTCTCGCTCATTATTGGTGGAATCCTTATCGCAATCTTTAAATCCTTAATTGGTTTTGCTCCGATCTCAATGCTCTGGTATTATTTCTTTATTGCACTTGCTATAAGTGTTGTAATAAGTGTACTTGCCGGACTCTACCCTGCTTCCAAGGCTGCGAAACTTGACCCAGTTGAATCTTTGCGACACGAATAATAAAATATATAAAGTATGGCTATATAAGCCATACTTTTATAATTCAAAATAAAAAATATCAAAATTGCAATTAAATATCAAACTGTAAATAATATTTTAATTATTCACATCAAATTTTAATTATTTTTTTTGTATAAATTTCAGTTTTTATAATAAAGAATTATTCCAATACGTTGTAATTCTAAAAGTAAATTGCTCAAAGTTTGCATGCAAAAGATAAAAAATTGTCAAGACCATTTATCTTGACAATTTCATTTTTTTAAGATCTCTTTCCTTTTCTCTTTTTAGCACTACAAAATGCAATCACTGAAACAATAAGAACGATAAATCCCACAACCAAATTCACAATATTTGCCCAGCCTACTTCAGTTGTGTTTTGAGATATTGCATTCGAATCAGTTTCTCCAACGGTACAAAAAAGTCCAATTGCTGCGAAAACAAATACAATTAAAGAAAGGCCTACATTGATAAGATTCAACAACTTCACAGCTTTTGTCTTTACAATTCCAGTTGAAACCAACAGGCCGTAAATAGATAATAATATAACTAAACCGGCAAAAATTGCGACAAATAAATTTGAAAGAGCCATCATAACTTGTGTGGAATTCCCATCAAAATAGTTGCCAATGATATCATAACCGTTTATACTTCCCAAATCAACATCATATATCCCTGCTGAAAAGCCTCCTTTGATATAAGGTTGTCCCAAGAAAATATAAATAAGTGTGGCGAGTAAAATGTTGCCGATATATAATAAACTTAATTTCATACTTTTCATATTATCCTCCAAAAAAAATCTTTTATTTTTAAATTGCTTATAATTTATTCATTTTTATCAGTACTGTCAGTATCAACAACCGCCATTTCTTCAACATTTTCTTGATCTAACGTCTTTTTGGCAAGATTTTCATCTTTTTTGACTACCTCACTGATACTTGCAAAAAGCCCTGCAATATTTTGAATATCACTTGGAACTATTATCTTTGTTGCATTTCCATTGGCCAATACTTTTAATGCTTCAAAGCCTTGAAGAGTAATATATGAGGCGTCAGGATTTGCTTGATTTATTAAATTAATAGCCCGGTTTTCACCTTCGGCAATAGCAATTAAAGATTCTTTTTGAGCTTCGGCTGCCAATATTTTTGCTGTTTTTTCTGCTTCTGCACGTAAAATCTTTGCCTGTTTTTCTCCCTCTGCCACCAGTATACTGGATTTTTTCTCGCCTTCTGCACGTAAAATCTGTTCCCTTCGTTCACGTTCTGCTTTCATTTGTTTATCCATGGCATCTTGAATGTCTTTTGGTGGAAGAATATTTTTAAGCTCTACCCTATTGATTTTTATACCCCATGCATCGGTCGCCTCATCAAGAATAACTCGCATTTTGGTATTTACGGTATCCCTTGAAGTCAAAGTTTCATCAAGCTCAAGTTCTCCGACAATATTTCTTAGTGTCGTTGCTGTTAAATTTTCAATAGCTTTTATTGGATGATCAACTCCATATGTGAACAATTTTGCATCTGTTATCTGAAAATATACAACCGTATCAATTTGCATCGTAACATTGTCCTTAGTAATAACCGGTTGTGGTTTGAAATCTGCAACAATTTCTTTGAGTGAAATTGGCTTGCTGGTTCGATCAAAAAACGGTAAGATTACATGAACCCCTACATCTAAAGTCTTTCTGTATTTGCCAAGTCTTTCAACGACAACTGCAGTGGCTTGCCTGACAATACGGACCGATAAACAAAGTGTTATCAGCAAAACAACGCCAAGTACTATTAAAACAACACCCCATGCACTCATATTTTATTCCCCCTTATTTTCTGTTTTGTTTTCTTGTGATTGTTTATTTTCAGGTTTAATCTCCTCACTATCCTCGCTTATCTGTCTCTTTTCTTCAATTTTTCTAACCAAAAGTTTGTTGCCATTTACATTAACTATTTCAACAAAGCTTCCCTTTTTTATAAGATTTCCATCAACACTAACCGCAGTCCATGTAATATCATTTATTTTTACAGTGCCATTTTTTTCAAAATCAGTATCCTCAAGGAGTCTACATTCTTTTCCCACTAAAGAATCTATGTTTGTTTTGTCCTTCATATTTCTAAACAACCATTTTTGAGCATATTTCCTAACAAAAATAATAAGCACCGCGGCAACTACTACAAATACAGCAATCTGTATCTCAACTCTTATACCGCCAATTCCAGCCAAGATAAAAGGAATTACCGCTCCTGCCGAAAACCAAATTGAAACCAGTTCAAAAGTAACCAATTCAACTATTATTCCAACCACAATCACTGCAAGCCACACCCAAAACATCGTTTCCATTAGAAATCTCCTTATTATATTGTATTCTTACATAATTCATATTATCATTTAGTCATACTTTTGTCAACTTTTTTATCCGTTTTTAATAAGTATAAGATAAATTATAAAATTGTAATAACGAGCTATAAAACAATACTTCAACCGCATGGCGGAGTGAAGATTAAAAATAGGAAACAAAAGTCGCGACAAAATGCTTTAGCATTTTCGTTTGGTCGCGAGTGGAGAAAAAACAAGCGCCCCCGCCGATGGCTCACCAAAGGTGAGCCTAGGCAGAAGCGCAGTTTTTTCTCCAATGGTGCTGGTGGTGGGAGTCGAACCCACACGGTGTTGCCACCTCGGGATTTTAAGTCCCGTGCGTCTGCCATTCCGCCACACCAGCATATATACTTTTTTAAAATTAGAAAGGCGACCAATTGGTCGCCACAAGTTCCATAATTCACAGAACTATGGGCCCATTTGGAGGTACCACCCGGATTTGAACCGGGGAATGAAGGTTTTGCAGACCTTGGCCTTACCACTTGGCGATGGTACCACTGGAGCGGAAGACGGGATTCGAACCCGCGACATTTGCCTTGGCAAGGCAACGCTCTACCACTGAGCCACTCCCGCAGAAGGAGTTATTAATATATATGCAACCACATAGGATTGCTCTATTAATATAGCAAAAAAAAATAAAAAAATCAACTGTTTTTATATATTTTTTGAGTAAATTACAAAACAAGTTATCCTTCCATACTGACAAAGCATATTGTTTTAAACAGCCCATTAATTCATTTTCATTATTTTACAAGAAAAGAAAAGTGCAAAAATGATATAGAAATAAAAAGTTATGTCCTGCAAGACAAAGCCATCAAAAATGCTTAAAATGTTTTATAAATAATTATAGAAGACCATTTTAAGCATTTTTACTTGGTAGAATCGCAAAACATTTAGGTTATAATTTCTTTGACTTATTTACAAGCAGAATAATTATCAAAAAAAACAGTTCTTAAATTTATAAAGCCCCGGAAGCTCCGTCAACATTATAAACGGATCCGCTGACATAACTTGCATTTTGACTTGCGAGCAGACGGCAAAATTTTGCATGTTTGCAAAGTCTTTTGTAATGGCTCCCCTTCAAAATTTGATATTCCTATTGAACGCACTTTCCCGGCCTTTACTGCCTTTTCCATCATTTTATATCCTTGAATATAATCCCCGGCAGGTTGATGCAAGAGTAATAGGTCAACATAATCAACATTTAATCTCTCCAGCATTTGATCTATTGCATCACTCTTATTATAAACAGTCGGCCATAATTTTGATTCAAGAAAAATTTCCTCTCTTTGTATTCCACTTCTTTTTATAGCTCTTCCAACCGCTCTTTCATTCATATAAGCATTGGCAGTATCAATTAATCTATAGCCAATTTTTAAGGCGCTTAATACTGAATTTTCTGCCTCGCTTGGTGAAAGAGTGAATGTTCCAATACCAAGCAGTGGTATTTTAACATCATCGTTTAACTTTACATATTCCGTTTTGATCTCCTTTTAACAGATAGCCTTCTTCTATCATCGGGAGTGCTCCCGAGTCAAACAAATTTCACATTTTTAAAAAATTATTTTGTTAAATTTTGCCAAACATCCTTGTCATTTTTTTTATTGTCACATTAAGATAAATCGTCATCTTTCTTATCTAAAGAAGATTTATCAGTATTATCCTTAACTTGTATACAAACACCCTGGGAAATTTCTTCAAAATTATTTTTTAAATAAAAACTTTCAAGATATGTATATTTTTCTGTAACCAAATAAAACTGTCCTATTCCTTTCTTTCTTTCGATATCAACCACCCTATTAATCAGCAATGTCGCCACTCCCAATCGCCTATACTTTTCTAAGGTTGTAATTTGACACAAAAAAGCATTGGTGCAATTTCTATATACAAAGAGCAATGCAATTGGTTTTTCTTCATAAAACGCAAGATAGGGAGAGACGTTGTATTTCTTTAAATTTTCGTCAGTCAAAAATTCTTGATAATTATTGATATACTCCTCATCGAATTTATACACCGCTCCGCCCTGCGATCTTATAAATCCTTCCCTAAACAAATAAATTATATCATCTTTATATTTTTCATCAACCTCTTTGCAGATTACGTTGCTGATAAGTGGAGTTTTTTTCTTTATTGTATTATAACCGTCTCTAAGTTTCATCCAAACGTCTCGAAACAATAATATATTTTCACGGGAAGTTTCGATGATAAACTGGATATTTTCATTGTTTTTAGATTGAAAATAAATGGCGGGTTTTTTGTCATTTTCAAACATTATCTTTTTTGCCTCATCCAAATATTTTTTATACTCTAAAGGATTTTTGATATAAACAAAATTGTTGAAAACATCACTGACACTCTCCGAGATAACCGTTACATACTCTCCACGGTCTTCCACCCTTGTTTTATGAAATGGTGCTATCGTCTGATAAAAATAAGTCACAATATCGTCAATTCTTCCCTTAATATCATAACGAATTATTGATATAGCAGAAGAAACAAGCAAAATAACTTCACTTATCATCCCGACATAGGCTTTCACCAGAATATCGTATGTTATAAGCAGTAATGCAGATACCACATATCCTGCCCTTATCAATTTCATATTATCTTGCCATGTCATATATGTAAGCATACATAGATTGATCAGCATAAGTAAATCTAAATAGTCTTCCCATAGTAAGATTGATACAATAACAAGCACTACTTCAAAAGCCACCATCACGATATAATTTGGTTTTAAATTTTTTACAGCATAGAGATAATATATAAAGGTTCTAACACTTGCAATACCTACAAGAATCAGTGACAGCCATCTCCCGAGCAATGAATAGGTTGCCATCATTGATAAATTCGAGATTGTAAATAATATCATGGTTTTAAATTTTTCTTTTTGAAATAAAGCTAAAACCGTTGTTATAATGGTTATCACGCTTACGATTTGCGCAATTACAAATAAACTCATAAAAATTCCTCCAATTGTGGAAATTTGTTTTATTATCAGAAGTCAAACTAAGCATGACGAAGTCACATTTCAATAAGACTAATATTTATTTAAACTATGTGATGACGAGCCAGCACAGAAAGACGTCAGGAATTTTTTTAAATTTATACCAGTAAATTTTAACATCACATGGTCTTTATTATTTGA
>CALWTP010000034.1 GCA_944384495.1 uncultured Clostridia bacterium
AAGCCTTGTGCCGACAGATTATGCAAAATATAAAAATTGCAATATTGCCAGCAGGCAAAGATCCCGATGAAGTTATAAAAGAATATGGGAGAGATAAAATGCAAAGCATTATAGAAAATGCCTTGCCGGTGATAGATTATCTGATTGAAATTGAGAAAAGAGGCTATAACCTTGAAAGTGCTGAACAAAGAGGCAAGTTTGCATCGGTCATTTTGAAATACATAAGCAAGTTGGAGTTTGATAGCGAACAAGATCCCTATTTGCAAAAATTAAGACAACTAACAAATATACCGCTAGACATACTTCGGCGGGACCTTGAAAAGATAAAGGTTGGCCAAGTCAATCAAAGTAACGAAAAACCGGCTGAAAGTGTTTTAATTTCAAGGGAAAATGGCAATATTAAAGCTGTGAAGTTTGTACTGAGTTCCATCATCCATAACAAAGACTATGTTGATAAGAAAATTAATTACCAAAAGCTGTTGCCGAGGTTCAAAGAGGTTATTGATCTTGCCAAAAAACATATCAAAATTTCATCATACTATGACTATTTTGATATTGAAACGATGCCTATCGTAAAGGATTGTTTAAATATGCAACTGGACAATTATCCAGACGCTTTAAGATATTTTAATGAGTGCCTATGGACTATCGCAAGCAATTATCTTTTGGAAAAACAAAAATTACTAACAGAACAATTTAAAAATTGTGAAAGTAGCAGTGAAAGACAAAAAATAATGCTTGAAATCAATGAGATTAATAGACAGTTAAAACTAAAAAATTTGGAGGAATTTTATGACCGATAGCAGAATAGAACTTGAGATGAAAAAAATTGCTGATGTTGCGACAAAAAAAGGCTCTATAAATGTAGAGGAAATTTATTCGCGTCTTCTTAGATTTGAAGAGTTGTCTGCAGTGGAAATTCAGAAATTTATTGATGTTTTAAAACATAATAAAATCAGAATTTTGAAGAGTGATATTGAGAAGGAGGCAGATGTTGATTTAAACGATTTCTCCACTCTTGCAACTGTTGATGATCCTGTCAAGATGTATTTAAAGGATATAGGAAAAGTTCCTTTACTGACACCAGAGGAAGAGATTGAACTGGCAAAAAAGATTTTGGAAGGAGACGAAGAGGCAAAGGCAAGACTATGTCAAGCCAACTTACGACTTGTGGTATCAGTTGCCAAACGTTGGTCAAGTGCCAATTCGCTATCTTTCTTGGATTTGATTCAAGAAGGGAATATGGGCCTATTACGTGCTGTAGAGAAGTTTGATTACACAAAGGGCTTTAGGTTTTCAACATATGCGACTTGGTGGATTAAACAAGCAATTACAAGGGCTATAGCCGATCAATCAAGAACGATTCGTCTTCCTGTCCACATGGTGGAAACAATAAACCGTTATGGAAGAACTGTGCGAGCATTAACTCAAAAACTCTCACGAGAGCCAACAACTGAAGAGATCGCACAAAGTATGGGAATTTCTGAAAGCAAAGTCGTAGAAATACAAAAAAGCGCACTCGATCCCGTATCGCTGGAGACTCCTATTGGTGAAGAGGAAGACAGCAAAATGAGCGATTTTATCGAGGATGAATCGGCTAAAAGTCCTATGGAAATTGCATCACAAAAACTTCTGCATGAACAATTATTAGCGGTTATTGAAACACTGACACCAAGAGAGCAACAGGTTTTAATGGAAAGATATGGTCTTATTGACGGAAAGAGCAAAACATTGGAAGAGGTTGGACGGGAATTTAGTGTAACGAGAGAGCGTATAAGACAGATAGAGGCCAAAGCTTTGCGGAAGTTAAAACATCCTAATAGGAGTAAAAAATTAGTAGATTTTATTGATTGATAGGAGGAATAAATGAATATTGAACAAATTTTAAATTATCAGAATCTTGATGGAGAACTTTTTAAAATCGAAAAGCGGTTGAAAGATAATATCAACAAGAAAAACGCGAATATTATGCGTGAAAATATGAAAACCGCACAAGCGCATTCTCTGAAATTGGAAGAAAAAGCAAGCAAACTCTTAGAGGATATAGATAAAGTAAAGAAGCAGTTTAAAGTCCAGCAGGACAAAATTGCACAGATGGTTGAGAGGGGAACTAATTCGCTCAGTGATCAAGAAATCGAAAAAACAAATTCACTAATTGAGAAACTTAGTCAAAATTTGACTATACTTGAAAAGAACTTGACATCGCTTGCAGAGAGTATGAATGTTATTTTAAGTGATTTTAATAAGACAATAAAATCTTTCAATAGCGCAAAAGAAAAATATTCAAAGTTTAAAGAAGGCTTTGATAATGATCAGAGGGCGGTTGAAGAAAGACAAGTAAAACTTGAAAACGAACTTAAGGCTCTTGCAAAAAAGGTTGATCCAAAATTGCTCGAAGCCTACGAAAAAAGGCGAAAAGAAAATATTTTTCCTATATTTGTTGAACTGAAAGGCAATAGCTGTGGAGGATGTCACATAGAGCTTCCATATGCAAACATTGCAAAACTAGATAGTGATAAAATTTTAACTTGTGAACATTGTCATCGCATAATATATAAGAAGTAGCCAAAATTTTATGACAGTGTAATCAAGCTCGTATAAAGTAGCACAAAGGTGCTATTTTTTATTCATTTAATTATGTTAATTCGCTTGCTTAATTTTATCTTATTTAATATAATTATATCAAAGAGAGTAAGGCGACATGATTTTTAAAAAATTTTTTAATAAAGACGCCGATCAAGTACAATATTTTGCAAACAAGTTTAATTTATCTGAAAGAATTGCCGATTTAATTTTATCAAGAGGTATAAACACCGAAGATCAATTTGAAGAATATCTTCATCCGAGGACTTTACATGATCCTATGCTTCTTAAAGGCATGAAGGAACTTGTTGATAGGGTTAAACTTGCTAAAGAACTCAAGGATAGGGTACTTGTTTTTGGCGATTATGATGTGGATGGCGTAAGTGCAACGGCTATCATGCTTAAAACACTGAAACAATTTGGTATTGAGGCCAATTACTATTTACCAAATCGATATATTGATGGTTATGGCTTGACAAAAAAGGTAATCGATAAGATTGCTGATCTTTTTATGCCAAATTTGATCATAACAGTAGATTGCGGTATATCGTGTTATGATGAAATTGAATATGCCAAGAACATAGGTATTGATGTGGTTGTCACCGATCATCATGAAATTCCAGATATTATACCTAAGACCATCGTTGTCAATGCAAAGATGCAAGATCAACAATATCCTTTTAGAGAGCTTTGTGGGACGGGAGTTGCTTTTAAGTTTGCCCAGGCCCTGCTTGGGGATAAGAAGGCAGAGGCTTTTCTTCCCATCGCTGCAATAGCAACTATTGTCGACATTGTGCCTTTAAAGGACGAAAATCGTACTATTGTGACAAAGGGGCTCAAGCTATGTGACAAGTATTTACCAATTGGATTAAAGATGATGTTTAAAGAAAATGAGATCAGTCTTTTAAATCCGAGCGCTACCGAGATTTCCTTTAAAATCGGTCCTAAATTGAATGCCTCAGGTCGAATGGGTGATGCGGGAGATTCGCTTAAAATTTATTTTGAAACTGATCCGGTCAAAATAAGAAAAGATCTTGTAAAAATCAAAAATCACAATATCAAACGTCAAGAATTGTGCAATCGAATTTATGAGGACAGTGAAAAACAATTAGAGAACTTTGATTTTAGCAAATTAAGAGTGATTGCATTGAAATCTGATCATTGGGATAAGGGTGTCTTAGGAATAGTATGCTCTCGATTAGTGGAAAAATATCATTTGCCTACCTTTTTATTTGCCGAGGAGGGTGGTTATCTTTATGGTTCAGGGAGAAGTATTGTTGATATAAATATTCATCAATTGCTTTCATCATTACAAGATATTTTGGAAACTTATGGCGGTCATTCAATGGCTGCGGGCCTTACACTAAAAAAAGAAAATTTTCAGCTTTTTGTACAGAAGATCAATGACTTTACAATCAATAATGTCAGTGATGAGGTCTTTATTCCAATAAAATACTATGATCAAGAAATCTCAGAGGGAGAGATTGATGATGATTTTATAAAACAATTGAGTCTGCTGGAGCCATATGGCTGTGAAAATCCAAAACCAAAGTTTAAGATAAGTGCAACAAACATTGAAATTGAGCCAATGAAAAAATTTCCACAACATGCAAATATAAAAATTGGCAATTTAAAATTGACCTACTTTAATTTTGTCAACAGCTATAATAAAATTATTTTTTCCCGACAAAAATCATTTATTTTTGAGTTTCAACCAAGATCACAAAGAGGGATTGTGGATGCATTTGATGGGGGAAGTTTTATTATTGAAGATGCATACAAAAAGCTTAATACTATAGAAATAAATCAACTGGTTATAGATGGGAAAAGTGGCGCTAAATTTATGCTATATCCAAAGGAAGAATTACTTTCTTTCGTTGGGGCGACAACAACCAGTGTTTTTGGGACTTGCTTTGTTACATATTCATGTTTTGACTATGTGCAATTTGCAAAGAATTACAGCACCAAAAACATCTATCAGTTCAGTATTTATAGTGACAGCGAAGTGGGTTATAATTCTTTGCTTTTGTCACCAAAAGGCATTAATTGGGCTAAAAACTTTTCAAAAATTATCTTTTTATCTCCGGTGTTGGACACTAAGTTTATTTCAGCGCTAAATAAAATTAGCAACGCGCAAATTTTTATACCAATAGAAAAGAAACCAGATCTTGAAAAATTTAGTGGAATTGATTTAGCTCGCAACACATTTGGGAAAATATTTAAAGCTATATCATCCAAAGAGAGCAAATCTATATACAATGTTTTTGACTTATATGATTCTTGTATAACTAGTATTGGAAATCAAATCTCTTTTTCAACTTTTTACAGTGCGCTTCTTGTATTTAATCAACTTAAACTGATAAATATTAAAGAAAATGCTGTACTAGAAATAAAGGTAAACAAAAATATAAAGAGTGAGTTGACAAATTCAAAAATATATAAATCTTTAGAACTTTTAAAGGAAACTTTTAAAGGAGATAGAAATGGATAATTTAAAAGAAGAAATAGCTCTAAAAATAAAAAAGAATTATGAGATTGCTGAACAAGAAGATAAAATTATCGAAGAAGTTTTGGCAAGTGATCTCAATTTTAAAAGAATAAACACTATTTTGAATTTTATTATAGATGGAAAATTGGGCAAAGATTCCGCGGTGGCTTTTTTGTATTATCAATTATTTAAAATCTTCCCTCAAAGTGCTGAGGCATTAAGTGAGAATTTAACAGACGATGAAAGATCGATGGTGGAAGATTTTAAGACCATCAGAGATATCAATCAACTGACTCTAAGCGAAGAAATTGATGATATCAAACGCATGTTTATTGTTATGGGCAAGGATATGAGAGTTGTGATTATTAAACTTGCTGGAATTTATTATGATATTTCAATTCTTGAGCGTCCGCTTAGTGTTACTCAAAAAAACTTTGTAAGACAAGTTAAAGATATCCATGTGCCTTTAGCTGAAAGATTGGGTCTTGATAAATTAAAACAAAATCTTTATGACAACGTTGTCAGACTTGAATATCCTCAAGAATATTATAAATTAAAGCTTGCGATTGAAAGCAAAAAAGAGGAAAATGAAAAACAATTAGATATTACTTATAAACGACTGGAGCAGATTTTAAAAGAACTTAAGATTGAGGGAAAGATAATATCACGTATCAAGCATATCTCATCAATTTTTAATAAGCTTCACAATAAGAAATATACTTTAGATCAGGTTTACGATATTTTGGCAATGCGAGTAATTGTTTCAAGTGTGGAAGATTGTTATGCTGTGCTTGGTAAGATTCATGCAATATATAAACCTATGAATGGCAGGGTAAAGGATTATATCGCAAACCCTAAGCCAAACGGATATAAATCCTTGCATACGACTGTTATCGTTGAAAATCAACATCCTCTTGAAATTCAAATAAGAACGAAACAAATGCATGAAGACTCCGAGTATGGTGGATATGCTCACTGGCTTTATAAAGAGAAAAAAGACAAGAAGGATGATTTTGATAACAGGCTGACATGGTTTAGACAAACGGTTGAAAATGCTAGAAATATGTCAGATGAAGAGTTTATAAACACTTTAAAAGGAGAGCTTTATAGCGGTGTTATTGTAGTGCAAACACCAAAGGGAAGGGTTCTTGATTTCCCTGAAGGTTCCACCGCGATAGATTTTGCCTATGCTATTCATACTGGGGTTGGAAATAGTTGTGTCGGTGCAAAGATAAATGGAAAATTAAAACCATTAACCACAAAGCTTTGCAATGGTGACATCGTTGAGATTATTACAAATACCCATTCAAAAGGTCCATCGAGAGATTGGCTGAAATATGTCAAGACAAGCTCTGCTAGAAGTAAAATAAAGAGTTTTTTTAAAAACGAGCTAAAGGAAGATAATATCAGGCTTGGCAAGACGATGTTCAACCAAGTTGTACAAGATAGAGGTTATAGTCCATCTCAACTGTTAAACAACAAGTACCTTGATAATGTTTTAAAAAAGAGTAATGTGGATGGGGTGGATGAGCTTTATGCCGCTATAGGTTCGGGATCAGTTTCCGCTCAAAACACAGTTACAAGACTTATAAACCTTTTTAACACAGATAATGAAAAACCTTTAAAAGCTGACTCTGTTGTACACTTAAAGAGAAATAAGGAAGGGGTGCTTATAGATGGAGACAGCGGTATGCTTGTCAAATTTGCTGGTTGTTGCAATCCAGTAGAAGGAGATGACATAATCGGTTATATATCGCGAGGAAAGGGTGTGACTCTTCATAGAAAAACTTGTCCTAATTTAAAATACTTAGAGCAAGAAAGATTAATCGAGGCCAGCTGGCAGGCACGAGAGAATGCTACATTTACCGTAGTGTTAAGGATTATTGCGTATAAAGCAGACGATAATATTGCCAAATTTTCCACAAATATCACAAGCCAAAAGATTTCCGTTAAAGGCCTAGATATCAAAGTGTCAGATGATAAATTCTTTTGTTCACTTGTGGTTGAAGTAAAAAATAAAGAAGAGCTTGAGGATATAATAGGAAGCTTATCCAAAATAAAAAATGTTATCAGTGTACAAAGGAGCGAGGGATGATTAAAAGCAATAGAGCAGAATATGTTATAGAATTACAGGATCTGGTCAATTTATTCGACTGTGACTTAGAGCTTGACATAGAGCATATTGAATCAAATGATCAGAATAAATACGTCAATGATTTTGTTGTATTTTATAAAGGATTTGACCGAAAATTCCAATTTTCTTATTATCTTGATACAAGTTTATCTTTATTAAGGCAGAAGTCCTATAAAAAACGTATGGTCAAAAATCATTTATATAAAATTCTATCTTCGCTTTTAAACAAAAAACTCCCATGGGGTTCTTTAACTGGGGTCCGTCCTACAAAGTTTGCACGAGATTTAATAGTGTATGGCGAAGCCAAAGAATACCTGATTAGTGAAGTTCTGCAAAAGGATTATTTTGTTGATAAAAGTAAAGCAGAATTAGTTAATAGTATTTTAAAAAATCAAAAATGTATAATTAGAAACGATAATCTTGTTGACTTGTATATAAACATTCCAATCTGTCCAACTCGTTGTAACTATTGCTCTTTCATATCGAGTGAATTGGCCAACATCAAAGATAAGGTCAATCTGTATGTCGAGTGTCTTCTTAAAGAACTTTCAGCAGTCAAGGAAATTATAAAAAATAAGGCATATATTGTGCGAAATATTTATATAGGTGGCGGTACACCAACTGTGTTAAACGATAAACAGCTCGAAAGACTACTTAGTGCGATAAATTTTCCAGTTGACGAGTTTACCGTTGAGGCTGGACGAGCTGATACCATCACTGAAAGCAAACTTGAAATCATGAAAAATAATAAAGTTACCAGGATATCTATAAATCCTCAGACATTCTGTGAAGCCACATTGAAAAGAATAGGACGGCGTCAAAAAAATAGTCAAGTTCTTGAGGCATATTCGATGGCTCTAGTGAAAGGCTTTGTGGTGAATATGGATATTATTGCTGGTTTGCCGGGCGAAAAACTGGGAATATTTAAACGGACAATTAATACCATTTTAGATCTATATCCCAATAATGTAACCGTCCATACATTATCGGTGAAAAATGGGGCCCAATTAAAGGATGATAGGGAAAAACTTAACGACAGAGACGTTCCTCTAATGGTAAGCTATGCTCAAGAAACATTACAAAAACATGGTTACAAACCATATTATCTCTATCGACAAAAAAATCAATTATGTGGATTAGAAAATGTTGGGTATTTTAGAGATGATGATTTATGTATATTTAACATCGATAGTATGGAGGAGACCAACTCAATTATAGGAATTGGCGCTGGTGCTATCAGTAAGAGAGTTTTTAACATTGAAAATAGAATCGAAAGAGAGGCTAATGTGAAATTTATAGAGGATTATATTAAGAGAATAGATGAAATGATTGAAAAAAAGAAAAATTTTTATAATTAGCCAAAAAATTCTTTACAAAAGAAATAAAATATGTTATACTGCCACAGTCGATAAAGCCTTTTGTCGCAGTATTGAGGAGACCTTCTGACGCTTTACTTCGCTTAAGGGTTTAAGAAAAAATAGGAGGAGTTATGGAAAAGAAAGAAATTATTGATAAGTTTAAGCTTTCTGAAAATGATACTGGCTCAGTTCAGGTACAGGTTGCACTCTTGACTGCTAGGATAAATCATTTACAAGAGCACTTAAAGAAAAACCCAAAAGACAATCATTCTAGACGTGGTCTTTTACAGATGGTTGGAAAAAGAAAAGGGTTTTTGCTATATCTTAAAGAAAGAGATATTGAAGCCTATAGAAGTCTTATAAAAGAACTTTCTATTCGTGAAGTGAAGTAATTTAAGATTGACAAGGGGGAGCATTGTTTTTTTGTTCCCTCTTTTAATTTAAAATAAAATGTCTAAGGAGATGTTATGAAAGAAGATGCAAAAATTTTTAAAATTGATATTGGTGGAAAAGAAGTCTCTTTTGAGACTGGCAGATTATGTGAACAGTCAAATGGTAGTTGCCTTGTAAGATGTGGGGATACTGTGGTGATGGTTAATGCAACAATGTCCGCTCAGCCACGACCAGGCATTGACTTTTTCCCGCTTCAAGTTGATTTTGAGGAAAAGATGTATTCTGTTGGAAAGATTCCAGGAGGATTTAAAAAAAGAGAAGGAAAGCCTTCGGATAAGGCAATACTTACTTCCAGGCTTATAGATAGGCCTTTGCGACCGCTTTTCCCAAAAGGGTTTTATCATGATGTGTGTGTTATTGCCACAGTTTTGTCTGTTGATCCTGATGTGGCACCAGAGCCACTGGCAATGCTTGGATCAAGCTTTGCGTTGTCGATATCAGACATCCCTTTCATGGGGCCGACAGGATCAGTTCAGGTGGGATTGGTTGACGATAAATTTATAATCAATCCAACACAAGAAGAAAGGGAAAAATCGCTAATTCATTTGACAGTTGCAGGAACAGAGGATGCTGTTCTTATGGTTGAGGCTGGTGCAAAAGAAGTACCTGAAGAAACAATGTTAAATGCGATAATGTTTGCTCACGAAGAAATCAAAAAAATTGTTTTATTCCAAAAAGAGATCAAGGCAGAGATTGGCAAACCTGTTTGTGAAAACCTAGTGTATAATATTGTTCCAGACGAAATCAACAATGATGTAAGACAATTTGCTGATAAGCTTTTGGATCACGCTTTAGACACATTTGATAGGCATGAACGACAGACTAGACAAGATGAAGTGGACAAACAGACCAAAGATCATTTTGCTGAGATTTATCCTGAAAGCGAAAAAGCTATCGGTGAAGTCTTATATAAGATGACAAAAGAAAAAGTAAGGGCCAAGATTCTCAATGATGGAATTCGTCCTGATGGAAGATCATTGACAGAAATTCGACCTATATGGTGCGAATGCGGAATATTGCCAAGAGCTCACGGCAGTGCCATTTTCACTAGAGGACAAACCCAAGTTTTAACTTCGTTGACTTTGGGAACAGTCTCCGATATGCAAAAACTCGATGGGCTGGATGATGAGGAAGTAAATAGATATGTTCATCATTATAATATGCCAGCATATGCGACTGGAGAGGCAAGAGGCATTAAGGTTCCGGGGCGTCGGGAAATTGGGCATGGCGCACTTGCAGAGCGTGCACTAGAGCCTGTTATTCCAAGCGAAGAGGAATTTCCTTATGCTTTAAGACTTGTATCTGAAGTATTATCTTCAAACGGTTCCTCCTCAATGGCTTCTGTTTGCGGATCAACGCTTGCATTAATGGATGGAGGTGTACCAATTAAAAGACCTGTCGCCGGTATTGCAATGGGCCTTATTAAAGATGATACGACTGGAAAGGTTGCTGTTCTAAGTGATATTCAGGGACTTGAGGACTTCTTAGGAGACATGGATTTTAAAGTAACAGGAACAGAACTTGGTGTTACTGCAATTCAAATGGATATAAAGATCAAAGGTATAAACAAGGAAATTTTGACGACAGCTTTAAAACAGGCAAGAGATGGTAGAATGTTTATAATGAATAAGCTTCTTCGAGAGATAAAAGAACCTCGTCCACAACTTTCTAAATATGCACCAAAGATTATAACCTTTAATATTGATCCTGAAAAAATTAAAGACGTGATTGGAACTGGCGGGAAAATGATTAATAAAATCATTGATGAAACAGGTGTAAAAATTGACATAAATGATGATGGACAAGTATTTATTGCTTCACAAGATATTGATATGGCGCAAAAAGCTAAAAAGATTATTCTTGGCATAGTTGAAGATGTCGAAGTTGGAGATGTTTACGATGCAAAAGTTGTAAGAATCATGAATTTTGGTGCTTTCGTAGAATTCGGAGGCAACAAAGAGGGAATGATTCATATATCAAAACTTTCAAATAAAAGAATTGCCAAAGTTGAAGATGCAGTCAAAATTGGTGATGTTATTGAGGTTGAGGTTATAAAAATAGACGAAAAGGGAAGAATAGACCTAAAAAGAATTATGCCTAAAAATAACGAAAAATAAAGATATCGAGCACTAGTATGCGTTGCATACTAGTGCTCTTTTATAACTATTATGTTATTATTTTATAACTTATATCTTTTTGCATTTTGTTTTATATGTTTTACTGCATATATGAGTTTTTGTATTTCGGTAAACGTATTAAAATATGAAATCGAGGCCCTTACTGCACCTTGATTTAAAGTACCCAAAGCTTTATGTTTAATTGGGGCGCAGTGATAACCTCCTCTTACGCAGATATCATATTTTTCATTTAAAATATTGGCTACTTCATTTGAATCTAAATCCTCTATATTAAATGCTACCACACCATATGCATTTTCAGGTTCGGTGTAGACGCTAACTTCAAGTTTATTGAGTTCAAAGTTGAGATAGGTGCTTAGATCATCTATTTTATTTTTTATCTGATCAAAATTTTGATTGACGAAGTTCAAACCAGCATTTAAACCTAAAATTAAAGGTGTTGAAATTGTTCCACTTTCAAGTTTTTCCGGAAAAATATCTGGTTGATATAACTCTATGCTGTTTGTTCCAGTTCCACCAAACAATATTGGTGAAGGATCAAACTTTTCACCCATAATAAGAGCACCAATGCTTAAAGGCGCATAAAGACCTTTGTGTCCGGCTATGGAAAGAAAATCAATGCAATTTTCTTTCATATCAATTTGAATATGACCGGCACTTTGGGCGCCGTCCACAACGAATATAATATTGTGTTTTTTGCAAAATTCGCCTATTTCCTTAATGCGAGCAATAGCTCCATTCACATTTGAAATATGATTGCATATAATCATATAGGTGTTTGGTTGTAGTACTTTTTTTATATCGTTAAGAGTGATGCCTGTTTTTTCTTCTTGAAATGCTATGGAATAGGTTATCTGTCCACTTTGTTTTAAGTGCTCAAGTGGTCTTAAGACCGAATTATGTTCATTTTCAGTACAGATAATATGACCTTGACTTTTGACATTGCCCAAAATGGCAATATTTAAAGCTTCGGTGCAATTGTGGGTAAATATAACTCTATTAGGCGAGCCATTGTTGAAATAACGAGATAAGTTCTCTCTTGTTGTTTCAATCTGAAGTGCTGAAGCTATACTCGCTTTATGACCGCTTCTACCAGGATTAGCGTTATAGTGAAGCAAACTATCATTTACGGCTTTGATGACTTCTTTTGGTTTAATAAAAGTGGTGGCACTATTGTCTAAATAAATCATTGTCAACTTTCCTCTATATTTACAATATAGTGCTAATGAGGGAAAATTGTGCTAAAAGGAAGATAATATGCAATATATATTGGCTGTTTTTAGATCAAGAAATGAGACTTTGTATTTCTTAAACATGTTTCAAAAAAGAGGAATAAGAGCTGAAATAATAAACACTCCAAAAGAGGTTGGTCAAGCATGTGGAATAAGTGTTAAATTTAGAGAAGCAAACCTATCATTGGCACAATCATTTTTACAAGTCAAACCATTTCGTTCGTTTTTTGGCTTTTTTAAGGTGACTAAAAGAGGCTATCAGAACGTATTAAGGAGAATTTTGTAAAAACAAACATCTCAATTTTGTTTTATTTATTCATTTAAGTTTTCAGCTTATGTATTTTTGTGGCAATAATAAATAAAATAAAAATATGAGAGGTTTTTTTTCGATTTTTAGCTTAACTATACTATCAATAATTTTGACCTATTTACTAGGCTGTGTTTACGCATATTTTTATCCAATGAAATATGTCGATCAAATAAAATTATATTCTGAAAAATATCAAATAGAAGCCGCTTTGATTGCTTCAGTAGCAAACACCGAAAGCAATTTTAACGAAAAGGCTGTTTCTTCAAAAGGGGCTATTGGTATAATGCAACTTATGCCCCAAACTGCAAAATGGTTATCAAATAAGATTAGTGAAGAGTACAGCGACGATAAATTATATGATGCGGAATTTAATATAAACCTTGGCAGTTATTATTTGGCATATCTGATTGGATATTTTAATGATGAAAAGGTTGCACTTTGTGCGTATAATGCAGGGCAGGGAAATGTGCGAGAATGGCTCAAAAATAGTGAGTATTCCTCAGACGGAAAGACTTTAAAAATAATTCCTTTTGAAGAGACCAAAAACTATGTCAATAAAGTCTATAAAAATTATGATTATTATAAAAAAAGATATAAATAATTGACATTATTCTTCTTTTGTGTTAACTTAATTTAAGTTGTTTTGCTTTTTTAGGCTAAAAACAGAATGAGGAGAAGAATATGGCAGAATCACAGATGTTGTCAAGCGAGGTTGACATTAGACGCAAGAAAATAGAAGATCTGAAAGCGATGGGAGAAATTCCTTATAAGGATAAATATGATCGGACCTGTACCATTAGCGAGGCTAGAGAAAAATTGGGCGAAAGAGTAAGAATTGCCGGAAGAATTATTTTTAAGCGAGTCATGGGCAAGTTTGGGTTTATTCAAATTCGAGATTTTGGTGGCAAGATTCAAATTTCTGTTGGAAGGAATGAACTTGATGAAACTGCTTACGATTTTTATAAAAAAATGATTGACATTGGAGATTTTGTTGGAGTCGAGGGGGAGGTATATCTTACACAAACAGGTGAGATAACAGTGCGTGCAGAAGATATCGTATTGCTATCAAAAACCCTTAGACCATTACCTGAAAAATTTCATGGTTTAAGTGACACAGAAACGATTTACCGTCAGAGATATCTTGACCTAATCACCAACGAAAAATCACGCGAAGTATTTCTGACTCGAAGTAAAATCGAATCCTTTTTAAGGAGAT
>CALWTP010000035.1 GCA_944384495.1 uncultured Clostridia bacterium
AGACCCAGTCGATCAATATGGAAGGGACGATAAACTTTGAGATATCCGACAGATCACTCTATGTCAAGAATGTCCACCTTGAGGACTCAGACGGTAGCGAGATAGAGATCACCAGCTTTATGCCAGGTTATATCAACGATGGCATAACGCTCAGCCTTGGCACTCACACGGTCTCAAACACCAGTTTTAAAATTCACTTTGATCTTATCAACACCACAAGTAATACTTACGAGGCAGGAGATGTGACACTGTCGTCTGAGCTTCAGAGCGCAAATGTAATTGCATCGGCAAGTGGAATGATAGAGCCAACAACAGAAGATATTCCAGAAGGGGAAAACTATGCACCAATAACTTCTACCACCCCAATCTCTGGAACCATCACTCTTTCCATCAACTCACCAAACACCACATCGATTGATTTAAGTGGAATAACAGTTGCAGTGGATGAGTATGAACCACAGCAATACGATTTTGTATTTCTCGATGGCACACTGACCAGTTATTATGGTTTAGACCAAGAGGTTGTGTCGATTCCATCATCTTATTCTTTGCGAAATGCAGACGAATGGATAATCACAATTGACAATGTGACGGAGTTAAACAATTTCTTAGCAGATCAAAAGATTGCCATGGCAGCTATATGTGGAGGCTACTCATACAAGACGGAGCAGGATGCAGAATGGACCTTTGTCGATGTATGCAATATGACAGGATCCCAGCCTCTGA
Source organism: uncultured Clostridia bacterium (assembly GCA_944384495.1). Taxonomy (GTDB): domain Bacteria; phylum Bacillota; class Clostridia; order Christensenellales; family UBA1242; genus Caccovivens. The sequence goes on from CALWTP010000035.1 coordinate 727, forward strand.
CGAGTGTAGGAAGCTATCCTCTTCAAATAAAAATTGCAGACTTTACAATTCCAACTGGAACCAGTATGGATGTGTTGTCAATGCTTTTGACTGTACACTCCGTTTGGGCACAACAAGGATATTTTTCTGATATTACTTATAAATTAAGCGATACAGAATCGGTGACTGCAAACTCATATAATTTCTATGGCCTTATGGTTGAATTTATGATGTATCCAACCTCTTCAAGCACGACACAGGACATTCAAGTGATATTTGGCGACAGATTGCTCGCAGTTGAGGGAAGTGACTATGAAACAACAGCAGTTGGAGTAGAGCTGAATGTGATGGATGGTATGGGAGCATTCTCCTCGCCACATATCACTGAGGTTATAATACCAGAAGGAGTAACCAAAATCAACAGTCAGGCATTTGGCTATTCAGCGGTATCAAAAATAAATATCCCAACAAGTGTGACAGAAATTGGTCATTCACTTTTCTATCAAACCACCACCCAAGCCCAAGAGGTTTATTATGAAGGAACTTTAGATGAGTGGGCAGGCATCCACTTTTCTCATGGAGGTAGTACCGGTGATGCTCCTTTAGAGAGCACCTCAACACTTTATGTCAATGGACAGGCCGTTGAAGATATCACAATATCGTCAAATATATCAGATTCTGCTTTTAGTAATCTGGATCAAATCACTGGTGTAACAATCACAGAAGGAGTGACCAGTATTGGAAGATATGCTTTTGAAAATTGTTCAAATATCACACAGCTTTCAATCCCAAACTCAATTGAATATATTGGCGATAATGCTTTTTGGAATATTTCGAGTCTCAACAGCTATACCGATAGTGCTGGAGGAGGGATATATTTAGGAAACGCAAACAATAATTATCTTGTGCTTATTAATTCACCACAAGATAGCATAACCGTTCACGATGACTGTAAAATTGTGTATGATATAAACGACCAATATGTGTTTATCAATCCCAAAACTGTCAATGTTTCGGCAGGTGTTGTATATATAAACTTTGAATCTTTTTATGAGCAAGACATATCGAACGTCACTGTTGAAAGCTCAAACCAAAATTATTATTCTTCATCAAATGCTGTATACAGCAAGGATCAAACGGTGTTATATCGCTATTTTGGAGAAGATACAAGCTTTGATGTGCCAAACACAGTTACAATAATTGAAGATTATGCCTTTTACAATTGTACAACCTTAACATCTGTGAATATTGCAGAGGGAGTCACCAGTATAGGGGATTATGCTTTTTGGGGCTGTACATCTCTTGCATCATTGTCAATACCTTCATCTATTAAATTTATGGGGAATATTATGAGTAGTGATGTGCCAGTAGTTTCAGGAGCTGGCAATGAGCTGTATCTTGGCAATTCATCGAATCCATATGTTGTACTTCAAAGCTTAACTTATCAAGAGGGGGTTTCACCATCCGAGTATGTTGTAAATGAAAATTGTCGCCTTATGTATTCTTTTGATAATGGTTTTACATCACTTGTCATTCCTGAAAGTGTGGTCAGTATTGGCCCAAATACACTGGAAGGCTGTACTTCTCTTCAAAGTATAACAATTGAAAGCGCAAGTGTTGTCAATGAAATTATTGAAATGGAAATGGGTGATTTGACAAAAATGATTGTTTTTCTTCTCACATCGACTTTAAGAATTTCAACCTCAGCACTCAGCGAAGAGAGCCTAAGCTATATCACTCCATATTTCGCACAAGTTCAAGTGGAGGGAGAGTACACTGTATTCACAAGATAGAATATTGAGAGAATAATGCAAAATATCTTTATAAAAACAAAAAATTAAATTCAGGGCTATGAAGAGAAAAATACACTTCAACTAATGTTGGCTATTTAAAACTGACAACGAATTAAAATAAGAACATATTGAATTTTGTAGTCAATATGTTCTTTTTCTTGTATAATTGTATAATCTTTAAAAGGAATATTAATGTATTAGGGAAAAAGAAAAAATACAGGAACTTGCTCCTATGCAATTTAGAAGACAAATTCTTGCATCTCTCCTTTTTAATCTAGTTCGTTTTAATCCTACGGGTTAATTTGCCCTGAATTTTTTAATCAATGCCAAACTTTTTCTTGGCATTCTCATAAGTCTTTTTGTTCACTTTTTGAGCGGATATGTATTTTACATTTGATGCGGGAAGAGTCATACCTTCTCCAAGTTCGTTATTTCCTTCCACGATAATTCCACCTTGAGGTTGATAGTGGTCATGTCGCACCTCTTTTTCTTTGACGACTTCTCCGTCCTTTATATATTGCAAATATCCCTTTGTCTCATATCCTTCTTGCGGATATTTTAAGCGATAATATTCGCCTTTATATAGTACCTGATTTGCATATTCATTTTTTGTGTCGGTGATGATCGTATCTCCTTTATGAGGGAGAACTTTGACAAGCTCTGTACGAGTTTGAATTATCATTCCGTCCTCTAATGCCTGACCATAGATCTCGACAGTAACAGTTTTGTCATCACAAATACATTTAATATAGATAGGGGTATCAAGATTATTTTTAAATACAAGATCGGCATATCCTTCACTGACCATCGCATCAAATGACAGCGGGACATAGGATGGAGGAAGTGAGTGATGGTTGACTTGCAAAATTTCAATATCGGCACGTATAAGCGCGTTATATAATGTGCTTGATGCCTGGCAAACTCCACCGCCAACACCAGATGTATAGCTTCCGTTTAAAATTATGTAAGCATTTTTGTATCCATTTTCGCTGTTACGAGACCCTGTCGTTTGATTGAAGGAAACTTCTTCACCAGGCTCCACAATCATACCATTAAACTTGGATAGGGCGAGTTTTATATTATCTTTTCGGTTTTGGCTTGAGGAGGAGTAATTTGTTGAATAGGAACTTCTCAGCACAATATCTGCAAGCATATCCTCAAGTGATCTGTCCGGCAAAATTTCCTCGATCGGAATCTCTATCACAGAAAAGTCGTTGTTTTCAATTGCATTATTAATCTTTTCCTCAAGTTTTAACCTATCAACCTGAATTCCTGTTTGATTTTCAGTTATGCTGAACATAACATCGGAGTCTGGATTGAATTGAATTTGTCCACTTTTGGCTTGACTTTCAATTTCATCTGCAATTTGATTGATCTTTTCATTGACTCCGCCAAGCAGATCCTTATAGGAGACTGTAAGCATAAGACCATCTTTGCGTATTTGTTTTTCAATTTTTTTCTTTTGAAAGAGGTTTCCTTCTCTGCCATAAGTGATTATTTTATCAAGTGAGTTTTCAAAATTTCCAACCATTTCAAAATCACTGCCTCTTATATTCCATTCTTTGTCGCCGTCAGTTAGGGTAAGATTGATCTTATCTTTATTTTCCAAAAATTTTGTGGTTAAAAGATTGTTAGCATCCTCCTTAGTCAGGCCAGAAACATCAACACCATTGACATATGTATTTTGATAAAAAGTCGTTTCGCGGTTTACCACATCGCCAAAATAAAACTGACAGAATAGGAGCAGGCATACAGCAATTGCCGAGACTGACAAAAGCCACAGCAAGGATGATTTTTTGTTTTTCTTTTTTGTATTCTTATCTTCCATATTATCCTCTTTTTTAGTATAGGTGTAAAGCGAAAAAATATACTTAATAAAGAATTGAAAGAGAAAAAATACCTATAATATAATTATGCAACCATCTCGCATAAAAAAAATACTTCGCATATCTTTGGTTATTTTACTCGTGATTGGGGTTATCACGCTTATTTATTTTGTGCTTGTTTGGACGGGATTGTGGGAGAAACTTAATTCAGTCGACAAATTTCGAAGGATGATTTTAGGACTTGGTTTTTGGGGGAGATTTGCTTTTGTTTTATTTCAATTTTTGCAGGTTACCCTTATTCCTATCCCTTCTCCGATTTTAATTATTGCCGGATCGATCATCTATGGTCCCTTTCAAGCGACACTGCTGTCGCTTGCTGGCATCTTGCTTGGAAGCGCTTTTGCATTCTTTTTGGGCCGTTTTTTTGGTGAAAAAATTATCAGATTTATGGTCGGCAAGGAAAGCGCAAACAAATGGAAAAAATTTTTAAATAATTGCAAATTTTCATTTGTTATCATGATGCTCCTGCCATGCTTTCCAGATGATATTTTGTGCCTAGTGGCAGGTGTGACAAATATGAGCTGGCAGTTTTTTATGATTACCCAGCTTATTGCTCGTCCAATAGGTATATTTTCAGTCAGCTATTTTTCAAGTGGAAAAATTATTCCTTATCATGGTTGGGGATTGATAGTTTGGGGCATAATTATCGCTTTGTCTTTTGTTTTAATATATTTATCCACCAAATACAGCAAGGAAATCGAAAATTTTTTGACCAGATCACTAAACAGAATAACAAATAAAAATAAAAATGATAAATAGCGCTCTTCCGCTCGCGAATTTCTCAGCCGTCGGCTAAGGTCCTCTTTTTCCTCGTCCACAAGAAGGTGGGGGCGAGGAAAAAGAGGTGGCTTGTCAGTTGTGACAAGCCAATTCGCGAGCGGAAGGGTGTTATTTGTCCTTATCCACCGACAACACCACTCCCTTTTGCACCTGCAAAGGAGATATATTGTTTTTTAACAACAACCATATTGGATTTATACCAAATCTTTTGGCAATCGAGTCAATCGTGTCACCTTCTTGAACAATGTAAACCGAGTTTTCTATTTTTTCCATAATTTGATCCTTTTGTATTAATTTTTATGCTTGTCTAATAGAATATATGAGAGGTTGTAATGAAGTCATTATTCAAAACAGTAGCACTAATTACAGTATTTTCATTCTTGACAAGATTTGCCGGGTTTATATTCCGAATAATTTTATCACGTGAAGTTGGAAGCGAGGGAGTTGGTTTATACCAAGTTGCATTTTCCTTCTTTATGGTGCTTTTAACGGTTATTTCCAGCGGTATTCCATTGATTATTTCAAGAAAGACTTCTGCATATAGTGTTGAAAAAGATAGCAAAAAAGAAAGCTCATTTATTTCCGTAGCATTAATTTATACCATAATATTGTCACTATTTTTATGTTTAGTTGTGCTGTTATTTAAAAATATTTTTACCTCAATATTTACAGATGAGCGTTGTTTTCAAATACTGGTGTCTTTGCTTCCAGCGCTCGTCTTTTCCTCGGTATATTGTGTACTGCGAGGTGCAATGTGGGGAAGAGGAAATTATTTTGCGTTATGTGTAACAGAGTTTTATGAGCAGATTGTTCATATTATAGTCGCGGTACTTTTGATAAGCTCATCACTCTCAGCAATTGAGAATGCGTTGAATCTTGGATGGTCGATGTCCATCGCCTGTCTATTCTCTATGATTTTTGTGATTTTGATGTTTTTCTATTATGACGGCAAGCTCGGAAAGCCTAAAAGGCAGCATATAAAACCTCTCGTCAAGCAAAGCCTGCCCATAACACTCATGCGAGTTGCAAGCTCATTTATGCAACCACTCATTGCATTAATTATACCAGCAAGGCTTATGACGATTGGATACACAAGTTCTCAAGCGCTAAGTATGTATGGAGTGGCGGTTGGGATGACAATGCCTCTACTTTTTATTGCAACATCCATCATAGGCTCACTTTCAACAGCACTTGTACCAGATATATCCAAGGCACGAGCTCAAAATGATAGTGATCATATAAATGCTCGAATTTCAAGGTCTATCTATTTTGCCTTGTTAATTTCAGCCTTATTTGTGCCAGTATTTTTGGCGATGGGTGAAAGTATAGGGGTGTTTTTGTACGATGATGTTTTAAGTGGCTCGCTTTTACAGTCGGCATGTTGGATTGTCGTACCACTAGGTCTTACAAATATTACTTCGGCTTTATTAAATTCACTGGGATATGAGGAAAAATCCTTTATCAATTTTTTAATTGGAGCATTGTTTTTGTTTATAGCCCTGTGGATTTTACCGCCAATAGTTGGTATCAATTCAATTATATGGGCGATGGGAATTGATTATCTGGTCACAGCTATATTAAACATATGGCTTTTAAAAAGAAAGACCTCATTTCAGCTTAAGCTTAGCCCAATCTTATTAAAGACTCTGCTGATTATAATTCCTGTCTCAGCGCTCACCTCATTTATAACAAGCTTGGCAAGCTATCTATTTCCACTATTTGTCACCATTTTGATAGGTGGGGTTATAAGTGTGGTATCAAGTGTGCTCATAGCTGGAGTCTTCAATATATTTGAATTTAAAGCGGTAATTTTGTATTGCAAAAATAAACTCAATCCAAAAACAAAAATAAAAGCTAAATCATAGTATAATAGTTGTAAATTGCACAAAATAATGGTATGTTAACCATTGTTTTAAGATCAATTATTATCTATCTTATCGTGCTGATCATTTTTAGGCTTATGGGAAAGAGACAACTTGGTCAAATGCAACCATTTGAGCTTGTTTTGACACTAATAATTGCAGATCTTGCCACAATTCCTATGGCGGAGGTATCGGTTCCAGTTCTCCATGGAGTATTGCCTCTTTTAACACTTGTGGTACTTCACTTTTTGCTTGCACTTATAAGCCGAAATAGCATGAAATTCAGCAAAATGATAAGCGGAAAGCCTGTGATCATCATCAATCCAAAGGGAATAGATTATAAAGCATTAAAAAAATTAAATCTCTCAACTGATGATCTTTTTTCGGCACTTCGAGAGTGTGGCTATTTTAATATTTCACAGGTTCAATATGCCATAATGGAAACAAACGGGAAGGTAAGTGTGATGCCAAAAGCCGAATTTTCACCTGTGACAAATAGTGATATGAAAATCAGAACCAATGAGACCTTTATTCCCATAGTTTTGATTAGTGAAGGAAAAATAATCGATGAAAATATCGCTCTTGCTGGGCTAAGTGAAGAGAAAATACAGAAATTGTTGACAAAAAACAGTGCACAAAAAAATGTAAAAGTTAAAGACACCCTTCTTTTAACAATAGATCAAAATGGAGAGTGCTATCTTCAGTTTAAAAAAGGGGAAGGCAAAACTTTTCAGACAAAAGGTTTGGTGGCGAGATGAAATGGTTTCACTACTTAAATTTTGTTCTAATCTTTCTGGTTATAGTTGGAGTTTGCATTTTTGAAGACATACTTGTCAGCAAAACCTTGTCTTCAATTGAAGAGCGATGTCTTTATATTGAAAAAATAGTTGATCAAGAGGATAACTTAAAGAATATGATCTTTGTGCTAGCTATTGATAATTTAGAATACGACTGGGACCACAACGAAGAGAAACTATGTTATCTTGTAAATCACAAAAGTATACAGGAGATAGGGCAGGAGATTGCAAAATTAAAACTGTATATATCAGACGATGACGTGGCAAGTGCAAGGGTTTCTTTGGAGCTGATCAAATTTTATTGTCATAGTTATTCTCATTTTATGGGCTCCAATATTCATAATGTGCTTTAGAGATCTAAGGCAAGGATTTTGCCTGCATAGGAACAAACAAAAGGTGATTTGTTAAGAACAAATAAAAAAGATAGGCATCGCCTATCTTTTCTAAAAACCAAAGCAAAGTTATATCATTTTAAACTGAGTCTAAGGTTTATTCTCGTTCTAAATCGTTATCAACGAAATTTGTATCAAAAAATGAAATTATTTTTTGCGTGGCAACATCTTGCTCTGTGTCTTGCTTTTCGTTTTCTTGTTTACTTGCTTTAAGTTCTTTATGCAATTTTTGAAGCTCCTTATGTGCAACCTTGTTTTTATCTTCAATTTTTAATATGTTTGCTGTGGAAAACTTAATAGAATCCCATACTATTCTATTAGTCATAAAAAAAACTTCTGCGATAATTTATATCACAAAAGTTTTTTTATAATATTCTTTAGTTGATGCTATTTAAACGATCTATTTTTACTCGGTTCAATAACAGGAACAGCCTATATCATTTTAAACTGAGTCTGGGGTTTATTCTCGTTCTAATTCATCATAAACGTAATTTGTGTCAAAAACTTTATTAATATATTCTAAATCGGTCTTGCGTTGCTTTTTAATTTGGTTTTTTTATATTGTTCTTTAAGATCGTGTCGTTGTTGAATTTTAGGTTTAAGTATTTAATTTTTTCGTGTCTATTTTGAAGCTCTTCTTTAGCAGCTTTCTTTTTCTTTTCAATTTTTGTAATTGCCAAACTAAATTCTGAATGAGTGATTTTATTAGCTTTATGTGCAGATGAATCACAAAACTTACCAAACTTTCTCTTTTCTCTTCTTTACAACACATATCACAATTGTCACGACAACAGAAACCACGGCTAATGCGACAACAATATAAATAATAAAAGTGTAATCGATAAGATTGCCGGTTTCTACACTAATTCTTCGGTCACTTGAGATAACATTTAAAGCATTGTGATATTCATAAGTGCACCAAACCTCATAAGTGCCAGAGCGGTTGTTGTCATTAAAGATAAACTCAAGACCTGTTCTTTGATAATTGCCATCCCATAAAGCTACATAGGTGTTATCATAATAAGATAAACCTAGATCTTCATTGAGGAGGGCATATTTGATACCATCCACTCCTTCTCCGTCAATATACCATTTAAGACATCGCTCATCAATATAACGGTATTCATCGGCATTGATAAGGGTGAAGGAATAGGAATTATAAAGTGAATTATCGCTTGCTATTGGCTCGGCTTGAATACGTGGTTGAGGCAATTCTCCACTTGGTTCAATAATATAGAAATCGGTGGTGTACTGCGACTGATTGATATTGATTGTAAATCTATAAATTCCCCATCCGTTGGCTGTCTGAGTTTGAAGTTCGGTTTCTTGCGAAATGCCGGTGTCAATATCAAACACATAGACAAAATCTTCAAACTCTGAAAGATTGTTGACCGTTATTGAATCAACACCTTCCTCAAGCTCGACTCTTTCAAAAATATTTCTAGCCTCAATTTGCTCAAAATTCTGACTGCCTTCATCACCACGGTAGCCCTTTAAAAATTCGACATTGACAGTCAAAGTATATGTATATACATCATCTTCTTCGGTTGGAATTCCTTGTGGGAGGTTTGCCTCATCTGCAACATAACTTATTCTAAATTCTTTACTTTCAGACCATTGAGTGGAATAGGCTGTGCGATTTGAAAAGGTGGTTTGGGTTGTTGAGAGCGTTTGATCATCTCGATTGATAACTTCCACGCGTACACTATTTGATAAGGCAAAGGCAACAACATCATCTGCACCAGCAAGGGTAATTGAAGAAGGCGCAAAAAAACTAATCAGCACAAAAGCGACTAAAAAAACAATCGTAAAAAAAATAATTTTTTTAGAGTTTTTCGTTTTTTGCATAAAGTCTCCTTTTGATTTCTATTAGAATGATAGCATAAATTTGAAAATTTGAAAAATGATTTTTGATAAATTCTTTTAAATACAAGATTATTATCGTTAAAATTTGACTTTTTATTATTTCTAATCTCTTTAATTGTTGACAAAGTTTTTATGAAATTATATAATTTCAAATATGGAAAGAGAAGATATTGAAATTATGGTAAGCGAAAATCAAATTGCTTTTGATTTTCAGAATTTGGGAAAAATTGAGGAAGAGAGCAGTTTGATTTCTCAGTCTTTGGTCAAGGCGAAAAATTTTGACTGGATAAAAGAGGAGGTTTTATTTGTTGTCGTCAAGGCAAAGCGTGAACAACTGTCAAAGGATTTTTCCAGTTTAAATTTATGTGGAAAAAGTATGCTTGAATGGGTTTTGATGGCTGGCAGTGAGTGTGAACAAGTCGTATTACATGACAGCGATGATATTTTTCAGTCTGTACGGGCAATTGCTACAAACAAAAAAATTATTGCTGTGTTTTACACTGATACACCGCTACTTGATAAGATGACATTTAATAAAATATGTGATTATTTCTCGTCAAGAAATATGAATTTTTTGCAGTTAAAACGGGGATTTATAGTAAAAAGTGAGTTTATTAAGGGCAATTATTATTTTGCTCAAGGAGCAAGCTTATATGATGACAACAATCTCTTTGTTGTTGAAGATGCCAAATCTCTAAATTATGCGAGTGGATTACTGTACAATAAGATCATCTCCTATCATATTAAAAATGGTGTGATAATTTTCGGAGAGAAAACAGTGTTTATTGATGCAGATGTCGAGATTGAAAGTGGAGTAATTATTTATCCAAACAACATTATCAAAGGGCAATCAATTATCGAAAGTGACTGCGTATTGGAAAGTGGAAATATTATTATTGACAGCATCATCTCAAATGGCTGTACAGTTTGCCATAGCTATATTCAAAACAGCAAGCTTTCGCCCGGAAAAACAATTCAGCCTTTTACAAAGATTGTAAACGAGGAGATTTAAATGGTTATAATTATAGGGCTTGGTAATATTGGAGTACAGTACCAAAACACATATCATAATTTAGGATTTAGGGCTGTTGATAAATTTGGCAATATTGTTGGTATAGAAATTGATAAAAAGAAATATAAAGCTCTTATCGGCAAAGGAGTGTTTGAGGGCAATGAAATTTTGCTTGCAAAGCCTATCACCTATATGAATAACAGTGGTGAGTGTGCTTTTGCTTTAAAAAAGAAATTTCCCAATGCAAAAATCATTGTTGTGGTTGACGATATAGATTTGCCTAAAGGCGTTGTTCGTTTTCGGGAAAGAGGAAAAAGCGGAACGCACAATGGACTTCGTTCAATTGTGTCATATATTGGCGAAGAGTTTGAAAGAGTTCGCATTGGAATAGGGCGAGATGAAAGAAAAGATCTTGCAGATTATGTCCTTTCAAATATCAGGTCAGATGAGCAAGAAATTTTTGATCAAGCATTGGACAAAGTGTGTGAGATTTTAAAGGAGAGGATATTTGATTTTAAATAAAACCCTGCAACAGGTATTAAAGAATAAAATTATTTCTGGAGTGGGCGATGGCGAAAAAGTTATGCTTTGTGGGCAAATAAATCGCCAAATTTTTTTGTCTAGCGACTTTGTGAGTGCAGGAAAAGTTAAAAGAGGACTTGAAAATCTTGGACAAAGGGTTGAGATAATTTCCTCTTCAAGAGAGAATAATGATGCAAATGATAAAAATTTGCTTCCATTTGCAAGTGGGATTACAAAATATCTTAGTGGTGAGCTGGACTGCTTGATTTTTCTTCCTTGTTCAATGATAATCAAATTTGACTTATCTAAAATTGAACCTATTATTTTAAAAAAAGACGAAACAATTGATTTGAAACATTTAATTACATCGCTTTCCCAAAGAGGTTATGAGCGGACTTCCTTTGTAACTGCGGAGGGTGAATTTGCAATAAGAGGAGATATAATTGATATTTTTTCTCCATCATCGACAAATCCTATACGAATTGAGCTTTTTGACGATCTGGTTGAAAATATCTCATATTTTGATATCTCTACGATGAAAAACATTGAAAAAGTTGACGAAATTAAAATATTTCCTGCCAATTTACCTTTGGGCGGGGACAATATAACCGACCTTGATGGCATTAAAATATTTGACGAACCTAAAAAGATTAGCGATGAGGTAAACTTATTATTTAAAAGCTATCAATCGCTTTCTTTTTACAATGAGAGCAATTACGAAAAATTTGAAAATCTGATAAAAAAGGCCGACTATATTTTTGATAATTTTGAATACCTTAAACCCCAATATTACAACGATCTTCTTGCCCATAGATCATACCTGTCGGATTTTATGGCTTTAAAAGAGGATTTAATTCATTTCAAAAATCTTAATCAAGCGATTATTTTATTTACAGGAAGGGAAAATAATAGCAGAATTTTAAAACAGTTTTTTGATGAAAATTTGATTAGTTACAACGAAAATATAAGTGAAAGCTTTGAGCGAAAAGAGATTTATATTTCAAGTTTGCAAATGCCATATAGTTTTTCCTTTCTAAAGGAGGGAATAGTAGGTATAGGCTGTGATAGTCTTTTTAGAACTCGAGACAATTTTGTGCGAGGCAGGCACAATGTCTTTTATATGCCAAGGCTTGGCGATTATGTGGTTCATTCTTTCCATGGTATTGGAAAATGCGTCAAAATAGAAAGGATGAAGATAAGCAACATCGAGAAAGATTATTTTGTCATCGAATATAAAAATGGAGATATGTTATACCTTCCAAGTGAAGAGGCAAATACTTTGGCAGCCTATGTTGGGAGTGAACAAGAGCCAAAATTGTCTTCACTTGGCGGTAAGGAATTTGAAAAATTAAAAGCAAGAGCGAGAGCCTCTGTAAAGCAAATGGCTTTAAGTCTTGTGGAAATTTATCGTGAAAGACAGAGTCTTAAAGGGTTTAAGTATGTGCGAGATGATTTTTTGGAAAAGCAGTTTGCAGATGCTTTTGGCTATCAAGAGACTCCCGACCAGCTTCAAGCCATAAAAGATATTGATGGCGATATGGAAAATGGCAAAGTGATGGATAGGTTGATTTGTGGAGACGTTGGCTTTGGCAAAACTGAAGTTGCACTTCGGGCGAGCTTTAAATGTATTTACAACGGCAAACAGGTTTGTTTTTTGTGCCCAACAACAATATTATCTATGCAACACTTTAGGACAGCAAGGGCTCGATTGGAGCCTTTTGGTGTCAGAGTAGAGGTTTTGAATAGATTTAAAAGCACATCGCAAACCAAAGACATCTTACAACGACTCAAAAATGGCGATATTGATCTCTTGATTGGTACCCACAGACTTTTAAATAGTGATGTTATGTTTAAAGACCTTGGGCTTCTTGTTTTAGATGAAGAGCAAAGATTTGGAGT
>CALWTP010000036.1 GCA_944384495.1 uncultured Clostridia bacterium
CTGCATCATTTATTAAAGTTCGAATTGACTGTGGAGCACCTTTAACAAAGTGCATATTTTTAACCCACATTTCAGCGTGTTCATCTGGGTCAAAATCTTCTGCATATTCAATAATTTCGTTTAAAAAGTTATCTTTATTCACTGTAAAGAAAAAGTCTTCGCCAGCAGGTGAAGATTTATGTAGTTCTATATTTTTATCATAATCCTACACAGACCAGTTAAGATTTTTACAAATTCTTTTTAATTTTTTATTCATAATTACTCCTTAGCGAATTTCAATTATTCCATTTTCGCATTCTTCTGTGTTGTAATCACCTATGTATTTTCCGTATGCTTCAAAGTCTATAAAATCAATTAAACTTTCCGGTATGTTATAACAACAGTTTTCAAAATATTCTTTTCCATAGTCAGCCCAGTCGTAGCCTTTCCAAAAAGTTATATCATCGTCCCAATTAGAGCCATGAGAATTTACTAATTCTTTCCATTCATCAAAGCTTCTAATTTCAAGATACGCTTGCATAACTTCGTATTTGTAAGTATCTTCAAGTACTCCTGATTCGTGTAAAATTTCAAATGAATATTTTGGATGTTCATAATCCCAATTATTATCTGTATCAATTCCTTCTATGTCTTGGATAAATAGTTCTTCATCAATGTCATTTAGTTCAAAGCCTTCATTTTTAAGCTCTTCTTCAATTTCTTCCCAACTTGAATAGTCGGCAAGAGTTAACCATTTCGAGCCTAATGCTCTTTCGTTACATTCGTTATAAGAGCCCCAAGAACCAACAACAATTTTAATTTCATCTAATGTGTTCATAGTTTTTACTCCTTAATCGTTAATTTCTTCAAAGTTGTCAATATCTATTTTTGAAAATTGACAACCATATTCAAAGTATAAATTGTTGTTTTTATCTCTTTTCAAATCGTATTCAATAACACTGATTTTTCCAAGATTGGTAACTGCAAGTTTGATAATCATTTTGTCAGTGTTAATGTCAACAATGTTGAAAGTGATATCGTATTCACCATTGAAAAACTGAAATTCTTTTAAATACAATTTTTCTATCGAATGCTTTTCATTTTCTTTATTCATACTTTTAAACCTCCTTATATAAATTTGCCTTTTGGCACAAGTGGCTAAGTAGCATTGTTTGGTAAGGAGGTTGTTTTACTTTTAATTTTTAAGTAGGAGTCAACGACAAAGAAGAAAATATTGTATTTGAATTTTTTGATAGCAACAAAAAAAGACCAGGTTAAAAACCTAGTCTTACGTAATTCATTCATTATCTTATTAAATTGTTTAAGTAATATTTACTTCCGTTTACTCCTACGAAAACTATGCTACAAAAGACACTCAAAAGGCAAAGAGATATAAGGAGTCTGTTTTATGAAAGATTGTTTTTATTTTCTTTTCTTAATTTATTCGGGTCAATTTGGGTGATATCAGTTGAACCACAAATAGGACAGATATAATCTTTTTCATGATTAAAGAGTTCATAATCTATATTCAAACATTTATTACACTGTATAAACTCTTTTGTTGCGATAGCGTAGTATCTGTCAAAAATATTTGATTTAATGTTTTTAAATTGGTTATTATCATTAGATATGTTATCTGGGAAAAGATATATAGAACTTTTTATTTTAATAAATCTTGAGTCTTTATTTAAATCAAAGTATGTATATGTTTCATAATAAAATATTTGATATCTTCTTTCATTTTCATCTTCCCATTTTTTGTCCTTAAAAGATAAAAACCAATAACTAATAATTTCATTTGCAAATTTAATTTTGTCACTATCGTCGAGGGGTAATTCGTTAATAATTTTGAATAAAAAATTTAATTCTTCTCTTGCAATATTTCTGTCATAGATGATATCAAAACTTAGTGTTTGTCCAAATTGAGGAAATCCATGATTATTTATTATTGTTGCTACATTAGTTGCTATTTTATCTGATCTATATCCATAGACATTCTTTCCATATTTGTGTTTTAATTTTTCGGTTGGGTTTGTTTTGCTAAACGATGTTACATAACAAGTGTAAGGATTATTAAGTACAATTTTCTTTGCCCAGTTATAATTTATCCATTGTTTGTTTGCAAATAGTTCTTTTATTACTTTTCCTTCTCGTTTATCATTTAAATATTCTATGTTTTGCATCCAAATTTCTTTATTCTTTACAGAACTATTTGATGCTATATTTGTTAAACATTTAAATACTGGTGAATGATTATAACAATTCCTCGACCTTAATATCCAATTGGCAATGGACATTTTTAAAACACCCTTTAAAGGTCTTTTTAATGGATTCTTTTTTTGTTTTTTTATGAGTTCAAATTCTTTTTTGAACAGTTTAAATAATTCTTCTCTGTTAAATTCAATTTCGGGGATAGTATTGATTCCAGATGAATTGCTTAAATCAAGCATAAGATTTAACAGAGCATATTCTACATCGTTTAATGATAACTTTTGATTTTTTAAAAAAGATTGAAAAATATTTACTGCGTCTAATAATTCTGCACAAAAACTGCGTTCTTTAAAATAATTGAAATTTTTGAAGGCTATAAAATACAATTTTAAAGGCAAGACTAAGCTAGCATATTTGTTTATGTCATTATGAGAATTTGGAAGTTTCATTTTTTCAAACATATTAAAATTGCGAGTTGTCTCAGTAATTTCTTTATATAAGTATATTTTTAAACCATATAGGTTCATAGCTGTTGCATATAGATAAAGTGTGTTTATTAAAGCAACTTCATATTCAGTAATTCTACATAACCCAAAACCATCATACTGATTAGGATCTAATTCTGAAATTAATGATAAAAGAACTTCTTTATTTCCATAATTAGGATTTTTTTGAAAGTTTTCTATTGCATTTTTAATGTTGCTTAACTTTGCCTCTCTTTGATTTTTAGGCCAGTCAAAAGGTTTTTCTATTTCCTCAAAAGTTTTATTTTCCATAAATTCACCATATATAGTATATCATACTTTCAACAAATTTGT
Source organism: uncultured Clostridia bacterium (assembly GCA_944384495.1). Classification (GTDB taxonomy): domain Bacteria; phylum Bacillota; class Clostridia; order Christensenellales; family UBA1242; genus Caccovivens. Next base: position 3,009 of record CALWTP010000036.1, read on the forward strand.
AATTATAATAACTTATAAAAGTCTAAATATCTTTGAAATATTTCAAAGATTAAATTAAAAAATAATTACACAAATGATATATACTTGCGGTACGGTTCTAAAGTTAAGCGCTCCGCCAATTGCGAGCAATCCGAACCCTTTGGGGAAGATTGCTCTGTTTTATTTTTAAATTCCCTTTTACTTAAATGTTTTATAAAGTTTAAACATTTATAAATATTCTACCAAATGAAATTTTATATAAAAACTTAATTTTTTAAATTTTAACTAAAAAATAAAACTTAAAAAATTTTTATATATCTTTTATATTATATAATATAATAAATTTATTAAGGAGACTCTATGAAAAATAAAATTGAAACAGAAAGATTAATTTTGAGGCCATGGGAACTTAATGATATCGAAGCATTGTGTGAAGGTCTAAATAATTTTGATGTGGCGAAATTTTTAACAATTCCATTTCCGTATACAATAGAAGATGCAAAAAGTTTTATTAATACAAGGATTGAAAACCCAAACACAAAGCAAAAAAGTTATTTTGCAATCGTTGAAAAAAATAGTGGAAAAGTTATTGGCGGAACCAACGTCTGTCTTGATGAAAATAATATAGCAACTGGTGGCATTTGGATAAATGCTAATTATCACGGCCATGGTTATGGAACAGAAGCAATGAGAGGAAGGGCGGCATACTGTTTTGATCAATTAAAAGCAGTTTATTTAATTAATGGATTTTTGGAAGGTAATGAAATTTCTTATAAAATGCAAAGAAAATTAGGGTATAAATTAACTGGAGAACTTGGAGAACGAAATTGTCCTGCCCGCGGTGGAAAAACCAAAGAAATAAAAACAATGCTTAAAAAAGAAGATTTTATTAGATAGTTATGCATAAACACAAAATAAATTAAGTTTAAAACTATTGAATTTGGCTTAAAAGTATTTATTTGATAAAATTATCTATGTTAGTACATAAACAAACTTATACTAAATATATTATTAATTAATTTTATAGAAAGGATTGGTTGGCGGTCTTCCCGCCAAACAAAGAAAAAGCAAGTCAATTTTTGGCTTGCTTTTTTGTTAAAAAATAATTAAATTCTCTTTTCTTTTATTTTATAATTAAATTTTTGAAATACTATATCTTCAAGATATTCATTTTTATCAAACTCATAATGAACTACTGATTTATTTTCTTTAATATTTCTCATATAAAAATCTTCAAACATATCAGAGATTTGGTTAATTATCTCTTGTGGATTGTTTCGTCTTATCATTCTGTTTATAATTTCTTGTTTGATTGTATTTTTAGGGAAAACAAAACAAAATTTAATATTATTTTCTGTTAAATATTTAATACTTTGATCATGTGGAGCAAGTATAAGAGTTTTGCCCTGTTTAACATAAATATTAAGCCTTCTATATAGTTCTTTAATTAGTTTATCTCCATGAAATTTTCTCGAAAAAATTCGATTGCCTTTTGTTTCTTCTAATTCTTTTCGTGTAATATTTTCTGGGACATTATATTTACATCTTAACCTTTCTTCATCTACATCAACAAATAAATTAGGATATTTATCACAAAGATAGGATTTTCCGCAACTTGGTGTAGCGACAATAGCATCAAAAAATTTACCATTATATTCCATACAGACCGCCTTATTGTAAAATAACAAAAATTTATATTTTTTATTTTTTGAAAGAAGCGTATTTAAAAATTAATAACTATTATAGCCAAAAATATATATAAATTCAAGTATTCACCATCCTATCCGTCAAATTCCATTTTTTTGCAATTTCGGATACTGATAAATATTCCATAAAAACTTCTTGATTTTATTTTTATATTAATTTTATTCCAGCATCGGAAATTTGTCAAGCAAATTAGATAAAATTATTTCCTTTAAAGGAAACAAAAGAACAATAAATCGATTTAGATCTCTGTTGCTCCGCCAGAATGCACCCAACTGAACATTTTAGTTTGGTTGGGTTTTATTTTAGGTGGGAAAATATATTGCCAAAGATTAAACGATTTTGCAAAATGAAAATTTTTTATTGACAATTCATTAGCAATTAAGTAAATTTATTTAGATGGAGAAAAAAATGAAAAGCGGTGATAATTCAATTATAATTTCAGGCTTTGGTGGCATTGGGAAAACATATTTAGCAAAGAAGTATAAAAATGTTATTGACTTAGAAAGTTCTCCTTATAAATACGATTATTCAGATGTAAAAAAAATAGATTATGAGCAATTAAAAGGAAGTAAAAATAGAATAATTCGAAAAGAATGGCCCGAAAACTACATTGATGCCATTAAAAAAGCAACAAAGGAATATGATATTGTTTGTGTGCGATATAATGGCGACGAGGAAATTGATTTTTATGATACATATGGATTGAATTATACGGTATGTTATCCTACAAAAAGCGCTTATAAAAAATATATAAAACGCTTTCAAGATAGAGGAAACTCGAAAGAGTGGATTGAAAAGAACAAAGTTTATTTTGAAGTAGCATACAATCGATGCAAAAATTTTAAAGGTAAAAAAATCTTATTGCACGACAATGAAACATTGGAAGATGCTTTGATAAAAAGAAATTATACATTGATACCTAAAGATAAAAATTAAACTTAATTATTACATTAATCAACTAAAATATATTCCACTTATTCTCGTTTGAAAAATTTTTTATATAAATTGTAGGATGCAAATTGCACGAAAACAAGTGCAATTTTTTATAAATAGCTTCAAATTTTATTTTACACCTAATGATGAAGAAAAATTGTGAGTTAAGAAAACTTTATCTATTTTGGACAATGAATATACAAGCAGTGATGAGTTGCAAACCGAAATCCATGGGGTTGTTAAGTATTTGAATTTAGAGCAATAGGAATTAAAAAAATCAAAAGAGGTATTTTGAAATTTTATATAATTGACTTTTAGGCAAATCGCAAGGGCCAAAACTTGGCATATTTCTTTGAGCGATAGAAAAAGATAAAATAGAAAAACTATTATCTTTTTAAAATAACTTATCGAAGTAATTTTTCATTAATTTGATCTTGTCTTTTTCATTATAATTCTACAAATACTGATATAATATTTTGTTTCAAACAACTGAATTTTGTGGATATTATAAATTTTTTGTTGTATAATTATTTTGTTTCAAGAGAAGTTTTCCCCAACTGTGACGGCGTGCAAAGCACGCAGAATTCAAATGAATTCCTAAAATTTTATGCCATAAAATTTTAGTGTCACAGTTGGGGAAAAATCAAGGGAAGTTTTGAGAATGCTTTACTTTTAATCGCAAAACTGATAAAATAAGAAAATATGAGGCAACATGAAGAAGGTTTTAATTTTAACAGTGACGGCAGGTAATGGTCATAATGCATGTGCAAAAGCCATGAAACAAAAATTAGAGCAAGAGGAAGGGGTAGAAGTTAAAATCGTTGATCTTTTAAAATCCTATTCTTCTAGTTTTGATGTTTGGATGGCCGACAAGGGATATAATATTGCAATTGGAAAATTCAGACACATCTATAATCTTTTTTACAATTACTATTACAATCAGTCTCCAAGCAAAAGGTATAGATGTAAGGCGCAGGCTTCAGCCATGAGCACCGTTTGCGGTCTGCTTAGAGAAATCTATACTTATCAGCCAGATGTTATTTACTGTGTTCACTTTTATGGTGCAATTGCTTTGACAGATTTAAAATTGGCTTATAATGTGCCATGTAAAACCATCGTTGCAAATCTTGACTATGTCAATTCTCCATTTTGGGAAGGTGGAATTGGAGTGGACTATTTTATTGTACCCAATGAGGATTTTATCGATCCAACACTAAAAATTGGATTTAAAAGCGAGCAAATAAAGCCTTTAGGACTGCCAGTAAATGAAAAATTCTATTTTGAGCTGGACAAGATCAAAACTAGAGAAAAATTAGGTTTAGATAAAAATGTTTTTACAATCATGGTAATGTTTGGAGGAGGCCACTGGAGGGGCGGATATAAAATTTTTAACGACTTAATTCATTGTCTGTCGGGGCGCAAAGCTCAGGTCATAATGATAAATGGACGAAATCAGAGAGATTTTGACAGAATTGCCAGAAAAAAGTTTGAAGATAATATAAGAGTATTGAATGTGGGCTTTACAAACGAGGTTGATCTTTATATGTCCGCAGCTGATGTGATTTTAAATAAGCTGGGAGGCACGAGTGCCACAGAGATGATAAACAAAAAACTGCCGATCATAGTGACAGATAAAGTATCAGGGCAGGAAAGATATAATCTGAATTATCTAAAATCCAAAGGGTTGGCAAAATCATTTAAGAACAAAAGAGAGTTGAAAAAAATAGTCTTTGATCTAATGGATAACCGTGAGCACCTTGAGCAAATGGTTGAAAATTCAAGCAAGCTTAGGAGGAACGGAATTGATAATTTAGCAAAATTTATTTTATCACAGCCAAATGCGGAGTATGATCAAAATGAAATCGAGTCAATAGATTATGATATGGTATTTAAAACGGTTCAAAAGGCCAGAATAAGAGCGGATAAATTGGAGAGGCAAAATCAAAAAAGATTGAAAAGAACAAAACCTTTGGCTAAGGTAGAATCCTAAGACGCTATAATAAATGTGTGCTATTTAAAAATATTTCGTTTTAAATTATATTTGTATATATTTAAAGAGTAAAAAATACGAAATTATTTGTCTAGACTTTTTAAAATGAGTAAAAATAAGACAAAATATAAAAAATATAATAAATTTCAGTAAATAAAATAGCTCAATTAATTGTCAAAATATTGTAAATAAAACAATGAAAAACTCCGATAAAAAAAGGCCACAAATTATTTTATTTAATGTGGCATTTTTATTGAATTGTTATGTTTTTTTTGAGTAATATCTCGCAATAAAATGTCTTATTTTTGCTTTAAATATTTTTTTAATAGTTTATTATATAAGATATTAAATCAATTTTATTTTTGTGTTTGAATAAATTGAAGTTTTTTCCCTTTTTTAAATATTTTCTTTTTTTGTATTTTTCTTGTATATTTGGTGTTTAATTTTAAACAGGATGAGGCAAATTTAATCTTAGTTTTAAATTCAGACATCTCTTTTGTAAAGTTTCCCTCTTCAATAGTTTCAACAACAGATGCTGAGAAAACAAAAGCATTTTCGTCTATTTCCTTTACCACTCGCTTCATCTCATGGGCGCTCTCCTTCGGTATAAGACAGAGCAACATCGACTTATTTTGTTTGGAATACATACCTTTTGCCTCCAGGTATGTGACGCCTTTTTTAAATATTTTGAAAATCGCATCCGCGATTTGCCGATCTTTATCGCAAATAATATAGAAGGCAACTGCTCGCTTTGAGCCTTCTAAAATTAAGTTTGTTGTAAATGAGCTTATAACCGACACAACAAGCGCATATAAGCAGGTTGACAGTCCGCTCGTCAGTGCAGTGAGCGTGATGACAATAACATTGATTGCCAAAATACAATATCCCGTTTTGATTTTTGGATAATACCTATTGATGATGGCACCAACAATATCACTTCCACCTGTCGAACCGCCAAATCGGAAGGCAAGACCAATTGTTACCCCATAAATTCCGCCACCTACAATAGCGTAGAGCAGTCTGTCGATCTCAACCGCATCAAAAATTCCCGGGATGGCACAAAACTGCATTCCAAGGGTATAAGTGCCCACACCAATGCCGGATAGCAACAAAAACTTCCAGCCAAAAATTTTGAGTGCGAAAGAAAAAACGAGCAAATTAATAAGCAAATAAATAACCGAAGTCGGCAGGTTGACCGATGCTTGCATCAGAAGATTGTGAATTATTTGAGCGAAACCAGAAAGTCCAGCAGGTATAATTTCAGCGGACGAGAAAAATGTTTTAAAAGCAGCTCCGCCACAAAGACCGGCAATTGCTACTATTACAATTTGCCAAACGAATTTTGAAATATCTTTTTTGGATTTAAAAACTCTCACAGTTTGAATATATCATAATTTGTGCAAAATTTGAAATAAAAAAATCGATTTTTGACAAACTTTTATATTTATTTGACTTAATTTAAAAATTTTTGTATATCATATCTATATGGAAAAATGTTTATTTGTGTATAATCCTTTCAGTGGAAGGGGAAAAATTGCAAAAAAAGAAAAACAGATTGTCTCAATGCTTGAAACCAAATTTGAAGTGGATGTCGTTGTCTCAGAATATGCAGGTCACATCGGCGACATTGTCAAAGAAAGAGGCGAAAAATATGACCTTATTGTTGTGTCGGGCGGAGACGGCACATTGAATGAGATTGTAAATAGCCTCGCTCTGCTTTCAAAAAAGCCTCGACTTGGCTATATACCAACAGGCACTGTCAATGATGTCGCTCATTCCCTATATATTCCTCGCAACATCAAAAAAGCGGTAAAAAACATTTTGGAAGGCCAGGTTTATAAGCATGATATCTTCAGAATGAATGACAGATATGGTATATATGTGTGCTGTGCTGGACTCTTTACAGAAACAAGTTATGCCACAAATCAAAAAGCAAAGAAAAAGATGGGAAAAATTGCCTATGCCTTTCATGGACTTAAGAAAATATTTATCACTCCATCGGTCAACCTAAAACTCACCCATGATCAGGGAGAAATCGATGGGAAGTTTGCCTTTATGCTATTTTTAAATTCAAGAAGCGTTGCTGGAATGAGAATCAACAGGCGGGCGCTTTTAAATGATGGCCTTATTGATGTCATTTTGGTGCGAAGTAAAAAAGATATCGTCAATATTCCAGCTATTGCAAGAGTCGCTCTTCTATTTATAAGAGGTGTACCTAAAAAGAGTAGTAAGGGAATTGAATTTTTAAGATTAAATAAATTCACTGTTGCCACATCGAGCGACACTATTATCAATTTGGATGGCGAGAAAATAGGAGCTGGAAGCTTTGAATTTGAAGTGATTCGGCAGGGAGTTGACATTATCGTACCTAATTTAAAAAAACTAAAGAAAAACACTGCAAAGTAAGTTTTGTTTAGAAATAAAAAAAGAAATTGATCAAAAAGACGGGTTAAATTGCAATAATCAGAATAAAAATTTAAAAAAATCCAATACAATTGTTGTAATTTGTATTTTTATCTGTTATAATGTAAATGATAAATATGATAATTTGTTATCGGAGGGAGAATTTTGAACCTTGAATCGCTGATTAATCTCAATCTATGGCAGAAAATTGCGACAATTGTCGATATCATACCAAAGACGATTTACTTTTTGTATGCAGCTTTGGCAAGTGCTGTTGACGCAATGCAGGCGCTTATTCGAAGGCTTGCAGGGCTTGATACATATTGGAGGACAAACACCGGGGCAGAGGTTTCAAATACAGATCCTTTGACTGAATTTATTTACGGTATTCTTGGTTTTGGAGAAACCAGTTCCATTTACAGCGCGCTAAACACAGTCTTTTGGTCACTTGCTATATTTGGACTGATCGTGCTCGTTGTGACGACAATGGTCGCAATGATAAAATCACACTACAATGAAGATACAACGCAAACAAATCCTTGGAAATACATATATACAGCTATTAAATCAATCTTGACTTTTGTAATTTTACCAGTTGTTATTATTTTGGGGCTTCAACTTTCCACATTTGTTTTAAGAACACTTGATAATATTACATCGGGTGCTGGAGCGCAAGAAGAAATTGTCGGGATGTATGGAGAGGCCAGCATGAACAGGCTTAAGTCATTCGAAACAGACAATGGACGAGTGACCTATGCCCATTATGATATGTTTGGTGCAATTGAACCAAGCACAAATACCACTTTCAGCGGTATGATGTTCAATGCTTGTATGTACAACGCGAATAGAGCGAGGAATGGAAGTTATTCCTTGTCGCAACTAAGATCACTGATGAGCAGTGGAGGGACTGGATTCTTTGGATACGGAACAGAGATAGAGGCTTTGTCCGGCAGTGCGGCACAGCTTGAATATGCTGCAGGACAAGTTGATTATGCATTTGCCAACTGTTTGCAACTGACAAGTGGATACTCCTATGATACTTTAGTATCTGAGGCGGGTGATTCTGCTCCCGTTGCCGAGTGGTCCGATTGGTATGGCAATGGCAAAACCCTTGTCAATGGGTTTAGCAAGTATGACGTGAGCACTGTATGGATCTTTTACAACCTTTGGCAGTTTAATATGATCGTTGGCTTCGCTGGAGTGTTTGTGACCTTTGCAATTATGATTTCAATCGTTCTCGGGCTTATGAGCAGACTGTTCAAGGGCGCGGCTCTCTTCCTTATTTATCCTTCCATCTTGGGTATCACTCCACTTGACGATTTTAAAGCCTTCAAAAGTTGGGCACAGACATTCATGCAACAGGTTATGATGGCTTTTGGTTCAATTGTTGGTATAAACTTATTACTGCTAATCTTACCTTATGTTCAAATGCTTCAATTCTTTGAAAGCGATGTGATAAATTATGTTGTAAATGTTCTCATGATGATTGCCGGTCTTGTTATGGCAAAGGATTTCATCCAAATTGTCAGTGGATTTGTCGGCGGTGCTGATGCAAATTCTGCTGGCGGGGAACTTAAAGGTCAGGTGGCAGGAGCGGTGAAATCTGGTATCAATCCGGTTAGCAAAGTTGCCGGTGGCGCTGCAAGAGTCACAGGAAAGACAGGAGTTCTTGTTGGAAGAGCTGTTGGCAAAATGGCAAAAGCGCCTATTAAAGCCGCTGGAAGGGCTATTGGTCAACGTGTTGCACGTAGAGAAGCGACTCGTCAACAGCGCAAGCTTGATAAGATTGAACAGGCAAAATATGGAGATATCGACACCCTTAAGTCAGATATGACAACCATTGAACAGGCAACACAAGCCAAGATTGATAGCGATGCAAAAGCTGGGGCATTCAATAAAGCGGGTGTGGATGCTTATAGGAATGCAAAAGCACAAGGTTACTCTAATACGAAAGCTGAGGAACTGAGAGACAAAGCCATCAATGATGCAAAACAACAAGCTTACAGAGATAGTCTTAATAAAGACAAGAATTATCAGAAGGCATCCAGGGATCTTACAATGCTTGAAGCTGAAAAAGCGGGCGATAAGAGATATCAAAAACTTGATGCAAAAGTTAAAGATACAAGAGATAAATACCATCTCACAAAATCCACCACAAAGAGTGGCGACTCTGTTTACAAAGTTACAGGTCAGGCACGAAAACAATATGTTGGAGAAGGCTTCATCCATAGGAATAAGGATGGCTCAGTTGATACTGGATTTAAAGGATTTGCTAAGGACTTTGCGTCTGGAGTTAAGAAAGATTCGGTTGAATGGGGAAAATCTTTTGCTGACAGTGTACTGAAGACTCTCGATTCGGCAAACCAAGGGTTTGGACTTGATAAGGTTATCAAAAGCATTACAGGTCAGGCTGGTGAGACCTTGACTTATAAGGGCGGAGTATTCAAACCTAGGAAGGAAGGCGATGCTCTGCAAAGACAAATTGCTGGCGAACAGAAGAAATCGTCTGATGAACAGACTAAACTTCTTCGTGAAATTGCTAAAAAACTCGATCAAAGTAATTCGGGATCTGGAGGCCCTGGTGGCGGAACGGGTGGTTCTGGCGGATCAGGTGGCGGAAAACCATAAAATCAATAGCAATCTTATAAAATGTCCACTTTTAGCATTTTGCTAAGGTGGGCATTTTTTATATCCATAACTCTTTTTCTCCCATCTTCATATATTAAACTAAGTAATGTTGTTTTACTCACGATGTTCGCAAACCAATTTGCTAGACGCAAACTCACAATAAATTGTGGCATCACATGTATGTATGACCATCGGCCTCACTCTATCAATTTTTTTTATGTTTTTATATGATCGCTTTAATTTAGGGAGTCTTTCATATTTAATTTAATAAGTCTTACTCTGATTATTAAAAATTTTTTCAAATTGGATATTGACTTATTGAGCTTTATAAACTATAATTCTACTAAAATTATTATAATGAACGGATTTAGGAGGCTTTATGTATTTTGCACACGAGCTAAAGGATATAGCATATCAATACAGTTTTGTAAAATCACCAGATTTTTTTATTGAGCATCTCAGTATTCTGCAAGAACTGCAAGACATTGGCGAAGAGGATTCAATAGAATATGTGGACAATTTCCCTTCTTCGTCAGATCTCCAAATCGATTTTAAAAATACAAATGTCTATAGGGCTTTAAAATTCAATAAAGATGACAGCCAGAAAGTTGCAAGCCTTAAACAGGCTTACACCAATGCTTATCTCGATGTTTTGAGCGCGATGGGACTTGCAATTCAAGCAAGGATCATCCAGGGACTTGAGCAAATTTACAGAGAGACCGATTCTAAGGCGGCGGATGAAAGAGTTTCGCATTATTTCCACGGAAAGGAATATATGGATGATCTTAAAGGGATTATTTCTTTTCCAGAGCATCCAATTGATATTGTATCTTTCTATATCGCCAATAGAGAGCTTGATGAAGAGGGGTTGAAAGTCCTTGAAAAGATGAAAAATTATTATCTTGAACCAGTTCAATCCATCAAAAATTCACTTTTCGATTTTGCTTCAATCAATTTTGTGGGAGGGGGAGAAAAGTACAATTATAAAAAAATCAACGATTGGATTATTCCAATATACATGGCAAGCGTGAAAGCGACAGGTCAAGGGTATATCAATGATTACTTATTAGATTTTGTTGATAAAGAAGACGAAGATGAGAATGCAAAGAATAAAAAAGAAAATGATAATACCCAAAAAACAACATCAGAAAACATCAAAAAGGCTCCACCTGCGCCAAAAGTTGTCGAAAAGCCAACCCAATCACAGAGAAAGATTATTCCAATTGAAGAGGCACTTGACAAAAACTTCGCTGGCCTTGTTGGCTTGAAAGATGTCAAAAAGGCAATTTTAAGAAAGACAAAACTTATTGAAAAGCTTCCAAAGAAACTCGTCGATTGCAATTTTAGGCTTACTGGCAATCCAGGAGTCGGGAAAACTACCGTGGCAGAGGTTATGAGCAAGTCTTTCTATGACGCTGGTATCATCAAGAATAATACTTTTGTTCAAATGAACGGCGCTGGACTGAAAGGAAAATATGTCGGTCATACAGTTGGCAAGGTGCAAGAAATATTTGAAAGTGCAAAAGGTGGGACACTTTTCCTTGACGAAGTCTACAGCTTGATCTCAAATGAAGGTAGTGATGACTCTTTTGCTCAAGAGGCAATCACAGAACTTATGATTCAACTGGAAAGCTTATATGCCGAACAAAAGGAAAATCCAGACTCAAGAACTCTTGTTATTATGGCGGGATATAAAGACAAATTGGATGCCCTTTTAAGTCGCAATATTGGGTTTGCAAGAAGATTTCCAAATGCAATCAATATAAAGGATTATTCTGTCGAGGAGCTTCTTGAAATCTTCAATCTATATGTAAAAAATGACGGTTTAACAGTCGAAAAAAGTGCTTTGGAAAAAGTTGCCTCTATTTTAAAAACTGAGAGCAAAAAGAAAAACTTCTCAAATGCCGGATATGTAAGAAATCTTGTGCAGGCGGTTGAAGAAAGCCAGGCGGTGCGATCTAGTAGAGGCGATTTCAAAATTATCGCTGAAGATGTTGAGGATGCTGAGCAAAATCTCAATGAAGACATCACTCCTAAAGATCGACCAGTAATAGGTTTTTAAGATTTTATATTTAACTAATTGATTTATAACGAAAGGAGCCTGCAATAAGGCTTTTTTTATTGACTTAACAAAAGTTTGTTTGATAAAATAGGTGATATAAATTGAAGTGATAAGCGCTAGGCGAAAAGCACCTCGCAAATGGCGAGGGCTTTCCCTTTGCGAGGCAAATGGAAAGAAGAGGTTTTCCCGCCTTGCAAGGCGGGAAAATCTCTGCTTTTCGCCTTAGCCTTAAGATCAAGGAGAAAATTATGGAAGAGGCATTATTTAAAAATACAAGTCGTATATCTGAGCAAGAATTGACAAAATATCAACTCAAAATGCTAAAAAAGACAATAATATTATTTGCAACTGTCGTGATTTTGATATCTGTTGCTGTTGGATTGCCTTTAATCTTTTTTGTAAACGAGTTTGTCGGCGGTGCAATAATTGTTTTAGGCGCTTTAGGCGGGGCGGTGCTACTACCTTATCTTTTGAAGGATTCAGTCAAGAAGCAAAATGCGCAAATTTTAGGAGATCGCAAATATCTCAATACATATGAATTCTTTCAAGATAAAATGACAATTATAAACAGTGCGACTGATAATTTTTCATCAAGCGAATACAAAGAAATCGCTCGCGCAGATATCGATATTAAAAATATATATAAATTGATGGTTGATCCTATTTATATATTCATATATTTAGATAGCAGGCAAAGCTTGTTTTTGGATAAGCGTGGGATGACCAAAGGTACGGCTGGTGAGCTTGTGGAGTTTATCCAAGGTAAGGGTGTAAAAATCGTAGATAAAACCAAAAAGTAACAAATTGCAATTTTGCCTCTTGACAAACCCTTTTTAGCTGGTATAATAAAGACATACAAGGGAGAAACCTATGACACAAGAGCAAATACAAAAGATTAAAACAACTGCACAGTATGATGATACTTTTTATTTAAGCCTTGATGAGGCAATTGAGGCACTGCAAAAAGCTAAAGAAGCTGGAGAGAATATTTATATTAATTATAACAGCAAAAAGCTTTATTCATTTATTGATGATGAGAAGTCCTGTTATAACAAGGTGTACGGCATGAGCAAAGAACGACTGCAACAGAAGCAGAAAAGACAAGCAGAAATTGCCGTTAAGAAACAAGAGAGCAGTGTTTTAAAAGAAGAAAAAGAAAAGTTGAAACTTTTGAATCAGGTTTCAAAGAAATTGCCAACTTGGATAAGTGAGGGTGAAAAATATATCTATCCGCAAGCAAGTGAAGCTTGGAAAAATCTTGTTTTAACTTGTGTGGACAATCCAAAACGAGGGCTCGAGATTGAATATGCGTTGAAGATTTTTAGCAAGCTTGAAAATCAACAAGATAAAAACAGATTTATCGCCGCCGAGTGTATACTTCAATCTGCTGTTGAGAAAGGCGCAGATTATTATATGGTGCTTGACACGGTGTTTGAATTTGCAAAAAGAGGCCCGCAGTTTTATAGGCTTATTTCGCAAAAAGATGTCTATCAAAATCAGATAGGAATAATGCTATCCGCCGGAGAAAAAGAAAGGCGAAACCAAAAATATGAATGCGAGGTAGACGAGAGAGAATAACTTTTACCAATATCACCTCCCAAGATTGGACAATGGAATCGGTTCAAGATCTTGGGTTTTTTTATTGTATGAGTTTTAAATTTTGTGCAAATTTATTACTCGCAATCATATAATTTATTTGAAGGAGCAAAATATGTTGAGAAGATTTGGAGAAACCATTATTGATATGTTTAGATTGGGAAAAGGCTACATTAAGGCCGATGAGGTGTATATGTATATCCATTATCTTGGAAAAGATGTAAAATTTTTTTATGAGATGGATGGAGAAAAATATGACTTAAATGATAACAGGATCGAATTTGATGCTTGGCATTATTTAAATCTCTCTATTTTTGAAAGTGAAAGGGGCGGAATTGTTAAAAACATATCTGAATATGTAAAGTTGAATGATGCTCAGATAAACCTACTCAAACAATATGCAAAATATCTTCAGAAAGGTTATAGGTTTGGCAATCATTTAGAGGATAAAGAAGCAATTTTAGCTTCAAAACTCCAAAATATGTATAATGTTACTCCGTGGCATATGTACAACAAAAACCACCTCTTACAAATTGAAAACAACATCAATCAAATGTTGCAGAATAATGAGCATGCCGTGTTGCAAAACAGTGAAAATGTTTAGTTTGTAATTTTAAAAATTGAATTTGATATTGTCTAGGCCGATTTGACAACAAACAGGCCTTTTCTTTTTTGTATATTTATTTGAATTTTGCGTTTTAATGTATTATAATGACTTCATCGCAATTTTATGTCAATATTTTATTTTTACAAAGAATAAGTGTTTAGTTGCAAAATTCTACTAAAATTTACTATAATTTGATTTGTAATATAAAAGCAACAATTGATATTTTATAGAATTGTGGCACAAAATAATTATTATTACTAATGATAGCATTGAATGAAAATAGCAATTGATGTAGATGGTTTTATTACAAACACAAATGAAGTTGATTTTGCAACTTGTTGGATATATAATCAAAAGGTAAACCCAGACGATGATACCCTTTATGAAAACAATCACCAAAATCACACAAAATATTTGGTTTGGATGATGTGATGGATGATGATTTTTATATTCAACAGAGAAAACAGGTGATAGAAGAAAACTTGATGAGACCAATGATATATACTGATAAGGTTATAAGTCAACTTTTTGATGAGGGTCACGAAATTGTTATCTTATCAAGTCGCATAGATTCCTATTGGGGCAATGCAAAGCGCGAAACAGAAAAGTGGCTTAAACAATATGGCATAAAGTATTCAAAATGTGTATGTAACTGTCCAAACAAGGGAGATTATTGCAAAAAAAATCATATAGATGTTCTTGTGGATGACAATCCTGGTTATGTCAAGGGTGCAAATGAACAGGGAGTGATGACGATTTTGTTGCTGGCATCTTACAATAAGCATTATAAAAATCCATTAAACAAATTTGCATCATGTTGGCCTGAAGTTTATAAAAAAATCAATCAGATAAATAAAGCATTAAGGGATATTTGTTAAGAAATAAGAGCAAAATCAAAAAGCCTTGAAAAGGGCAATAAAATATATTTGACTTATTTCAACATGCTGGCAAATGAATAAAAAATACTTTTGCAACGGGTGATAAGAAGAGAAATTTTATATTTACACATCAAAAAAGTGTTTTAAAAAGGGGCTATTAAATATTGAAAAACAGCCTCTTTTTCATTTATATTTCATTAAAAAAACAAACACACGGTGATGTGTCGGTTGATAGTTAAAAAATATGGAAAAAAAGTTGAAATTTTTTTAATTTTTTTTGAAAAAATTGTTGACAAGCCCTTTTATGTTGTGATATCATACTCATGCTAACCCAAAAGGAGCTGTTGCTTCTGGTTGGCGATAGAACCTTGACAACTGCATAACAGATATGTTTTACAGTGATGTAAAACGAGCAAATCAAATATTCAGATTATGTTATTTTTAATGTAATACGAATATCTTTTGCAAAATTCAATTTACGTCGAGTAAATGAATAACAAGAAAAATCTAATTTTAGATTTTGCGAAAATGCTAAGATTATCCAATTCATTTTATAATGATTAAGCTACAAAGAGCATATAGGGGATGCCTTGGCACTAGGCGCCGATGAAGGACGTGATAAGCTGCGATAAGCGA
>CALWTP010000037.1 GCA_944384495.1 uncultured Clostridia bacterium
AAGCTTATGCATAGCCTCGTTAAACCAAAATTTTTCATGCCAGTACATGGTGAATTTAGGCATCTTAAAACACATAAAGAGCTTGCAATGCGACTTGGCATGGAAGAGAGGAATATAATTTTACCAACCATAGGAATGCAGGTGGAATTGTCTCCAAATTCTTTAAAACAGGTAGGGTTTATTAAAGCTGGCCAAAGACTTGTAGATGGAATGGGTATTGGAGATATGGACAGCAATGTTTTGCGCGAGCGAAAACAACTGGCAGAGGATGGAATTTGTGTGGTTTGCGTCAATATCAACAATGTTGCTGGAGAGGTTATCGGCGATCCATTTATTATTACACGAGGTGTGGTTTATGCAGATGAACAGGAAAGCTTTGTAGCTGATGCGAAGGCTTGCATCATTGCTTCACTTAAGGAGAGCGATTTAAGAGGAGTGGAGCCATCGGTAATCCGTGCATCACTTCGAAGAAATATTTCAAACTTTATTTTCAGACGCACAAAACGTCGGCCAATGATACTTACAATTGTGTCGCTTGACTAGGTTGTGAATATGGAAACATTAAAGGAAAAAGCCCGACGTGAGCATATTCCCATTCTGCGAGATATGACAGCAGAGGCACTCAAACAAATATGTATTGAGAAAAAGCCAAAAGCGGTTTTAGAGATAGGTACCGCAATAGGATACAGCGGTCTGTTAATTTTAAACAATTCTCCATGTCATCTGACGACTGTTGAAAAAGACCCAATTCGGGCGACAGAGGCCTGTGCCAACTTTAGTCATTATGGTTTTTCACAAAGGGTCACACTGTTACAAAAAGATGCCCTCGATGCTTTAATACAATTAACAGAAGAGGGGAAAAAATTTGATTTAATCTTTTTAGACGGCCCGAAGGGACAATATATCAAATATTATGATTTTTTAAAACAATTGCTTGGCAGTCAACGTATATTGTTTGCTGATAATGTCTTGCTTTTTGGAGAGGTTTTTGCGAGCGCTACCATTCCTCACAAGCATCGTTCTATGGTGGTCAATATGCGAAAGTTTTTGATAAGACTGCAGGGCGATACCGATTTTGAGACAAAAATTTATCAAATTGAAGATGGCTATAGTATCAGCCGATTGAAAAAGTAACAGTTTTAAAAACTGTCAACTTAAAATAGTAGCAAAAATGAGCTATTGAGAAAAAAATCTTCTGTGAGTTAAAAAGCATCATGGAAGTTTTTTTTAAAATTTTAGCTGTAATACGAGAGTTTCAATTTGATCTGTCACTCATCAATCGTTATGCTGATAATGTTATTAATAATTGTGTGTTTTAATAGATTGTTTTTATGATAAAGAACACATAATACAAAAATTTTGAATAAAACTAAATTTGTTGTGTTTTTTTCGATAATTTGTTACAATATAAGTATATGAAGTTTGAAGCGGATATTATCGAATTTTTACAGGCAAATGCCAGCGTGGGGTTTATAAAACTCTTTCAATTTATAACACTTTTTGGGAGTCTGCTTGGGGCTTTTATTGTGTTTTTTATTTTGTTTTTTACCAAACGTAATCTAAGCTATGCTTTTCTTGCAACCTATATTGTCGCGGTGGTATTCAATAAGGTGTTAAAAGCAATCATCATGCGTGATCGTCCGTTTGAGACTTATGATACAATTGCAAACTATGACGATGTCAGTGGCTATAGTATGCCATCTGGTCACAGTCAAAGTGCAGGAGTTTTGGCAACTTTCATCTTTTATCTAATTTTGACAGTGTCGACAAAAAAGTCAACTAAAATTTTAGGTTTTATAAGTTGTTTGTTATATGTTGTGTTGATTGCCTTTTCACGCATGGTGCTTGGGGCACATTATTTAAGCGACACAATTGTTGGAATTATGGTTGGTATTTTATTTGCAATATTTGGCATCTTGATATATAATAAAGTCATTAAAAAGAAAAAGGATAAAAGCATTAGGCTTAGGGAATAGCAATGGAAAAAATAATATCAGTGGAGACGAACGGTCCCGAGCAGACCATGCTTGTGGCAGAAAAATTGGCAAAGACCACTGGGAAAGGTGTGGTATTTACTTTAAGAGGTGATCTTGGAGCCGGAAAGACTCACTTTGTAAAGGGTTTTGTCAAAGGACTTGGCTGTGATAGCCTTGTAACAAGTCCAACATTTACTCTTTTAAATGTATATGATGGCGGTCGAGTGCCAGTCTATCATTTTGATATGTATAGGCTTTCTTCATTAGATGAAGCGAAAGAGCTTGGTTTTGATGAATATTTTGACCTGTCAAGTTTAGACGGAATTGTCATGGTTGAATGGCCAGAAAATGTTGAGGGATTGATAACTTGTCCTCATATTGAGATCGAAATAAAGAAAATTGATAATGAGAGAAGAAAAATAACGATAGGAAGTGTCAAATGATTGCAATTTCATCTTCAACAAAAAGAGCATTAATAGCAATTGATATAAATGGAAAAAGAGCGACAAGTGAGCTTGAGAGTAATTGCAAGCATGCCGAAAATATTTTAAAAGAGATTGATCGTCTTTTACAAGAGATAGGTGAGCCGATTTCTGGTAATGATTGTTATAGTGTGGTAATAGGGCCGGGTTCTTTCACAGGAATAAGGATAGCAATATCTCTGGTAAAAGGTTTTACAGCTTGTCAAAATGATCATGTGATAACACTGACCACCTTTGATTTAATGGCTAGGTCACATATAAAGTACAAAAAGAGTGAGAAGAATTTTTTTTGTGTCATAAATGCTCTTAGTGGCTTATATTATATTTGTGAATATAATCAGTATGGGAAGAAAATATCAAACGAGAGCATAATTACAAAAGAACAGCTGAGCAGTCTTGATGGGGAAATCGTTACTTTAAAGGAAGAAAATTTAGGCGGTATTCAAGTAGAATTGACAGCAGATATCCTTCTGATGTTGTCACTTGAAAAGCTGAAACATCAAGATTTTACTGACAAAAATTTGCTTTCCGCACTATATTTAAGGAAAAGCCAGGCGGAAGATAATCTAGAAAAAAAAGTAGCAAAAAATGATTAAAAAAAATTGCAAAAATGATAGACTTTTATTGTTTATACTTGTATAATGAGGTAGAATAAATCTTATATGAAAGTTAGGAGGAATTTAAAATGAAAAAACCAGTCTATGTAAGATGTCCTAGATGTGAACTCAATTATATTCAAAAAAAGGATAAATATTGTTCTGTTTGCAAATCAGAAATGGAAGCAAAAAAGGACTATGTGGATGATTTTGATTTGGAGCTTTGCCCAATTTGCAAAACCAATTATATTCAACCAGACGAAATCATGTGTTCAAGTTGTCTTAAAGAACATCAAAATGAGGATGGCGAACTTAGCAGTGATTGGGAAGATTATATGATAAGCGATGATCAAGATGATGCAATGGGTGACGACGATGTAGGGGATATGGCCTCTGTCAACGATATCACCAAGTCCAGTTTGCTAGATGATGAAGATCTTGCACCTGATATTGATTTTGATGACGATGATGAAGATCTTGGATTTGATGATGATGACGATAATGATGACGACGATGATGAAGAAGATGATGATTTTGACTATGATGACGATGATGATGACGATTTTGATTACGATGACGATGATGAATAATATTTAAAATATCAAGAGGAGAATAGGTGGCTTTTGTCCACCTATTCTTTATCGCAAGTTGAGCCTGCTTACAAGAAGCAAATTGATGGTTAAACTATCGGTGTCAAGATGTAAATTTGTGCCAAGAACAGGCTCGTGGCAGCATTTTGCGCATATACGGACATTGAGATAATCCATATTTTTTTTACGATATATAAGTAAATCTTATGTTTACCAATAGCTTTTTATGTCTAAAATAAAATTCTAATATTGGTAATAGCAATCAGCAGTTCATCTTATATTTTAAATGGCACAAGTCCAACAAAAAAGACTTTATCTTTTGACAGAGAATATGCGGTATTTTACCAACATAAAAACCTTGACGATTTGCATAATACAAAGTCAAGGTTTTTCTATTTATGAGTTTTTGTCTGTTTTGTCGCTGTTTTTTTGAATAGTTTGCTCCTCACGAAGTTTTTTCTTCTCTTGAAGTTTTTGTTGTTTTATTGCAGTCTTAGTTGCTTTTTTCTCAAGCGCATAATCTTTTTCTTGTTCAGCAATAATGTTTCTTTGTATTGAGAGAAGGTATTCAGCAGACATACAATTTTTAATTTTTTCGTCAATAATATTTATCTTTTCATCAAGTCGAGCAATATTCGTTGTATATTTTTTGAATGTTTTTTCAACTTGTTTGGTAATTTTGTCCTTATTTGTTTCACGAGCTTCCCTCATATATTCTTTGTGTTCCTGCTCAAGTTGAGATTTTTCTTCAAGAAGTTGCTGTTTAGCTTGAGTTAATCCATCAAATTCGGCATCTCGGCGTTTTTGTGCCTCGTGAAGCACAGCATCATGGTTTATTGAAAGTTTCCGATCGTATGATTCTTTACGAACCTTTTCAATCTTTTTAATTTTAATTCTTCGCAGTGCAAAGCCAACAATCGCAACTATAAGCACAACACCCATAATAATTGAAGAGATGAGAAGCAGTGGATTTATTCCCTCATTTTCTGGTGATGAATCATCAGTTGTCGTGTTGTCATCCTCTTCAGTGCTGTCATCTGTTTCAGCAGCGGACTGTGCAGGAGTAAATACCCTTTGATCTAATAATGGCGAGAACTGTGCACCATTATATTCACTTTCTGTAATAGCGGTGAAATTAAGGTGAGTGATAAGGGCAGTACCAAGGGTTTGATTGCAATCGGATACAAG
Organism: uncultured Clostridia bacterium; assembly: GCA_944384495.1. Taxonomy (GTDB): domain Bacteria; phylum Bacillota; class Clostridia; order Christensenellales; family UBA1242; genus Caccovivens. The sequence continues at coordinate 4,833 of CALWTP010000037.1, forward strand.
GGTAAATTTAATGGTCGGGTTTACTGCCTCATTGCAGTGCAAATAAAACTTATAATTTTGCAGGGTAGTGGTTGCGAGGATTTGGGTTGTCTGTTCAAAGCCCTCCACTTCCACAGTTAAACCAAATTGGCAGTTGTGGTCATCAGTTGATGCTGTCCAAGCATTATCATTAAACAGAGTTGCAAGGTCAAATGAAAGCAAATAATAACTATCGGCCGAGAGTGACAAAGTATAGTTTGACGTTAGCGATGCACTGCTGGCATACATTGTTTGAAGGACAAGCAAATTGGAATCTTCTACTCTTAAAGATTCATCATAGACAATATAAGGGTTATCCACACCGCTCACCAGTCCACCAATGGCGCAATCATTTGAATCGGCCTCAGTTTTTGTCGTATCATAAATTTGATCTATTGTAAGCTGATAGGCAGGTGAGGAGCTTATTAGATTTGAAGGTTCTCCGTTTTCAGTTATTGAAAAATAATAATCAGATAAATCACTAGTGTAATGTCCATTATTAAAGTTGTTTTCAGTTGAAGTTTCAACCAAGAAATTATCAAGATAAACAATTCCGCCTGCCAAATTATCTTCATCGCCCAGACTGATTCTTATTGAAACGTCGTTGGAAACAGTTTCTGCGGTTTTGACGAAAATTTCAACGTTATTCCATCTATTCAAACTCGATAGACCTTCCTGTGTAAAGATCACGATATCATTTGAATCTATCAGCTCCACTTTTATCTGTGAAGGATTCAGTCCCGAGGTATTTTGGTTGTAGTAGTCAAACGAGATCTTATAATAACTGTTGCTTAATAAGGTGGTTGTCGAGGATGTTACAGACTGATAACTATTTGCACTGTTAAACATCATATAGACGTTATTTGGAATACTATAATTTAAAGTATTATTTGGATGTCCTGGATAAATTCCAGCCCAAGTATACTTATTGCTATACAACGATTTATACAATTCATTATCATACAGATAAATAATTCCGCTTTCACTTTTGTCCTCATCAGATATTGACGTTGTCCAGTCACTTGCAGTAATAGGATATGTGTTGTCAGAAGCAAACTGGGACGCATTGAAATAAGGATTGCTTATTCCAGAAGAAGGGGTGGACGAGAAAGACTGAAGTTCAAGACTATTTGAAGCAGATGAAAAATCTTCATAATCTGCATAAGTTATTTCAATATTATCGACAATAACGCACCCCTCGGCTGTTGTCGTTTCATCTCCAAGCCACAGCTCAATATTGATTGAGCTATCATACAAAGAATGGCCTTTAACATACATATCGACAGTTTGATAATCATTTGTAAATGCATTTGTTGTATTGGATGAAATACCAGATGTTTGACCACTTTGTGTTTGATAGTAATTATCATTATTCTCATCATTGCTTAAAATTTGTGGATAATATGAGTAAATATTATCATTTTCCTGTACTTTCATGTAAAATGAGCCAGAAACTTCAGTGACTTTGACACTAAATGAAATTTTATATATATTATGCGCCTTAATCTCAATATCCTGGCTACGAACACCGACATATCCAGCTTCAGAATCTGTATAGAGTATCATGCCTTGTGAATTGTCATAAGATAGATCATCTCCAATATAGGTGTAGCCGTAGAGTTCTGTAAAGGATGCAGGTTGCATTTTGATTTTTGAAATTACCGCGTGTGCAGAAGAGGTTCTTTTAACAATTGACCATTCGTTGCCAAGTGTATTTGTGTCTTCAATGATAGGATTTTCAAAATCCAAGTTATAACCATTTAGCTCAACATAAGCCTTGGTGCTTTGAAGATCATTTACAAGGAAGCAAGTTGGCTCACTATAATTTTGATATGTGTCAATGCCTTGATATCCATAATCATAACATGTTTCAAAGAAGGCATTTTCGCTATAACGTGTTGCACGTATTTCATCAAAGAAAACAACGCCAGAACTTCTTCCGCCGTGAGCACTTCCAAGATATAGATCAATGGTAACTGTTTGGCTTGTATCACCAGTGGCAATAAAGATATGATAATCTGTCCATGTTTGATTTAAAATGTTTTCATATCCAATTGCATCCAAAGTATTGCCATTTCTATCCACAAGGCCATTGACATAAATTGAGGCATTCGCACTCTGATCACCGTTTGTAGCTGTTTTTACCGATATTGTGAAGCTGTAATATGAATTTGCTTCAAGTGTAATGCTCTCTGATCGATATCCCTTTTGTGCAGAGACATTTACATCAGAAGAGGTTGATTTTGAATTTATCATCAAAATACGGGTGTCATTGTTGCCTCGTTTTCCAGGATTTGTTTCCAGCATATAGGTTGCTCTATATCGCGAGAAGGTGCTGTTTGATCCAGTTTCATCAGTAGTTGTACCAGTTCCTACATCGACAAACATTCCTGTCGCATTAGATGAAGTTTCTATTGCGCTCCAGCCAGACAGATTGTTGCTTGATGATGCAAAAGATCCCTGAGTAAAAGACGAGTTTGCAATTTCAACATTCTCCTGATATGCATCGATATAATTTGCAGCCTCAAGTGCAGAAGTTTGGGCTTCTTCGTGATAATGATTTAAACTTATAGGTGCAAAAAGAGCAACAGGAAAAAGAAATACCGCACATAGTTTTAACATCTTTGACTTTAATTTTTCTTTTTTAATCATAGTCCACCTTTTTAATCAAGTAAATTTACTAATGTAGTATACAACATTTACAGTCTTTAATCAAATAATTTTCAAGTTTTTATTCATAATAATTATATGTTACCAAATAAAGGAAGCCTCAAGAAGAAGATTTCAGATTTAAAATGTGCAAACAAGGCCAACAATATAAGCATTTTTCAAAAAAATCAGCTTATTTTGATGCAAAAAAAGTTGAATTTTGTCAAAATTAAGAAAACAAGACAAAAGAATAAAATTGGTTGTCATTTTTGGCTGATTTTAAGCGGGGCTGTCATAGGATTTTTGAACGGTTTTTTTGGCGGAGGCGGAGGTATGGTATGTGTACCAATTCTAGAAAAAGTTTTGCATCTTGACTCAAAACGCTCTCACGCCACAGCCATTGCTGTAATTTTGCCTCTATCGATCATTTCTGCGTTTATTTATGTAATCAATGGTTATATTGAATCAGTTTCGCTCTTAACAGTAGGCCTTGGTTTTGTTTTAGGCGGTATAGTGGGGGCATTTGCCCTTAAATTTTTACCGCCAAAAGCAATAAGAATAATCTTTGCGATAATCATGTTTATAGGAGGATTAAAATTAATTTTATGAGTTTTTTGACTATTTTTCTTTTAGTACTATTTGGGTTTTTAGCGGGAATTTTTGGAGGGCTTGGTATGGGTGGCGGGACACTCCTTATACCACTTCTATCGATTTTTTTGGGGTTTGACCAAAAACTATGCCAAGGGCTTAATTTGATGGCATTTCTCGTAATGGCAATTTTTTCCCTTATAATTCATTACAAACATGGTTATATTGCCACCAAAAAGCTATCATATATTATTTTAAGTGGAATCTTATTTTCAATTTTAGGTGCTCTTTTGGCTGGCAAATTACCAAGCGAAATATTAAGAATTGCATTTGGAATATTTTTATGCTTTTTGGCAATTATTGAATTTATCAAGGTTTTTGTCAAAAATAAGAAAGGACAGTCAAAGTAAACAATACACAAACAGACCAAACAAAATTGATTCATAAAAGCAAAAGATATCTGTTTTTTTATATCACATCTTAAAAATTCCCTTAAGACGAAAGTCTTGCGGACAAATTTAATCTATCTTGCTAGTGTTTACTGAGATTTTACAAAGAAGTTTTAAGTTTAAAAATTGCATTTGGTGCTTCGTTAATAAGCCATACTTGATTTTAGCAAATTTACAAATCAATGTTCACTTCTGCATATCTTCTTTAGTGAGTTGAGAGGGATAAGCTGTCTATATATCGTTTATTTAGCAAAATTATCTACTATTTTATTTTTTTATTAAATTTATTGTGTTAAAGTTTACATTCTTTTTAAAATGTGCTAAAATATCGTAACTGGAGGAGAAAATGATAGATAAAAATAAGTGCATAGGGTGTGGAACGTGCGTTGCTATCTGTCCGGTAGGCGCATTAAGTTTTGATAAAGACGGAAAAGCCGTTATGGATAAAACAAAATGTATTCATTGCGGGGCTTGTGAGGCAAGTTGTCCAGTGGAGGCAATAAAATTAGATTAAGAGGTTTTTATGGAAAAAATTGCAATAATAGAATTAAATGAAAAAAACTTATCGCTATCGATTTACAAAATATCCAACGGCAAGAGTATGCTGGCATTGAATAAAAATCAATATCATGATATTGGAATAGAGATAGAATCGTTGGAGCTTGTATCGCCCAAGTTAAAAAATGAAATCTTGGATATGTTGAAAATTTATAGAAAAATGATTGAAGATCATAAGGTTGATAAGATTTTTGCCGTTTGCTCGAATATAATACTTAGAGCAAGGAATTATAGAGGCATATTTGACGAGATATACAACAATACTGGCCTTAATTTTACCATTTTATCAGACGAGGATACAATCAAATATTTATTCAACGCAATTGTAAATAATATTGATAATGCGAAGGGTGTATTCTTGCATATAGGAGGAAACAACTGTTATTTGGTTAGATATAACAGACGTGCAATATTGAGTAGCACCATAATTCCAGTTGGCACATATAATACTACTCAGCCATACCAAAATTTAGATCAAATGGTGGATTCGTTTAAAAAGAATATTTCATCAAAGATAGCTCTTGGCAAGATTGAAGAAGAAGTCAAAGTTGTTGCAACAGGAATTTCATGTTTGGCACTTGGAAAACTTGCTAAAAAGGTGCAAAGATATTCACTTGATTTAGATAATAATTATACTCTTACCAAAGACATTTTGGATAAAACCTGCCAGTTTGTCAGCGGTATTGATCTTGACAAGATAAAAAAGATAAAGGGTATAGATTATGAAGAAGCTGATAAGATTTTAATCGGAATTGCATTGATTAAAGCACTCTTTGAGCTTTTGGGGTTAAATGAAGTATCAATTACCACCTCGAATGTGAGAAGAGGCCTATTGCAATTCAATGTGCTCAATGCACAGCAAGAGCGATTTAATGACCTTTTATCCAATTCACTTGAGAGTTTTTATGAGTTTGCCAAAGATGAGTTTTCAATTAATCCGCAGGTATACAATATGGCGACAATACTATTTAAACAACTTAAGGTTATGCATAAATTGCCAAGATTTTATGTAAAACCTTTAAGGATAGCCTCTTTTATGTATGATTGCGGGAAATGTATTAATGCAGAAAATTACACTAAATATGGATTTGACAAAATAGTATTCTCAGATATTGTTGGGGCCACTCATAGGGAACTTTTGATTGCAGGATTTATTTGCAAAAGTCAAAATTTAGATGATCTTTCCTTAAATGAATGGATAAAGTATAAGGATATTTTAACTGATGAGGACCTGGATGCAGTTCGTAAACTGGGTATTATTGTAAAACTTGCTGTGGCTTTAAACGCATCGGGAAAACCTGTTGTCAACGATATAGTTTGTGACATATTAGGTGATTCCATCATTATGAAAACAATAGTCGATGGAGATGCCAGATATGAAATACTGGAAGGAATGAAGGTTGCTCAGGACTATAAAAAAGTGTTTAAAAAAAGCTTGCAAATAATTTAAACTGTGTGATGCTGTTTTGCTCACCATGTTCGCAAAACCATGTTTGCTGACGCGAGACACGCAAAAATTTGTGACATCACTCAGTTTGAATAAACATCAGTCTCGCTCAAATGTGACTTCGTTCCGCTTGGCTCGACATATGATGATGTAATTTATGTGGACAAAATGTCCCTTTGCACAGCAGATATAAAATAAGGGGCAATGTTAAAAAATAACTTTGCCTTTTTTGATTTGATAAAATACAATACAATTGAGTAAAATATGTTTGCAAGGCAATAATAAATAAATGGCTTTACATCAATACATCACTAAAGTTTTCAAAAGGAGAAGATATGAAAAAGAGTAATTGGATAGCAATAATTTTGACTTTGGTCATGATTTTGGCATTATCATTTATAGTCTCACAATTTCTGACTCCAAACAATACAAGGAGAACATATTCTCTTACATCTTGCCTTAATGACAGTATAACGGAGGATATGTCTGTTTATGATATTGCAAAACTATATCGAGATAATGCTACTGTTGCTATAAGAGTCAATGGATATAACAACGAGGCAATGGCAAACTATTCTGCTCAGGGAAGTGGTGTCTGCATAGCCTCAAATGGATATTCCTCTCAAGCTTCAAACTATAGTGAACTAGATGTGACCGCGACCAAGGGAAGTTATATTGCAACAAATTTTCATGTCGTTGAATGGATTGAAAATGAAGATTATAGGGATGTCACAATAAGTGTCATAACAGAAGATGAAGTTGAATATTCCGCACAGTACCTATGGGGAAGTAGCTATTTTGATTTATCAATTTTATATATAGAAGAAAACTTGAACTATGTAAAAATGGTTGATCGAACTATTGATTGTACATTGGAGGTCAAATTGGACATTGAGCCTATCTTTACAATCGGATCGCCATTAAATTTACAAAATTTAAATGATTTTACAGCAGGTTATGTTCGAAACAACAACGATATGACAGAGTACACAGCAATTACAGAATATTACTACCAAAACTTTAATGGTTGGAATAGTGTATCAATAGAAGATGCACTTCCAAATACATTTGTGACGTATGAAATTCAATATCTAGGGAATGTATACGAAGATGTTATCAGCATGAGTGTGGAAATCAGTCCGGGGAATTCTGGTGGCGGAGTATTTGATTATGATGGCAACTTAGTCGCACTCGCGACACTGAGCACTGATGTCAGCCAAACAAATGGCAATCAAATCAATGGTGCAGTGCCAGTATATCCACTTATTAAAGTTTTAGATAAAGTTATTGCGAACAATGAAACCAATGCAAATTACACCATATATGATCTTGAAACAATATCAATCATAGGGCTTGATGCAAATGAAGCACAGATATCATCCGATGTTTTCTATGAGGAACAGAAATCAGAACTAAGAACAATAGGAATTGATGCTTATTATTTAAATGGAAACTTTTATTCAACGACCGAGTATTCAAATGCCTTTTCGTTTGAAGAAGAAGGATTTTATATTATATCAAATGCAAATCAATCAGAAAGCTTTGAAAATTTGACGGAAGGTTGTATAATAACAAGTGGAAAGATCAATGATGAGACAACCAGAACAATTGAAAATAGAAATGACATATTATATCTGCTTTTAAATTTAAACGATGGTGACGTACTCGAATTAAGTTACACCAGCGCGAGCGGATCAGGAGAGGTGACAGTCAGTTTCTAATGAAGTATTACGGGGGAGAAAATGGTAAAATATAAATATGCTATTGAGATCGGTGGCTCTTACACAAAAATTTATGTAAAAGATAATGGCTTTGCGTTATGCGAGCCCACCCTTGTTGCGGCAGAACCAACAGCTCAGGGGTATAAGGTTTTAGCACTTGGAAATGCTGCCAAAGAAATGCTTGGAAAAACAAATGATTTTGTAGAAGTTTTCAGTCCAATTTCAAATGGCCAAATAAACAATTATGAATACTTAAAGGAACTTTTAATATATTTTTTTGAAAAACTTAATTTTAAGCGAAAAAGGGATAATGTCATAGTGCTTACTAGTGTTGCCATGTCTCCAAAAAGCAAGGAAACTTTCTTATCTTTAATGTATGAAATAGGATTTAAACAAGTCATGTTGATTCCTTCGATTATTTGTTCGCTGATTGGTGCTGGGAAAAATATCAGCTCAACAAAAACAAACATGATTGTCAATATTGGAGGAGCAAACACTGATATAGCGGTTGTGAACATGAATTCTATCATTAAAGGAGCATCATTAGGGCTTGGTGGAAGAGCTGTGGATGTGGCAATTGCAAACACAATTGCTTATTCTCATGGTTTAGTGATTGGGCTTGGCACAAGTGAGAAGTTGAAACTAGAGGTAGGAAGCCTCTACCTAAACGATACATTAAATATGGAGGTGACTGGTGTGGATGTGGAGAGCAAACTGCCAAGATCCTATATTATTTCATCGAGTGACCTTTTGCCAGTGCTTGAGCCATTTTACGATGAAATAATAAGAACACTGGATGTGACCATAACATCACTTCCACCAGAACTTACATCTGATATCATCAATAATGGTGTTTATTTTGTGGGTGGAATGAGTCAAATCAATGGACTTGAAAACTTTTTGAAAAGAAAATTTAAATATCCTTTTAAAATTGTTGAGGATGGTGAAAATGTGACAATACTTGGAGCGGGCAAACTTCTAGATGACCTTAAATTGCTTGAAAGTATTACTGAAAATATTTGATCTATCTTGATTAAAAATCCATAAAAAATTATTTGACCAAAATTGACAACAAAGGGAAGAAATCGACAATTCTTCTCTTTTTTTATTTGCCGATATTTGATAAAATCTTGTATGAAAGGAGACGACAATGGCAAGAAAAATTGTTCTAACAAGCGGTAAAGGTGGAGTTGGCAAGACCACAGTGTGTGCAAACCTTGGTATCGCTCTTGCAAAGCTTGGTTTTCGAGTGGTGCTTATAGATGTTGATATAGGGCTTAACAATCTTGACGTTGTCATGGGAGTTGAGAACCAAGTTGTTTTTGATCTAACCGATGTCATTATGGGCAAATGCAGAGCAAGACAAGCATTGATTCAAGACAGGACAATATCTTCCTTATATATATTACCATCGACACATATTTGCAGTAGTAACAACATATATGGAGAACATATAAAAAACATTGTAGACCAATTGGACTCCAGTTTTGATTATATCTTAATTGATTGCCCAGCAGGGGTTGATGCTGGATTTGAACGAGCGGTTGTTCCTGCGAATGAAGCAATTATAGTCGTTACACCACATTTATCTTCAATTAGAGATGCAGATAAGGTTGTGGTATTATTGGATAATTATAATGTTGAATTTAAAGGTTTGGTAATCAATAGAATGCGAGGCGATTTATTGTTAAATGGAGAGCTTATGACCATTGAAAATATTGTAAGAGCCTTAAATTTGCCCTTGCTCGGTGTAATACCTGAAGATGACGCAATAGGATCAAGCTGTTCGGTTGGAGGACGAGTACAATCGGTGGAAAGTGCAAGAGCTTTCACTTTGTTAAGTGAAAATATTCATAATGGTTCAAAAAAAATCTTTGATTGCACATATAAATATCGAGGACTAATGGGTTATTTAAAAAGGAACATAAAAAAACATGTCTAATAGGAGGGTGGAATGCAAAATTCTTATAGTCGCATTGATAATATCTTAAATGAGGATAAAATCATAAACCCTCAGTATATTTGTGATGTGCTAAAAGAAGAAATCAAACCGATTGTTGAAAATTACATGATTTTACAAAACGACATAAAAGTAAGATTTAAAAAAGAAAGAAACAAAAACGTCTTCACGATTGAAATTGACGCAAACAGAACAAAATATTTTGGCTATGTTCCATTTTGAGAGTATACACTATGTGACATTCAAATTTTAAACCTAAATTTTTATAAATTCTATCGAATATGTTGTTTACGCAAATCAACTCAAAGAATTATTTCTTAAAACAATACTATAGTGATTTGTTATGATGTAATTCGAATAATGATAAGCTTAAGACTATACCTCCAAATTCCACATATTTACAAGATATTTTGCCAAAAGCTTAAGCACTTTGGGTCATAGACAGGCAAAAAGATTAAATTTTAAATATAAAAAAGCCTAAAACTGTTTTTTAGTTTTAGGCTTTTGAATATTTATTTTGAAACAACAGAAATAGACTTAAGCCACTTTGGACCACTTTCCGTTGCTGGCTTCCCACTGCTCAAAATCGCCATATCGATAATTATTTATAAAGTTATACAGATTTGACATATTTACACTATCTCCGAAGTTCACAAAGGAGGTATTGTTACTTGAAATAGTAAGCGAGAAAATATCAGCAAGTGGCATAAATAGGCTGTAAGATATATCTTTTAAATAATTGTTTCCTGTTGAGTCTTTTGCAAGGGTTAGGGACAGATTGAGGTTGTCGAGCGCTTGAGACCCAGTCAATTCTTTCATGTTTAGCGAGAAATTATACGACATACCACTTTGACTATAGCTTTTCAATATATTAGAAAAATTAATAAATCCGGGATCGCTATTTAAACTCTTATTTATCTCGGACATAATGTTATCTTTGAGGCCAAGAGCATATTGGATATAATAGCTTAGATTTTGCATAAGATGTGTCAGAGGAACCTTTGTCATCTTTTCGTAAGATCGTGTTGAAATACCAAACATTATATTGACAAATTCACTTCGATGCAAATATACATAGCCATCTTTATAATAGATATAAAGATATCTGTTATTTCCGCCGTTTGTGTCACCAACTTTATAAGGAACATCATTATTGACACCAGGTATTACCGGAATTGATCCTATCACTCCATATAGCTCTATTTTGCCATTAACGACTTTAACTTTAAGACTGTAATTAACCTCATCAGATATATCAATTCCAATCAGGGAGCCTACAATCTTCATAGATCCGCTCAGTGTAAAATCCTTATAATTTGCCATATTGACAACAGCTTTGAGAATTTCTTTTAGGCCAGAGATATCATAATAATTTTTGGTTAAATCAGGAGTTTGAATAGCATAGAAGTATTGCAATGAAAGAGTTAAATCTATTTTTTCACTAAGATCGCTATTGCTATATAAATTTTTTATTGAAATTGAAGTAATCCTAAGACCATTTGAAGAGAGCGAAATCGTCAAATCTTGTGCTTGGCTGTTTCCGTAGAGGCCGGCACCATCAATTACAAGGTTAAAGCCATAGGCATTTAAAGTAAAAGATTTTACTTTTGGAATAATAGCCAATATTGACTCAATGGTAAATTCCTCAAGTTGTCCTAATAGATTTTGTATTCCATCGAAATTAAGGGTGGTGTTGATATCATCAAACCAATTTAAACTCGACACATCAAGCCCTAAAGCATTCACCAGCATAAAGGCAATTTCTTTAAAGGATGAATTGTTCATTTTTAAATACAGGCCATCAACATCAAAATATGTCCAATTATTTAAGCTACTCACACTTAGATTCATGTTATTAAGAGTGTAGGAATACAGTGACCCGCTCATTTTAAATTGATTCACAAGATCAAATTGAAAATCGCCGTAGATCGAATCGTTGTTAAGTTTTAAATTTAAATTTACACCAAATTGTTTTTTATTTAGAAAATCAAACAACATTTCAAACAAATTAATGGCATTTGTCAGTTTGTAATAACTGCCAGCAGGACGCACAGTTGAAGTACTTTCAATAAACTCCAAGTTCATCTGCAGGTCACCTCCGCTGACAGAGGCAATGTATGAGCCCACTTGATTTATCGCCAAATTAACAGTGAAATTCTGATAGCTTAGAACAATACATTCTCTTTCGATCTTTATATTAAGATCTTTAAGAATTGATTCGATATTGTTTAAATCAAAAGACGATAAACCATCAATCAAGGAAGAAATATCCACTTGGAAATATTCTTTAACAAACTCACTAAGCCTATCAATTTCATTATACGAGAACATCAATTTAATATTGTACAATGAGAGATAGATACTGTTATTGTAAAGAATGACCTGTGCGGTTAAGTCGTTGTAGTAAACATTTGCGTTGAGAGATAATAAACCATTTGAATAATAAATATTGCCATTAAATGAGAAGTCCAAAATTGATCCGTCAAATGTTATCCCCATTTTTTGAGCTTGAATTGCTTGATATAAATATGTTATATGAGGCAAAAATTCCACTATATTTAAATAAGAGTTTTGGTCAATATTTGGAGTATTTAGATTTGTAGATGAAGGTTTTAGATTGAGATATAGCTCGAATTCGTTAAAATCAATTGAAACAGACGCATTATTATCAGTTGCCAAAACTGTTAAAGATAAATTTTTCAAAGTCTGTATTTCAAATCCATTCTCTAATTGCACAATATTCTTAATAAAGTTCTTATTAAACTCAGTTTTAAGAATGTCTTTCAAGAGATCCAGCAAATAATCAATATTTAGATTAATATCAAATGTGTCAGATAAGAATGAGATCACTTGGTCAACCTGAGAGGAAGAAAAATACAATTTATTGCCAAGAGCTTCGAAATAGAAGTTATTATTGTAATATTTCATGTTAACATTTTGACCAAATAGATAAAGATTTGCACTAAGAAGAAGCCCATTTGAGTAATCAATGATATAATCAAAGTCAACTTGCAGATCATCAACTGTGATACTGCCAGATCCAGTTAAAGTTTGATTTGATAAGATTGAAACGAGTTTTTCAACTGTAGGCAATATAGGGGAGATGGAGATATAAACACCTTCATTGCCATGTGAAAGGTTTTGATAAGGTTTGGAATTTGCCAGCAGTGAAATATTTTCATTTTCAAGAGAGAATGAAGACAAAGTATTATTTGAAAGAGCAAGCTGTATTTTACCAAGTCCTGATACTGTCAAAGTTAAAGAGTTTTCATCTATTACAAGTTCTTTTAAAATTGATAGATCAAGATTTGTTAAAGCTGACAGATCAAAGTCAAGCATTTCAAATATCTTTGTCAAATTTCCACTCTTGAATAGATTATAGATTTCCAAAATCTTATCAAGAGGGATATCAATCGGTGAGATACTTGTGAGCATCTCACAAAGACTATTAATTTCACTCAGTGAAGCTTTAAGGTATAAGGTTTCAAACTCAATAAAAAGCATCTCATCTTCGATGTAAAGCTTGGCTGTCATATCATTATAGACTATTATTGCAGTAAATTTATCGGAGGCAATATCCATTTCAACAGTCGCACTTAATTGAACGTTTCCCTGAAGTGTAATATCTAGCGCGATCTTACTATTTATAATAGAGGAGTAGGCTTTTCCAATCAAATCGGCTACTTTGGATATATCTTGATAATCCTCTTTATTGATAGTAGACAACTGATGATTTTGTTCTGCTACATTCATCTTGGCAAAGATAAGATCATAGTTTATGTCAATCTGCTTAATATTTTCGTAAAAAATTATGTCAATAACAGCTTGGTTAAACTCGATAGTTAGACAATTGCCTGCAAGCGACATATCAAGATCGCTTAAATCAAAGTCAGCGAGAATATCATTAAAATTCAGAATAGAAGATAGGTCAATAGCAAAATATTGATTTACAATTTGAACAAGCTCATCAAGTTCATCAAAATCAAAAGACAGATAAATCTCATTAATATTGAGATAGAGCTTATTTTGATCAATTAAAACCATTCCGAAGGTTTTGCCATTGTTAAAGCAAAGCTCTGCTTGCAAACCATCATGATCAAAATCAATAAAACCGTCTACAACAAAACTATCAATAGATGCTTGGATATCAAAATAGAATTTTCCTTCTGTCATATAGCTATATATATTTTTAAAAACTGGTAAGTAGTCTGCAAGGTTTGCATATTCCTGGTCGTTGATTTGAGGAGGGGAAACGACATCGTGGCCGGCAAAAATATCACCCTTGAGAGAAACTAAATCATTTTCAAAGTTAATACTGATACAATTTTCACCATTTACACATTCAATTGACATCTCGCCCATTTTAAGGATGAAGCCTTCCTGTGATACTTGAATAACATCAACGGACGGTAAGGATTGAACAATATCCAGAATAGACATGATGGAGGAGAGGAGATTATCAGATTGTAAAAACTCTTTCAAGTCAGCTTTGACAGATATGTTTGAAAACTGCACATAAGCAGTACCGCTATTGATAATAAGCTCAAGTTCTTGCCCGAAAATTGTGGCATAAAGATATCCATTTATACCATCGTTAATACTTAAGTCAAACGACACAGGAACAACAATTCCATTAAACAGCAATTCCATTTCACCGCTTATACAAGGGGAGTAAACGATATTGAAAACATTTTCAATTGTGCTGAAAAAATCTGAAATATCGGCATAGCTTTCTTGACTTTGTGCTAAGGCAATCTCTCGCACTTCTGTGCTTTTTAAATTGATATCAAAGATTTCTGTTTCGAGTTTGAATTCACTAAATTCAGAATTATCTGCTGTTATATACATATTTCCAATTGAGTCGATAGGAATCATTGTGACATTGCCAGTTGTTTCAATTGCATTTAAAAATGATAGGTCAAGTGAAGAAAGATCCAAATTGGCAATATCGAAATCGGCCAACGGCAACATGGCAAATAGTGTTTCAAAATCTTTATTTTGAATAGATTGAATAATGGTGATGATGAGTTCGCTTGGCAACTCTATATCCATAACACGGGCCAAAATTGACGACAACTCATCAAGGTCGTTTATATTAAACTTTAAATAAAGCTGGCCAATTTCAAGGTAGAGTGTGTCTCTTAAGAATAGTAGAGATATATCACCACTGTTTGTGTTTATGGTGATGTTTGTATCGAGTGATGATGGCTTAAAATCCAGCTGTCCTATTATTTCCTGACCTTTAAATGATGCGATAAAGTCAAAAGAAAGGGAATCGCGCGTTATTAAATCGGTCGCAACATTCATGATGTTGGTGATATCATTATAACCATTAAATTCACCATCAACCACTACATCTTGTGGGTAGTCTATACTACCTTGCACCGATATAATTGTTTGATCATTGATTTTAAATTCAGGAATGGATAGGCTTTTTAATTTATAATCACTGTCAGTTGTTAAATTTAAAGAGCCAATAAGGGGCACTTCTATACTTAACAATATATCATCGCCAATATTGGTTTGGCTAAAATTTTTCAGCATTAAGAGAATGTCATTGATGTTTAGAGTTGATAGATCAAGCCCAACATATCCCAATAAAGACGTAAATATGTCAAGCAGGGGATCTTCAACGGCATCAGTTTCAAAGAAAATTTTGTTATTTTGAATATCAGCATATACTGCATGATTTACATAGTCAATATTTAAATAACTCTCAGCTTCGCCATTTTTATAAACAATTTGACCAGTAAAATTTAAATCTTCATTTTGCGCCGGGATATTAGTTTGAGCAGATAGCAGTAGTGACGAACTTGAATTTTCACCAATTATATCAATCTCAAAATCCACAGCCAAAGCGGAGCTTGCAAAGATGTGGTTTACGATCTGTGTAAGCTCATAGGGTGGGGTATCGGATTGTCCAGATGCACTTTTTTGAAGATTCGATGAAAGAGTGATAGCACCAAATGCCGATGCTATCGATATAATTAAGTATAGGAATGTGTATAAAACAATCTTTCTTTTCATGCATTACCCCTAAATGTTAAATTCAAGTTCGGTATATAAATTGCCTGTACATTTTGCACCCATTGAAAACTTTACTGCAGTATAGTTTTCTGTTGTATCAAAGGATACAAAGTTCCAATTCTGATCTATTGTTACGATCTGTGTGATTGATGTAAAGGTCGGATCTGCCTCAAGCGCCCCAGACCTCTTTACCTGCTTGTAATAATTCAACACACTGTATATTGGATGGAGCTCTAAGGTAAATGAATAGGTTCCATCCCCATTATCCACAATTTGGACACTATCTAAATTGAGAATGGTTTGTTCCGAAATGATATATGGATTGATTGTATTAAGATGGTTTCCGGTAAGCTCCTTATATTGCTGAGAGGTTATCCTCTCGCTTTCTTGCCAATTTGCCGACATTGAGCCGTTTTCATTTTGTTTAACAGAGGATCCATTGCTGATCGTTACCATATTCGAATTGGCATCCATTTCGTCTTTAGTTGCCACCTGTAAAATTCCAACACTAATACTCTCAAATGAATAAGTGTTTCCATCAAAATATTTGGCGCTATAGACATCCTGTGAAGCAATGGTGGCTACATTCCCAATTCCAATCGCGCTGTAACTTGTGGCACGCTCGGCATTGTAAAGTGCGAGCAGATAGTTGTCAAGTGCATTTAAAGATGAGGAAAGGGGAGTGATTTGATTTTGCTTTGCAACTTCCACAAATGAATCCCAATCACTTTCGTTGCGAATTCCAAGTTTGACGAAAGTAGAATTATATTCTGGCAGATATTCCTCTACATTGTATTGCAAATAATTTACATTGCTCTTTAGAACTGAATTGAAATACCATACACCAAGCCCACTTCCAGTAAAAATTCCAAATACCAGCAAAATCGCAAGCGCACGCATATTTTTTTTAAAAGTACCCTTTTGATATTCTTTTTCTTTTCGCTGATTTTCAAGCCGGGAAATTTCTCTTTTCGAGAGTCGTTTACGTTTAAGGTATTTTGACTTCAAATTATATGCATGGAAAATTAGGCCATAATTTTCTACATAAAAAGACTGACTTTCTTTTGAAGCCAACACCATAGTTTTGTCAATTTGTTTTATAAGTGAAGAAAATACAATTTTCTTTTTAGTCATGTTATGCACTCCAAAAGTGGACCAGCAAACATACCATTTTTGTCGCTTGTTTAGTTGTGTATATATATGCGGACATAGCTTGTCCATGTGAATACTTTTTCGAAATTAAGGAGCGGTCTTAAACGACTAAAACGGATATCAATGCAAATCCAAAAGAATTTTATTCCAGCCAAGCTGGGCCTTACCCCTTAAGTAATGTAATTTAAGTTACATTTATATTATATATCAAGAAACCAATAAAGTCAACTCCATTTTTAAATTAATTTGAAAATTTGTTTCAAAGCACTAATTTACATATCAAAAGCAGTAAAAAATAGTGAATAAATATAAACAATCGTGAATAAATATTTATAAAAAAATATCATTACACGAAAAAGCATTATAGAGTTGTAAAGGGGAAATTATCACAATAAAAGTGTTTTCCATCGCCTTCAAGAGGAGCAAAGTTGAGAGCGAAGTCAACCAATATAAAATTCCAGTGATGTTTGTAAAATAAATTTAACATAAAAGTTTAAAAAATACTTGACAACCGCCTATTAATTATATAAAATATATCCGTCTTTATTTAAGGCTGTTTTTGTTTGTATTAGCCCCACAAAGGAAATTTGCCTTTTAAAGAAATGGTCTAACCCGAAGAAGGCCGATTTAAAATGATATATTCGGAGGAATTTTAATGAAAACATATATGGCAAAACCAGCAGAGGTGGAGAGAAAATGGCTATTAATTGATGCCGCAGGACTTCCACTTGGACGAGTTGCTACATTTGTAACTGATATCTTGACTGGTAAAAAGAAAACTATTTACACGCCTCATGTTGACTGTGGTGATTTTTGCGTGGTTATCAACAGTGATAAGATTGTTTTAACAGGAAACAAACTTGAGGACAAAAAATTGAGATGGCATACTGGATATCAAGGAGGCCTCAAAGAGGTGAAATATTCAACCCTTATGAAGGAGAATTCACCTAAAGCGCTCACAGTTGCTGTAAAAGGAATGCTTCCAAAGACATCTCTTGGAAGAAAACAAATCACAAGACTGTTTATCTACAAGGGTGAGGAGCATTTGCAACAGGCTCAAAAACCTGAAAAAGTTGAAATAAAAGGAGTTAGAAACTAATGGCAGAGAAGAAGAACAAGACAGCCAGTCAAATTATTTCAACTGGCAGAAGAAAAAAGTCAATTGCAAGAGTTAGATTGTTCCCAGGAGAAGGGAAATGCTTGGTTAATGGCAGAGATATGGGAGAATATTTGCAACGAGATACATTGCTTTTAGTTGCAAGTCAACCTTTTACAGTCACTGGAACAATGGGTAAATACGATGTTATTGCTCGTGTTCATGGCGGTGGAATCTCTGGGCAAGCAGGAGCGCTTTGTCACGGAATTGCAAGGGCACTTGTTAGAGCTGATGAACAGCTTAAACCAGAGCTTAAAAAAGCAGGCCTTTTGACACGTGACCCAAGAATGAAAGAAAGAAAGAAGTATGGATTGAAAAAGGCAAGAAAAGCTTCTCAGTTCTCAAAAAGATAATTTGTTTACACAAAAGATATGTTTCAAAACATATCTTTTTTTGTGCTACAAATCATATAAATGTTTTGAATTAAACTGAGAATATGTTATAAAATATTTATATTAAGGAGAGGAGATGTTATACGATATTATAATTATTGGTGGTGGCCCTGCAGGAATTTCAGCTGGAATCTATGCAAAGCGGGCAGGCCGAAATGTGGCAATAATTGAAAAGGCATTGCCGGGAGGTCAGCTTGTGCTGATAGGTCAGATTGAAAATTATGCTGGATTTGCAAGCATAGACGGAAATGAGCTTGCATATAGATTTTTTGAACATGCCAAAAGCTTGGATATTCCTTTTATCAGTCAAGAAGTGATTGAATATGACTTTTCAAAAGATATAAAACTGATAAGATGCAACAAAGACACATTCGAGGCAAAATCGGTTATTTTAGCACTCGGAAGTCACTCCAGAGAACTCAATATTGATGGGGAACAGCGATTGAAAGGGCGAGGAGTCAGTTATTGCGCGCTTTGCGATGGCAATTTTTTTAAAGGAAAGGATGTTGCTGTGGTGGGATCTGGTGATAGTGCATTTTCCGATGCTGTATATTTGTCAAACATCTGCAACAAGGTTTATATTCTGACAAAAGACAAATTAAAATTGCATAATTATGCAGAAAATGAGTTCGACGATAAGGATAATGTTTTTTTGCTTAAAAATGCGTTGTCAACGATGATTGAAGGGGAAGATAAGGTCGAAAAGCTCCATTACGACATGAATGGAGAAAGTAAGTGCATTGATGTAAGTGGAGTATTTGTTGCCATTGGAAGACGGCCGGATACTGGGGCTTTACAAGGCAAAATTGATATGAATGAAACGGGGTTTATCAAAACAAATAATTTCATGCAGACAAATATTGATGGAGTTTATGCTTGTGGCGATGTCAGAGATGGCGGTATCAAACAGATAGCAACTGCCGTTGGAGATGGTGCCATAGCGGGAACTGAGGCCAGCAAATATGTCTTAAGATTCAACCATAGCCATGATCTAAAATAAATTTTCAAATTTAAACAAACATGACTATTTATTATTAATATAAAAAGGAGGCGATAAAAATTTCGTCTCCTTTAATTTTATACCTGCGTCGTTAGTGACAGATAATGAGTCCTTTTTCGAGAGCATAATAGGAACAAAGGCCTCTCATAGGCATAATCTGTATCTCTTTAAAATTACAGTTTTTTTCTAGGTCCTCTTTTATAATATTCGCCTCATTTTCGGCAAAGCAATGCGTGATAATGATTTTGTCCTTTGAAAAATCCTTAGCCTTCTCCTTTATCATTTGGACCAGTTTTGTAAAACAATTTTTTAAGCCAATAATTTTCTTTGCCATCTTGATTTCGCCCTCATGAGCGATGCAAATAGGGCGTATAACAAGTGTGCTTGCAATAAGGCCTGCGATACGACTCATTCGTCCATTATTGACAAGGTTGTCAAATTTTTGCAGAATAAAGTAGAGACTGCGTCCATCTCTATACTTAATGATTTCTTCTTGAATTTTTTCAAAAGAAAGTCCGCCCTTTATAAGCTGGACAAGCTTTTCAACCAACAAGATTTCGGTGCCACTACATTGTTTTGAGTCAATCACAAAAATGTTTTCAGGATTTTTGTATGAGTTTTTTGCTACACATGCGGAATTATAGCATCCCGAGAGCTTAGAAGTGATAGTCACAATAAAGGTATATTTGGCATTGTCAAACTCTTGTAAAAAAGACTCTGGAGCAGGGCAAGCACTCGAATTTTTCTTGGAAGAGTGCATATCTTCAAGCATAACTTGGCAATCTAAATCATCATTGTCCACATATTCCTTGTCATTTACATTGATTGTAAGTGGGATGACCTTAAAGGCAATTTGATCATCTGTCAGATAGTCATTTTTTAAATCACTTGCACTATCGACAAGTATCTGATATTCTTTCATTCATTTTTCTCCATAAATTATATTTATTTATAATCCCAAGAATTTATAACGCAAAGTCATAAATTGTATTATTCATCTGTTTTTACAAGTATAGTCTTTTTTTTGCCAATCGCCAAATAAAATCTATAATATTTTTCTATAATAGGAGAAATTTCTGCAAAATTTGACGAAAATGGCTATTGCTGGGGATGCTCGCTTTTGTTTATAAAATCACTTTTACTGCTTGCAAGCTCTATTTTGCCATATTTTTGATTTATTAAAGCTGTTACTTCGCTGAAATCCCTTTCTTTATCAAACATTGACATTTGTTTGACGAATCTATCACTTAAGGCCGAACATCTAAGCCTTATAGCTCTGATAGGATAGTTATATTTCCATATCTTATCACAAAGCTCCATTCCATGTTGTCCGAGCTTTTTTATTGAGCCAGTTTTTGGTATTTTTTTTGAAATATGAAAGGTCTTAAGATCCTTGTTTTTTATGGTTATTGAAAGACATTCTGACATAAGAGAATGTTTCTTCAGACGCAGGGCAACTTTTTCTGCCAAAAAAAAGATCACCTTTTTGATTTCCTCTCGCGAGTGAATATCTCGAAGTAGAGTGGTTCCGTTGCCAATACTTTTAGGTGGCGGAAGGGAATAATAGTCAGCAACTGGCACATCACGTTTGGCAAGCAAATCGTTTTTTAAATTTATTCCATTGATTCCCATTAAATTTTCAAGATATCCATCCTCAAGCCGAGTAAACTCGCCAATTGTTTTTACATCTATGGAAGAAAACTTTTTTTCAAGCCTATGTCCAATCCCAACAATGGAATTAAGCGGAAGATCATATGTCAATGTTTTAAAATTATCACGCGAGATAACCGTTGTAAAGTCAGGCTTGCGTAGATCAGATGCCAGTTTTGCAAATATCTTAGAAAATGATACTCCCACAGAAACAGTAAACTTGAATTGCGTTTTTACTCTTTGACGAATTTCGTCTGCAATCTCTTTTCCATCTTTTTTAAGATATTTAAGGCTGTCCGTCACGTCCAGCCAACACTCATCAAGACCAAGTGGCTCAACAAAGTTGGTATACTCAAGGTAGATTTGATGAAGTTCACCGCTGATCTGCTCATATAGGTCATAGTGCGGAGGGAGGCATACAAGACCGGGACAAAGTCCTTTTGCCTCCCCAATAACCTGGCCAGTTTTCACCCCATAACGCTTTGCCAGTTCATTTTTTGCAAGTATTATACCATTGCGCTTTTTAGGATTTCCCGTCACGGCGACAGGTTTATCCAAAAGCTCGGGTTTTGTAGAACATTCGACAGAAGCGAAGAAATTGTTTACATCTGAGTGCAGAATAACTCGCTCTTTTGTTTGCATAATTCCCTCTTTATATTGTATAATTAGTCAAGTAAAAGGTTATTATGCAAAGAGAAGAGGAAAAAGTTAAAATAAATCACTTGATAAACTATTATTGCAATGCTTTATGCTGTGTGGCAGGAGAGTTTGTTTTGTTAAACGAAGAAGAATTGTCTCGGTTTGAGAAAATGTTGACAAAGGATGAAGCGCTGTTATTGTACTGTTATGCCGTGGCAAAAAATAAAAGGGCGGGAGTCGGAGAGTTAAATTTAAAGGTGCAGGACTTTGAAATGGGCAGACAAGCACTAGAGCACTTTGGCTTAAAAGGCAAGATTATAATAAGTGCAAAGGATTATGCCAATCTATCCAGCCATGCTATTATTAACAACGGTTTAATTCTTGAAATTGAGTCACTTCTTGACTATTCGCAGTCCTTGCTTTCTGAAATTGTCGATTTTTCAGCCAAATGTGAGGTGCCAGTCTTGGTCAATATTGGTCGTGACCTTGAAGAGGTTGGAAAAATTGTTAATCTATACCAAAAATCTCCAGTTGAGGTCTTAGAAGAATTTGGATTTTTGGACCGTGAGTGTTATTTATACGGATTAAATTATATAGACAAAGACGACCAGAAATTGCTTAATCAGTATAAACCATTCCTAATACTTGCGCCTTCTTCCGATGGTGAGGAAGGCATGGGTGAAATAAACCTATATAATTTTGTTTACAATGATTTAAAGTTTGGATTTTCAAGTGGAAACAGTTATAATATAGATATGCTTTTTGAGGGAAAGCTCGCCAAATACAACACAAACAATCTGATGAGACAAGCATCTATGGTGAGCGACGAGCTGTTAATAAAAAGCCTCACAACAGCCCATGACAGTCAACCAATAGAGCTTCCGCTGGAAGAAAATTTGCCAGTTAAAAATATACTTGATCAGAAAATAGAGATCTTTGATGATGAGTTTATAGATTTAAGGCAAAAAGTGAAAGAAGTAATAGAAAAATATAAGGAGAAAATTTATGGAAATAGTTGATAAACTTGCACAAGAGTTTGGATTAAAAAAAGAATATTCACAAAACATTATCAATCTTTTAGATGAAGGTTGCACAATTCCTTTTATCGCCAGATACAGAAAAGAAATGCATGGCACGTGTGATGATCAAACACTGCGAGCTTTTGCCGATAGACTCAAATATCTTCGAAATTTGAACGATGAAAAAACCAAAGTTGAAAAGGCAATCACAGAGCAAGGCAAGTGGACTGAAGAGCTTAAATTGTTGCTTGAGCAAGCTCAAACCTTGACAGAGGTTGAAGATATTTATAGGCCATATAGACCAAAAAGAAAGACAAGAGCTTCCGTGGCTATTGCCAAAGGACTTGAAGGGCTTGCTGATACCTTACAGATGCAGTCAAAGGCATATCAGATGAATGCTGAGGCGTTAAAATACCTTAATGATCAGGTTTCTGATATAGATGAGGCAATTGCTGGTGCCAAGGATATTGTGGCAGAGCGCATTTCTGATGATGCAGAGTTAAGAAAAGAGCTAAGAAAACTGCTTGAAGAGAAAGCCGTTATAAAGTGCAACCTTATCGAAAATGAAAACAGTCCAACTTATGAGATGTATGCAGGCTTTAGTCAGGAGGTAAAAAATATTCCTTCGCATAGGATACTTGCAATCAATCGAGGGGAAAAAGAGAAATGTCTTAAGGTTGATATCGAGATAAATCGTGAGAAGGTGATGGATATAATTAACAGTTTTTACAAAAAAGACAATCCTGATACCGATGCGCTTATGATCGATGTGATCAATGATAGCTTTGATAGACTATTATTCCCTTCGCTCGAAAGAGAGTGTCGCAGTACATTGACAGATCGGGCAAACGAGCAGGCTATAAAAATGTTCGAGGTCAACTTAAAACCACTTCTTATGGAAGCTCCGCTTAAAAATAATATTATTTTGGGACTTGATCCAGCATATAGAACTGGTTGCAAAATAGCCGTCATTGATACAAACGGCAATGTGCTGGCAACAACGGTGATTTATCCGACTCCTCCACAATCAAAGACAGAGGAATCAATAGAAAAGATCAAGGCGCTTATTGACAAATATAAAGTTGATGTGATTTCAATTGGAAATGGAACAGCATCAAAAGAGGCAGAAATCTTTGTGGCAGAGGCTATTAAGCATGTTTCTCGTCCGGTGAGCTATGCCGTGGTGAGCGAAGCGGGAGCATCTGTATACTCAGCCTCAAAACTTGGCGCAGAGGAGTTCCCTGACTATGATGTATCATTAAGAAGTGCGGTTTCGATTGCAAGAAGGCTTCAAGATCCACTCGCTGAGCTTATCAAAATCGACGTCAAATCAATTGGAGTTGGGCAGTATCAACATGATATGCCACAAAATCGCCTGACAGAAGTGCTGAGCGGGGTTGTTGAGGACTGTGTAAACAGTGTTGGAGTGGACATCAATACAGCAAGCCCGTCACTGCTTAGCTATGTTTCTGGACTTAATATGTCAATCGCGAAAAATATTGTTGCATACAGAGCTAAAGTAAAGGGAATAAAGAATAGACAGGAGCTTTTGTCAGTGCCAAAACTTGGCCCTAAAGCATATGAGCAGTGTGCAGGATTTTTAAGGGTGATTGGTGGCGATGAAATTCTTGACAATACCGCAGTGCATCCAGAAAGCTATGAGGCGACAAGAAAACTCTTAAAGATGTTTAACATGAGTGAAAATGACATAAAAGAAGGAAATGTTTCTCTCCTTCCACAGCTTATCAAGGCAAAAGGTGAAGATAAAGTTGCGCTAGAATGCGAGGTTGGTGTACCAACTCTTGAGGATATCACAAAAGAGCTTTTAAAACCGGGCAGGGATATTCGTGAAAGTATGCCAAAACCGGTACTTAGAAGCGATGTAATCACAATGGAAGACTTAAAGGAAGGCATGGTGCTAAGCGGAACGGTGAGAAATGTGATCGACTTTGGAGCATTTGTTGATATTGGTGTGCATCAAGATGGACTTGTGCATATAAGCCAAATTTCCGATTCATATATAAAACACCCAAGCGAGGTTTTAAAAGTCGGCCAGCAAGTTGAAGTCAAGGTGCTTGGAGTAGACCTTACCAAAAAACGTATATCTTTGACAATGAAAGGGATTGATAAGGATTGATATGAATAGATGTCCATATTGTCAAACTTCTTACAATGAAATTCTGCAGACTGGATTTGTTGGATGCCAGCACTGTTATTTTTGCATCGATGAGCTTGAAAATGCCATCAAAGAGCTTTATAAAGACAAAACTCATAAGGGAAAAGTAGTGAAAACCAATGGAGATATTTGATAACATTGCGATTTCTTCAAGGATACGCCTTGCAAGAAATGTGGACGGCTTAAAATTTTTCTTAAAATTACAGAGTGATATTGAAGCAAGCTATATCACAAATTCTGTCATAAAAATTCTTGAAAAATTTGATGTGTTTAATTTTTTTAGGCTGAAAGACTTGCCATTAAACGAATGTAATGCACTGTTTGAAAAACATCTGATAAGCAAGGAGCTGATTGAAAATAAGGACATCTCCTCCGTTGCCATAAGCGAGGATGAAAAAATTATTGTGATGATCAATGAAGAGGATCATCTTCGTGAGCAATGCCTTGAGGATGGCTTTAATTTATACAAACCATACAGAAGACTGAGCAAAATTGATGACGAAATAACAAGAAGCCTTCCAATAGCTTTTGATAAAAAATTAGGATTTATCACTGCCAGTCCTTCAAATTTGGGCACTGGAATGAGAGCATCGGTCATGCTTTTTTTGCCAGCTATGACAATAAGCGGGGAGATTGATTACGTCTTTACAGAGTGTGCCACAAACGGACTTACTGTTCGAGGAATATATGGCGAAGGCTCAAGAGCGCAGGGGTATTTTTATCAGATATCCAACCAATCATCATTAGGACTTGATGAGGATGAGATAATTGACATTGTCAGCGATTATATATATAAGATATGCGAACAGGAAAAGGCGCTACGAGATCGACTAATCAAAAATGAACACGACAAATACAAGGATTTAGTCCTGCGTGCATATGGGATTTTGACCAATTGTTTTTCACTTGAAGAAGATGAGATGATTGAGCTTTTGAGCAAGATTAAGCTGGGACAAGCTTTAGGATTTTTGACAATCTCATCAAATTCAAGATTTCAGAAACTCTTTTATGAGGGAGCGAGTGCAAACCTTAAAGAAATTTTCAATTTTTCAGATGAAAAAGAGGAAAAACTCGTTAGAGCGGAGTATATATCTAACGAAGTGAGAGGACTTGTTAAAAGGAGGTAAATTATGAATTATCAATCATCATCATATTCTGATA
Source organism: uncultured Clostridia bacterium (assembly GCA_944384495.1). Taxonomy (GTDB): domain Bacteria; phylum Bacillota; class Clostridia; order Christensenellales; family UBA1242; genus Caccovivens. The sequence goes on from CALWTP010000037.1 coordinate 30,595, forward strand.
ATATTCAGAAAGTTATAAAGAATGCCAGTAAATTTGCTTTGCGTTTTGGCTCAAATCTGATTGGCAGTGAACATATTCTATATGGCCTGACAAGTGTGAAGGACTGCCTTGCCTCCCAGTTTTTGGCAGAGGAGGGAGTGACAGAGCCCAAGCTCTTTGCTTTTTTCGAGGAGAATATTGACGAGGAAAACATTCTTTTTTCAAATGAGGTTGACCTTACACCGAGGACAAAGGATTTATTTCGAGTTGCCCAGCAAATTGCTTTGCAGATGAATCATTCATTTATCGGTACAGAACACTTACTGCTTGCTCTGCTTTCAAGCACGGGGAGTGTTGCCTATAGGATTTTGGTGGGACAATATGGAGTTGATATTGAAGCGCTAAAAAATAAAGTGACAAAAGCACTTATGGCGGGCAATACAAATTCTTACAGTGAAGAGAAAGAGCGAGAAAACAAGCAAAGCGGGAGCACCCTTCCAGAAAAACTGCTTGATATGGGAACAGACATAACTTTAAAAGCCAAAGAGCATAAGCTGGATCCTGTCATTGGCAGAGAAGACGAGATTCAAAGGGTGGTTGAGATACTTTGTCGAAAGACAAAAAACAACCCTGTTTTAATAGGCGAGGCAGGTGTTGGTAAAACTGCAGTTGTGGAGGGTCTTGCACAGGCCATCGTGGCTGGAGATGTGCCACAGCTTTTGAAAGACAAGGTGATATATTCGCTTGAAATCGGTGGACTTATGGCGGGAACAAAATATCGAGGCTCAATGGAAGAAAAGCTTAAAGATGCCATTGAAACGATTATCGAGAGCAAAAATATTATTGTTTTTATTGATGAAATTCACACTCTTGCACAGGCGGGATCAGAAAAGGGAGAAACTTCGCCGGCTGACATGCTTAAACCATATCTTGCAAGAGGGGAATTGCAAACGATAGGCGCGACAACAACTGACGAATATAGAAAATTTATAGAAAAAGACAAAGCTCTTGAGCGAAGGTTCCAGCCAATTATGGTCAATCCGCCAACTGTAGAGCAGACAATACAGATACTCAAAGGTTTGAAAGATAACTATGAGGCATTTCATAAGATAACCATCACCGATGAGGCGATCGAGGCCGCTGCAGTGCTTTCGGACAGGTATATTTCAGACAGGAGTTTGCCAGATAAAGCGATCGACCTGATCGATGAGGCAAGCAGTAAAGCCAAGGTGAACTTTACTCTTAAACCGCAAGAGATAAGAGCCATTGAGGAAAAGATAAAATCATTGTCAGCATCGAGAGATGAGGCATCTTTGCAACGAAATTATGAAAAAGCTGCCAAATTACAGTCGGAGATTATCAATCTTGAAAATGAGCTAAAGAAAAAAGAGGAAAAGATTGACAAGAAGATTGAAAAAAATAAAACAAATTCCATTGGAGCAAACGAAATAGCGGCGGTTGTTTCCAAATGGACAGGAATACCAGTCACCAAGATTACAGAGAGCGAAAAGGATCGACTGATTCATCTTGAGGATATTCTGCATAAGCGGGTAGTCGGTCAAAACGAGGCTGTTATGGCGGTAAGCAAGGCCATTCGAAGATCAAGAGTCGGGCTTCAAGATGGCAAACGTCCAATTGGCTCCTTCCTATTTATGGGGCAGACAGGTGTCGGAAAAACTGAGCTGTCAAAAGCGATTGCCGAGGCTATGTTTGACGATGAAAACAATATAATTAGGATTTTTATGAGTGAGTATATGGAATCTCACAGTCTATCTAAACTCATTGGTTCTCCTCCAGGATATGTT
>CALWTP010000038.1 GCA_944384495.1 uncultured Clostridia bacterium
AAAAAGTTGAAATAATTTTATATTTTTGACACGGATTTTTAGCTGTTTCTTAATAAGTTTTCTTAAATATTGTTATCGAAAAACCATGCTAATAGGAAATCTAATTTTCAGCAGAAAAAACCCAGGACTGGTATGATTTTCAACTCATCCATAATCCTGGGTGTTCTTATTCGTTTGTTTTAAGCCATTCATAAAGGCATACTTTGTGAAAATTATTCTTGATTTTCTTTTTTCAAGTTGTCAAGCAGTTTTCCAAAGTGAGCTTTTTTTCTGTTAGCACTGTTTTTATGAATTACGTTATCGCAAGCGGCTTTATCAAGCAAAGAAACAACATCATTATATGCGTTTTGTGATGCTTCAAGGTCTTTGCTGCTAAGAGCAGTTTTAAATTTCTTGATATAAGTGTTTATTCTTGACTTAACTGCTTTGTTTTGTGCTGTTTTTTTCTCAATAATTCGAACCCTTTTTTCTGCTGATTTAATATTTGGCATGATCTTCTCCTTTAAAATTCTCTACGATTATAGCATAAAGAATTGGCAAAATCAAGTAAAATAAATATTTTTTTCAAAATCAAACAAAATATTTATATGTTTGACCTGATCGATGAAAGTGGAAAAGACTTAAAAAGCTATGGTTATAGAGTAAAACGGTTGGACAAGTTTGGCTTCAGTCAAGCAAGTTTATCTATTGATACCGACGGAAAGAGCAAGGCTTTATCGATGGACAAAGGTGATTATTTCATATTGAATGCTCCAAGACTTTATGATTATGGCATGGAGGCAAGTATTTTTATTATCGATAAACTTGCAAAAGCTTTGAAAAATTTTTTTAAAAAACTTGCAATTAACAAATGTGAAAAGGTGTTGATTGTTGGACTTGGAAACCCTGATATCTTATCTGACAAGCTTGGCAAGGTGGTATTTGATAACATTGAAATAAATCCACTCAAAAAGAAGAATAATGTCTTTAAGTTTTGTCCAAACATATATTTTTCCACCGGCATTGAAACAATTGATATGGTTGGAATGTTTGTGAAAGGAATGGAAATTGACTATGTGATCTTGATTGACTCGCTCACCACAAGCAATATCGAAAGACTTGGGACTTCTTTTCAGATTACCACAACTGGAATGACCCCGGGCAGTGGTGTAAATCGATTTGGACGAAGAATAAACAACAAAAGCATTGGCGCAAAATGTATCTCAATAGGGGTGCCATTTATGATCTTTGCATCCCAGTTAAATTCGCAGGCGACAAACGACATTTTGCTTGCTCCAAAAGATATAGGCGAGAATGTTGAGAGAGCAGGATTTATCATAGCCTCCGCCATTATGGAGGTTTTAAGATGAACTATTATCTGTTAATTCCTTTTGTTATAATTTGCCTGATGTTTATGCCAATAAAGCTTGAGGTACGGTTATCGTTCAACCTATTAAGCCTAAGTGGTGCTGTCGGTGCATTTTTATATGGCTTTAAGATGACTCACCAAATGATATGGATAAAAGGCAATAAAATAATTACCAAAAAAGAGGAAGCTGTCAGCACCCAAGAGATAGACTTCGGTGGCAGGGAAGTTTTATTTTTGAAGATATTTTTAAAACAGCTCACAAATAAGACAAGACTCAAAAAAATGGAGCTATTTTACAACATTGGCCTTGAAGATGCTTTTGCTTCAGCAATGGTTGCAGGATTTATTAATTTTTTTATCACAGCTTTTTATACAAGAATCAAAAATGACAAGCCCACAGCATCTTTGGAGCTGAACAACACTCTGTCTTACAATAATAAATGTGCACAACTGGCATATAAAATCGTTGTCTATATTTCTTTGTTTGATGTCGTATATTCTTTGTTAAATTCGGTTATTCTAACTAAGAAAACCTATAAAAAAGAGCAACAAAATTCAAATAAAGAGTTTGCAAAGCACAAAAAGAGTTTTAACAGAGCTCGAAAAAAGGAGAATTTATGAAATTTTATAGTGGTAATGATTCGATTTACAATCTGATCGATGGATCAATGGAAAAAATTAAGACCATAGTTGACTCCTCAACCGTCATAGGCGAAAAAGTTGTCACAGAAAATGGCACGGTGATCATCCCAATTTCAAAGGTGACGGTGGGCTATGTGGTAGGAGGAGGCGAATATGCCGATCTTTCTGCAAGACGAGTTGCAAATCATTTTCCAATGGCAGGTGGATCAAGCGGTGGAATGAGTGTGACACCGGTTGGCTTTTTGATTGAAAACAGCGGTGAAGTTAAATTTATTAACGTTGAAAACAAATCGCTTTATCAAACAGTGCTCAATATGTTCAACACACTTTTAACCAAGTTAAACAAAGATACAAATTCAAATAATTGCGAGGAGAGCGAGGAAAATGAGGAGGAGTAAACTTGTTCCAATTTTATGTTTTATTTTTGCAATACTCTTCCTCTTTACATTCCTCTATGGCGGGATTAGGGCTATTGCAAGTGCGAGCTATGCAAGCGCTTATAATCAAACCAGCGCTAAATCCATGTGTACCATGGAAGCAACTTCCAAAAGAGTGCTCTATAGCAAAAATATGAATGAAAAATTAGCAATGGCAAGCACCACCAAGATTATGACCGCGATCACAGCGATTGAAAACTGTGATGATCTTGACAAACCATTTGAAATATCTCCGCTGTCGGTTGGAATAAGCGGAACGAGCCTATATTTACGCAAAGGAGAAGTCTTAACCATGAGAGATCTGTTGTATGGACTTATGCTGGTCTCAGGAAATGATGCCTCAGTTGCGATAGGAGAAAAGGTAGGCGGAAATGTCAAAAATTTTGTACAGCTTATGAATGAAACCGCTCAAAAAATTGGCGCAGAAAACACTCATTTTGACAATACCCATGGCCTTGATTCAAAAACGCACTATACCACAGCATACGATTTGGCACTGATAACAAGTTATGCAATGCAAAATCCAGTTTTTCAAGAAATAGTCTCAACTGACCACATTAAGATTACAAATCAAGATGGCAAAACTCGCTATCTCAAAAATAAAAACAAACTTTTGAGTACTCTTGATGGATGTAATGGGGTTAAGACGGGATTTACAGATGACGCAGGCCGATGTTTTGTGGGAAGTTGTCAAAGAAATGGGATGACGGTGGTATGCGTGGTGTTGAATTGTGGCCCGATGTTTGAAGAGGCTTCAAGTTTATTAAATCACGCATTTGAAGAATATCATCTGATAGATCTGACAAGTGGCTATGCCTATAAAGATAAAATTAAGGTCATTGAGGGAGAAGCGGAGTATGTGAGAATTGGCACGCTTGGCAAATACCTTTATCCTTTAAAGACTGATGAATTCAAAAAGGTAAAATATGTATATAATATTCAAGATAGCATTGAAGCATCTGTAAGCAAGGGCAGTGAAGTGGGAGAAGTTCAAATATTTATCGATAAAGACTTGCATTTTAGTGAAAAAATATATACAATGGAAAATGTAAGGAGAAATTCTATCTGGCAAAAATTAAAAGACCTGATAGATGCGTGGTAAAATGAGATTGAACAAATTTTTAAGCAATAGTGGTCTTGCCTCAAGACGAAAATGTGATGAAATTATCAAATCTGGAAAGGTTTGTGTCAATGGCAAGGTGGTGACCGAGCTTGGCAGAGTGATAAACGAAAAAAAAGATAAAGTTGAAGTAGAGGGAAAGATAATAACTCTTCCTTCTTCTTTTGTATATATAAAATTGAATAAGCCAAAAGGATATGCCTGCAGTGCGAATGATGAAAAGGGGCGAAAAATTATTTACGACCTCGTTGACACAAAAGAGCGACTGTTTTCAATTGGAAGACTGGATTATAACACAGAAGGACTGATCATATTGACCAATGATGGTGATTTTGCAAATAAAGTTGCTCATCCAAGATATCACTTAGAAAAAGAGTATCGTGTCAATGTCGTTGGGGAGATCAAAGAGAGTGAGCTTGCGGTTTTAAGAAAGGGTGTGGTGATTGATGGGCAGAGACTGCCAAGTGCCAGAGTTGAAAGTCTAGGCTTTGAAAATGGAGTTACAAGGCTATCAATTGTCATTGACGAGGGTCAGAACAGACAAATTCGCCGAATGTTTGAAGCTATAGGACGAGAAATTAAGCTTTTAAAAAGGGTTCGCATTGGTGGCGTAAGTCTTGGTGGGCTAAAACGAGGAGAGTGGCGTGATTTGACGGAAAATGAACTCAATGCACTCGTAAGAGAAAGATGATTTTTAGTTTTTATACTTTTTTCGATAAAAAACAATCTCCAAATCGGGGAAATAGCATTAATTTTTGTTGCACGAGCCAATTGTATAGTGATGTTACACATATTTCAGGAGGCTTAAGAGGAGGGAAAATGTTTCACTTTATTCAGATTTTAGCTGCCTTGCCAGTAAAAATATTATTTCCAACGAAAATTATCGGAAAACAGAATTTGCCGAAAGGACCTTGTATTATAGTAAGCAATCATACATCGAATACCGATTCTGTTTTGATGATAGTCAACACTTGGGAGAAAAAATATTTTTTGGCAAAAAAAGAACTGTTTAAAAATAAACTTTTCGGCTGGTTTTTAAAGAAGATGGGAGCCGTAAAGATTGACAGACAGTCAAGCGACCTACAAGCGATCAAGACATCCTTAAAACTTTTAAAAGACGGAAAAAAATTGGTAATTTTCCCAGAGGGCACAAGAACCAATAATGAAAATATGCAACTTGGCGAAATTAAACATGGTGCAAGTATGTTTGCAATCAAGGCCAGGGTGCAACTTGTGCCGATGTTTATCTCACGACGACCAAAGCTTTTTAAAAAGACAAAGATATATATAGGAAAGCCATTCGAGCTCAGTGAATTTTATGGCAAAAAACTAGACAATGATACTCTTCAATCAGCATCTCAAATAATAACAGAAAAAATGAATGAGCTTCATGACAATGCCTATAATTCTTTGACAAAAAAACAATAATTTGCTAAAATCTTTTTAAAATAAAAAAGAGAGTGTGAGTTTATGGATGAAAAATTTGATATGAGTGCCATTGACAGGACATTTACCAGTTATAAGCAAGGGCAGATGTTTGACGGTGTCGTGGTTATAAAAAGAGCAGATGGTTGCATTTTTAATATTGGCGGGAAAAACGATGCATTTTTACCAAGAGAAGAAGCAGATGATTATGATAATATCAAAATTGGAGATAGATTTAAAGTTATTATTATAAAATCAAAAAATGAAGATGGAATGCTGGTTGTGTCAAAAGACAGGGCTGACAATATAATTTTGGCGACACAAAACGCAAACAAACTCAAACTTGGAAGCAAATTTTCCTTTGTTGTGAGTGATGCAAAAAGAGACGGTTTGTATTCTAAAATGGGAGAATATCAGATCTTTATTCCAATAGATCAAATATCGGCAACAACCAGGGATACAAAAAAGGCAATTGGCAAACAATTTGAAGCGACGGTGACAGAGATCAACAGAGAGAATAAAAGTATTGTTGCAAGCATCAAACTATTAGAAGATAAAATTAAAGAAACAAATGAGACACTTTTTTGGAATTCAATCTTTATAAATAAGGTTGTTCGAGGGAAGGTGAAGAAGATCGTAAGCTATGGTGCTTTTATTGATGTAGGCGGGGTTGACTGTTTTATTCATGTTTCAAATCTGGCATATAATCATGTATCAAATGTAGGCGATGTGTTGAAAGAAGGGGAAGAGTACAACTTTAAAGTGATTGAAGTTGACAGAGAGAATAAAAAAGTCGCACTCAGCTTTAAAGCTCTTCAACAAAGTCCGCGACTTATTGCAATCAAAGAATTGCATGAGGGTGCCATATACAAGGGTAAAGTGATCAAGATTTTACAGTTTGGTGCAATTATAAAATTGGAAAATGGCGCAACCGGACTTTTACACATTAAAAACGCAACTGATAAAAATAATAAACAAATATATGAAATTGTCAAACTTGATGACCAGGTGGAGGTCGAAGTGATATCAAAAAATGAGGAAGATCAAAAAGTTTCTTTTAAACTTATAAGTGTAATAAATCAATAATTTGTTTGTTGTTTGCCTTGCATAATACAATATATCGTTGTATTATGCAAAAATAAACTTAAAATTATAGAAAAAATTTAAATTTTTATGCTTATGGCAAATATTCAAAGTGATTTATAAATCTTGTAAATTATAAGAACAAGGTGTTTGTATACACCTTATGCTGGTGTAGCACAGTCGGTAGTGCATTTGATTCGTAATCAAAAGGTCATGGGTTCGAGTCCCATCACCAGCTCCAAATATTTCACTTTTTTAAGAGGAAGCATATGGAAAACAATTCAGGCCTTATTATATCTTGACAAATCCTTCATTTCCAAACTATGTTAAGATTGGAAAGACAACAAACCTTGATCAAAGGCTTAGAAGTTTAAATAATCCAAGTTGCCTTCCTTTTTCTTTTAGGGTTTATGCAACATATAAAGTAGAAAGTGGACTTGATAAAGTTGAAAACTCTATACATAATTTGATCGATAAAATCAACTACGAGCTTCGTGCACGGGAAATGACGGAAGCGGGGAAGCTAAGAGAGCGAGAATTTTTTGCTCTTGATGGAGAAAGGGCTTATGAAATCATAAGAGAAATTGCTTTGCTTCGTGGAGATGAAAACAATTTAATCAAGCAAAAGCAAACAAAAAAGAGAGACAAGAGGAAGAGATTGCAAAAATTGTTCAAGAAATAGCAGAAAGAAAAAAACGTTGACATTTAAGGAATATGGTATTGAAATTGGAAGCGAGCTTGTTTTTGTTGACGATCCGCTTGTTAGGGCGACTGTTGTCAGTCAAAAACAGGTAGAGTATGAAGGCAAGAGATATTCATTGTCAGCACTTGCGGCAAAACTACTTGTCAAATATAGAGGAAGAAAAGAGAGTACTCCTGCTCAAGGACCGCTATACTTTAAATATCAAGGCACAATAGTGGCAGATTTGCGAAAGGATTAACTAAGAAGTGAAAATAGTCATAGTAGAATGAATGACGAAATTTAAAACCAATTTAATACAGCATGAATGATAAAATTTAGAAATAGCATGAATGGCTGAGTTTAAAAAATACATGACAAATTCAAAATAAAATAAAATTTGCCGAATTTTCAGCTTGGGTTTGAAATTTGTATGATGCGGTTACTCAAAGATTATATGTAAAACTAGCGCAACAGGTAACATAGGAGCATCTGTCTTTGTAAAGCTAAAACCTTCCTTTAAATTGTACTATAAAGTATTTGCAGAAATGATAAATATTGTGACAGACTTACACCAAAATTTAACGACATAAAAACCGAAAAAGATGACTAGCTGACAAACTTTCAAAAATTATGATTGCAATTATTAAAATAATTTGACAAAATATGCCATAAGTGTTTATCATTATCTCAAAAGAGGAGGTGTAGTTTGGACTGGGGACAGATTTGGGATGATATCGTCAATTTCTTTAAAACAAATGTATGGAATATTGTTATCTTTTTTGCTGTTTTGTTTATCGGCATAATTGTCGTTAAACTTTTTATAAACCTTATTCGAAGGCTTTTAAAAAGAACTAAAATGGAATCTATTGCGATAGGTTTTACCTGTGGAATTGTTAAGGTTCTTTTATATTTATGCCTCGTTTTGATTCTTTTAAGCATAATTGGAATAGAGCTGACCGGCATTTTGACAACTTTAAGTGCAGTTTTGCTCGCCGTTGGTTTAGCACTTCAGAACATTATTGCAAATGTGGCAAATGGCATTGTATTAGTGTCAGCCAAAATGTTTAAAAAGGGAGACTATATTCAAATAGGCAGTGAAGAGGGCAGTGTGATAAAGATCAACTTCTTATTCACAACAATTTTGACAAGTGACAATAAGAGGATAACCATTCCAAATTCCACCATAGTCAATGGGAATGTTGTCAACTATGACTCAAGCAAAACCAGACGTGTTGACATCAATTTCAATGTCGCATACGAAAGCGATGTCGAAAAGGTAAAACAAATTATCCAAGAAGTTATGCACAGTAATGGAAAAGTCCTTTTAAATCCTGAACCATTTTGTAGGTTGAACGCATTAAATGCCAGCAGTATAGAGTTTTCTGCAAAATGCTGGTGTGACAGGGAAGATTATTGGGATGTATACTACTATATTATCGAAAATGTTTACAATGAATTCAAACGCAACAAAATCTATATTCCTTACAACCAGCTTGAGATCAGAGAGAGAAAAGATAGGCCAGTTTTGCCTGTGATACGCACCGCACTTCCAAAGCGGGTGGAAAAAGTGAGAGATGAGGAAGTACATTCTATAGATCTTGAAAATATGAGTTTTGGCAAAATATTTAAAAGTCACAAAAGAAGAAAGACAAAATTAAAAGTCAATTTAAAAGATATTGCAAAAATTGCAAAAACTCAGAATAGGTATAATTTGAATAAAACCATCAGAAATGGAAGCTTGAAATATGTAAAAGGAGATAAAGATGAGCGATGAGATATTGGAGCTACTTGAAGGGGTAAGCAGTGCAAACAATGCCTTTATCAAAAGTGAGATAGCGCTAAACAATGGAGAAGTTGAAAATAGTCAAAAATATAGCAAAGAAGGTCAAATTTTACTTAGGAGCATGATCAATGATATCTTTGATGAAGTTGTTGAAGAATTGGAAATACAATCAAATGAGACTTTAGAATATGATTATCCTTGCACCATGGAGCTTATACGAGCATTAAATACAATATTAATGAATGCTTCTATGTATCTTTCCTCATCAGATGATAAAAATATTACAGAAATTTTATCGCTTAAAATTATTACAGCCATCAATACTGCCAAAGAAATCTTTAACAGTCTTTATGAAAATTGATCCTTATCTATATAAAAAACAAAGAAATCATTGACAAGATTGTCGTTAGTGTATTAAAATCAAAAGTAGGAGGGTATATGTTAAGTATAATTTTTAGCATTGTTGCACTTCTTATGGGAGCACTTACTTTCATCATGTTCTCTCAGCCACTATTTTGGGCTTATGGTGGAAATGTTGATGGAGCCAATGAAATTTGGAAGAGAGGCTCGCTGTATGATGCAATAAGTTTTCAAGAAGGACAAAATGCGCTTTTGACAGTTGGCGCTGTGCTTTTGATTATTGCTTTGGTTATGGCTGGAGTGATGATGTTGCTGACAATTATCAACATGATTGGCAGAGCTTCCAGTAAAAAGGCGAAAGTGGGAGCAAAGGTGGCGGCTTTACTGTTTTTTCTTGTGATGCTTGCAGCAAGTATTATATATGTGGTATACTCAGTGGAAAATTTAAACTCATTCTCTGAGTTTACAGACATCGTTGTCACAATTGGCTATGGCTTGATTATTTCACTTGGAGCATCTTTTATTGCATTAATTTTTGCGCCCCGAAAGAAGAAATAGAGGATACATCCTCTTTTTTTATATTGTTTAGAAAATAATTGTCGCCTTCAAGACATTTCTTTTGGGTGGCAAAAAAGTAGGAGTAAAAAATGATAAATATAGCGATTGATGGCCATGTTTGTAGCGGGAAAAGTACTTTGGCAAGAGCACTTGGAAGGAAACTGGGGTATCATGTGCTTGATACAGGGGCAATATATAGGGGACTTGCTTGTGCATATAGGGATCGAGGACTGACTCAAATCAATGAAGAAGAGATTAAAAGGTTTGTCGATTCGGTCAATGTGAAAGTAGCCTTTGATGGGCAGGTGCAAAGAGTTATAGTCAATGATAAAGACTATACTCCCTATCTTCGTGAGGAGGAAATTTCAATCTTGTCATCAAAGATTTCTCCCTATCCATATCTTAGAGAGAAGGTTTTATCAATACAACGCGATTTTGCAAAAAAATACAACTGTATACTTGAGGGCAGAGATATTGGAACCGTTGTTCTGCCTGATGCAGATGTAAAATTTTTTGTGACAGCAAGACCAGAAATAAGAGCTAAAAGACGTGCTGAGCAACTTAATGACAAATCAATTACTTTTGAGCAGGTTTTGAAAGATCTTGAAGAGAGAGATTATAAAGATGAACATAGGGCAGTTGCTCCCTTAAAAGTGGCGCCAGATGCCATAGTTATAGACACCAGCGATGATACTCTTGATGAAACAATGGATAAGTGTATTCGCGCTATAAAGAAAAATCGCTGATTTGAATTGGCTGTTGACGTTTATCAACATAAAAAACATTCGTTTAATGGTGTAAAAATAGCAAATTAATTCTTAATTAACCAAGCACTTACTGTACTTTTTCATATTGAAATTTAATGGGGTCATAAACGACCTCTTTTTTGTGCTTGCAATTGATTTTGAAATAAATTGATTTACATCCTCTTTTGAGTTAAGGCATAAGAAGAGGATTTTTTATCGAATAATTTTTGTTTTTTGACAGAAATCGTTTCAAATCCATCCGCTTTTTTTGGAAATTAGCGCCAAAAGTCAACTTCCTTTTGGAAAAAAGGTAAAAAAAGTTGACTTTTGGCGGGGGGGGGAGTGATGAGTACCATGCAGACTATTTGGAAAGAGCTCAATTTTTTACTAATTACTATAATATAGATGGCCTGGATGAAAGTACGGGATATGTAAGATTTCAGCTTAGATGATTTTAATTGGATATAAACTAAAAAGCTAACACCACTATCTAGCACCAATATTATAGAATATTAAAACACTTTTTATTGCAAGTTTAATTCATAATTCTCCATAGGCATGCATATTATGTCGTATGAAAAGAATTCATTTTGGTGTGGTAAAAGTGCATAAGTGGGCAGTAAATCTCTGCATTTGTCTTATTGTGGGAGTTGTTGCTGTATTTGCGGTTATTGCGGGAATAAATGCTATTCCTGCCTCCTCGGCAATAAGCGGAGTTTATTACAACGGAAATAAGGAAAGCAATAATGTTACTCTTATGGTCAATGTATACTGGGGGACTGAGTTTTTGGATGAAATGCTGGCAATCTTTGACGAATACAATGTAAAAACCACATTCTTTGTAGGCGGAACTTGGGCAGTGTTGAATGAGGAGTATTTAACAAAAATTTACAATGCAGGGCATGAACTTGCAAACCATGGATACCATCATAAAGATCATGGGAAACTTGATGAGGCGGGCAATTTAGAAGAGATTCAAACGACTCATACCATCATAAAAGAGCTTCTGGGAGTTGAGATGAACTTGTTTGCTCCTCCAAGTGGTGCTTATGACAAAGTCACAGTATCATGTGCGCAGACTCTTGGCTACAAAACGATTATGTGGACCAGGGACACCATTGATTGGCGCGATCAGGACAGCGAGGTGATATATAATCGTGCGATCAAAAATGCCAGTGGCGGGGATCTTATTCTAATGCATCCAACAAAGAGTACTCTTGAGGCTTTGCCAAAAATCTGTCAATATTTTATTGACAACGGATTTAATCTTACAACTGTTAGTCAAAATATAGGTCTATAGTAGCCACAACAAAAAAATCAATAATAATACAAAAATATTCTCAAAAATTCAGCTTTTATCTTGAGAATATTTTTTAATTGTGCTATAGTTAAAGAAGAGATTTTGATCAAAAAGGAAAGATATGGCAATTTTTCAGGTGAACAAGAAGAATAAAAAAACAAACAAAAATGTCAAGGTTTTTGCTGGCTGGACAGTATTGATTTTGTCAACACTGGTTTTTCTATTTTCCGCCACCAGCCTAATCCATTCACTGCAATACTTTTTCTTAGGGATTCTTGGAATTTTTGTATATCCGCTTTGTGTTTTAGGGCTTCTTGTTTCTCTTGCTCTTTTGAATAATAAAAAATATGTTATGCCAAAGTCGTATGCCATTCTTTTGACTTTAAGCCTTTATTTCTTCTTATCTATCATTCAACTCATCATTGTTGGGAGTCCAAATGGATTAAGTTATGGTGGTTATTTGGCATTAAATTATTCAAAACAATTTACAGCAGGTGGAATTATTATTGGATTTTTGCCATCGACTTTTGCCCATCTGATGGGTTTGGCGGCCACATATGTGATCTTGGCACTGGGATTAATTATATCTTTGGCTTTCTTTGTGGAAGGTGTAATTTCTATGAAAAAGACAGCTTCAATGCAAAAGCCAATAAAACTTCAAATAAAAGATAGTGAGAAGAATAATATCGGCAGTGAAAGCAAAAATCCAAAATTTATAAATAAACCTCAAGAGGAAAAGCAAGAGAAGATCAATGTTATGCTTGCAGGCAACCTTCAAGAGGAAGAGAAGAAAGAATTATCAGCTCGCGAAAAGCTGGGGCTTGGCGGGCAATATAAAACTTATGGCTATCAAAATACAAACAAGAATAATGAAATCTATACCACTCAATTTAAGAATGACGAGCTTGTTCTGCCAGAAAATAATTCTGTTGGAAAGGTTCCATCAGGCATGAGCATACGAGAATATCTTTTGTCTCCACCAAAAGTGGAT
>CALWTP010000039.1 GCA_944384495.1 uncultured Clostridia bacterium
AGGTTTGGGTTTTGCCTGTTGTGATGGAATTATGCTTTTTCTATTCTTTTACAAAAACATTTTTTTGAAACTACTTAAGTTTTATCCTGTATGTCGTTTCGATAATTTCAATCCTTGTTTTTGTTGACGAATTACATAAAGGTTTCTCTCCCGCCTTGCGAAGAGGACTTTTGAAAAAAGTCCCAAGGAGGGCTTGTCAGCCCTCCTGCTTTTGGCGAGATCCAAAAGCCTTCGCAAGGTGGGTCCTATCTTATTGTTAATAATCCCTAGTCATATTATAAACTCTCCCCCCCCCCCGCAAAATGTCAACTAATTTCGCCTCCTTTTAAAATTTTTTTGACATTTTGCATTCTTTTTTTTTAAGCGGATGGCTGATTGTCAAGGGAATAGCTATAAAAATGTAGTGACCTGACTTTAAACCTTATCTAAAACACCGCGCCTTGTTCTAAAGCTCTACTTTCTTATTCTTCCTTTTCCAAATCCTTCTTTTTGTCTTGATTTTGGAAAACATAGGGATAAAAAATAAAACGGACTTTATCAAAACCCTACTTTTTATATTTGTTTTTTAAAAATGAGTTTAAAACAAAATGATTTTTGTCGAAAAATATATATTTTTGTCAAATTAGCAATATTCTTGTTAATATTTCTACCATTTTTATTTTTCCCTCTCTTTTTCCTGCTTTTTTTACTTTTTTTATGGTTGTTTTCTTCCTTTCATATTTGCCCCAGTAATATAGCCCAAACTAAATGTTGAAATAAAAAAAGACCGTGGATTAATCCACAGTCTAATTAATGATCTTCTTTAGATTTTTCTAAAATTTGAAACCCAACAAATTTAAGATTAAAATTCTTGCAGTTTATTTTCTAGGATTTTTAATATTAGCCTGAGCTGCAGCAAGTCTTGCAATAGGAACTCTGTATGGAGAGCAAGAAACATAAGTCAGACCGCTGTTATGGCAGAATTCAACTGAAGAAGGATCGCCACCATGCTCACCGCAGATACCAAGTTTGATATCTGGACGGGTCGATTTGCCAAGATCGCAAGCCATTTTAACAAGTTTGCCAACACCTTTTTGGTCAAGTCTTGCAAATGGGTCGGACTCGAAGATCTTTTTAGCATAATAAACATCGAGGAATTTGCCAGCATCATCACGGCTGAAGCCATAGGTCATTTGAGTGAGGTCATTTGTACCAAATGAGAAGAATTCAGCATACTTTGCAACTTCATCCGCAGTCAGAGCAGCGCGAGGAATTTCAATCATTGTACCGATCTTATAAGTAAGATTTGCACCTTTTTCTTTGATGATTTCGTCAGCCTTATTTGCCACGATATCTCTTACATACTTAAACTCTTTCCAGTCACAAGTAAGAGGAATCATGATTTCTGGAACAATATTGTATCCTTTTTCTTTGTTTACAGCAATTGCAGCCTCGATAACGGCCTGGGTTTGCATTTCAGCAATTTCAGGATAAGTTACTGCAAGTCTAAGTCCTCTATGTCCCATCATAGGGTTGAATTCATGAAGGTCAGCGACAGTTCTCTTAAGTCTTTCAAAAGAGATACCCATATCTTTGGCAAGCGCTTTAATCTCGCTGTCCTCATGTGGTAAGAACTCATGAAGAGGTGGATCGAGGAATCTGATAGTCACAGGATTGCCTTCCATTGCCTTATAAATTCCAATAAAGTCTTTTCTCTGCATTGGAAGCAATTTCTTAAGCGCTTTCTTTCTCTCCTCCACTGTGGTAGAGACGATCATTTCTCTTACAGCAGGGATTCTATCCGCCTCAAAGAACATATGCTCAGTTCGGCAAAGACCCACACCTTGAGCACCAAAGTCAAAAGCAACCTTTGCATCACGAGGATTGTCTGCATTGGTGCGAACTTGAAGTGCACGATATTTATCAGCCCACTGCATGATGGTAGCAAACTCGCCGGCAATCTTTGCAGCTTCTGTTTTGATTTCGCCATCATAAATCTTTCCGGTAGAACCGTCAAAAGAGATCACATCTCCTTCTTTGTATGTCTTTCCACCCAAAGTGAACGATTTTTCATCATCAGCAAACTTGATTGCACTGCATCCTGCAACACAAGCAGTACCCATTCCTCTTGCAACAACGGCAGCATGAGAAGTCATTCCTCCTCTTGCAGTCAAGATACCCTGACTTGCAGCCATACCTTCAATATCTTCTGGAGAAGTTTCAAGTCTTACAAGCACAACCTTTTCCTTGTTTGCACCCATCTCTTTTGCTTTCTCAGCAGTGAACACGATTTTACCGCAAGCAGCTCCCGGAGATGCTGGCAAGGCTTCTGCAATTGGTTTTGCTTTTTTAAGTGCAGTCTCGTCAAATTGAGGGTGCAAAAGAGCATCGAGCTGTTTAGGATCGATCATCATGATTGCCTCTTTTTCGCTTATCAATCCCTCTTTAACAAGGTCAACAGCCACCTTTAATGCGGCTTTTGCTGTACGCTTACCATTTCTGGTCTGAAGCATATAGAGTTTGCCTTTTTCAATTGTAAACTCCATATCCTGCATATCTTTATTATGTTTTTCAAGTGTTTTAGCAATTTTAGCAAATTCATTATAAACCTTTGGATTTTGCTTTTCAAGGGTTGAGATAGGAAGCGGAGTTCTTATTCCCGCAACAACATCTTCTCCTTGTGCATTCATAAGGTATTCGCCATACAGCTTATTCTCACCGGTTGCTGGGTTTCTTGAGAAAGCAACTCCAGTACCAGAATCTTCGCCCATGTTACCGAAAACCATTGACTGAACATTTACTGCCGTTCCCCACTCGTAAGGGATGTCGTGCATTCTTCGATAAACATTTGCCCTATCATTGTCCCAAGATCGGAACACAGCCTTAACAGCCTCAACAAGCTGTACTTTTGGCTCCTGAGGAAATTCTTCGCCCTGAGATTTCTTGTAAAGATCTTTAAACATTTTTACAATTTCTTTCAAATCGTCAGCAGTAAGGTCTTTGTCAAACTGCACACCTTTTTTTTCTTTTACTTTATCAAGAATTCTCTCATATTTAGATTTTTCCTGTTGCATAACAACATCGCTAAACATCTGTATAAATCTTCTATAAGAATCATATGCGAAACGAGGATTGCCAGTCAAAGCGCTTAAACCCTCGACAACTTCGTCATTTAATCCAAGGTTCAAAATAGTATCCATCATTCCAGGCATTGAAACTCTTGCCCCTGATCGGACTGAAACAAGAAGAGGATTATTTTTGTCTCCAAATTTCTTTCCTGTCATTTTTTCAAGCTCATGCATTTTCTTTTCAATTTGGCTTAAAATATTATCATTAATTTTTTTGCCATCCTGATAGTACTGCGTGCAGGCCTCTGTTGTAATTGTAAACCCTTGTGGAACAGGCATGCCAAGATTGGTCATCTCTGCCAAGTTTGCGCCTTTTCCTCCAAACAAAGCCTTATTTTTCCCGTCGGCCTCTTTAAATAAGTAAACAAATTTCTTCATAAAACTTCTCCTTTTTAAACATCATGGATAATATATCACATTTAAAAAAAATATCCAAATAAATTTTGGATGTTTTTTTTGCCATTTTACCCATTTTTCTTTTAATATGGATTATATAATTTACTACAATTTGATATGTTAATAATGATTATCTTTTTTGAGTTCTGTCTGACTAAATTATCCGAATAATGCTCACTCCAACCTTCCACTCAAAGTTTTTGCTTAAAATATGATAGGCTTGTACCTCTCCACCGCCACCCAGCTTGACTGTTGGAAGTTTTTCATAATCAGTTTGATATAAAATTTTCATCGCCATAAATGCTGATGGTGTGACCAGGTCACAATTAGCTCTTTTGCAAGCAGGACACACAAGCGCTCCAAGATCATAATCAAAATACATCTGCCCAAGCCTGGCCTGGCAGGATACGCACTTATCCGACAAAAAATGATATCCGCTCAGCTTAAAAAAAGACAGCAAAAACTTGTCTATAATATAGAATTTCGTAGCACTATCATAACATAAACTCTTAAGTGCCTTTATTGTTTCAATAAAGAGTGCAGGATTGCTCTCAAATGCTGTTTTATTTAATATATCCAAAATTGCACAGCCCTCATAATACTTTTCTAGATCTTTCGATAGCGCAAAGAAGTTATCAATTATCTCGCAAGATGTGACAATATTGCTTGCGCCACTTCTTTCAATAACAAATTCGCCAAAACAAAATATTTCTTTGCAGGCTTTAAGTTTTGCCTTCTCTCCCCGCACTCCTTTGAAAGATACGGTAATTTTCCCCTCTTCAAGTGTATATAAATTGACCAGCTTGTCCTTTTCTTTGATATTTACCCCACCAAGGACAATGCCTTTTACCTTTGTAGATGCCATAGATTTATTCAGCCTCTTTCCTGCTCATAGTCTCTGAGCCTATCATATTCGTCGAGACATCTTAGAAATTCTCGGGCATCATTGATCTCGCCAGTCTCCTTGAAAATTCCCCAAGACTCTAAAAAATCAGATCTTGCTTTTTTAATGCCCGTTTTCATAAGCGCCTCCTTGTTAGTATTAGTATATACCAATTTTTTCATTTTGAGCAACATTTTTTTGAAATTATTTTGCCTTATTTGTCGACAAGATAAAAACTATTATTTTATTTTTATGCTAAAAAAGGCCATAAAAAGCCAAATTTTGACAAGACTCGCACATTATTAATAAGCTAAGAAATAGTTGGGTTTATAATCTGCTGACTTTGATTGCTGTTTAAAAGATTGATCACCATCCTTCTGCAATTATAGATTGGCAAAGGATAATTAAATCCGCCCCAGCATTGATTAAAATTAAGATTGCAAGGCATAACTTCCTCCTTATCGTAGTAGTATTTTTTGCACCATGCCCTATAGACAGAATATGAAATAATATTTTAAAAATTTACAATAGCCAAATATTTTTTATAAAAAATGAAAATTTCAGTTGACAATAAAAATTTTTTTTGATATATTATGAGAGCAATGGAAGTTTAGCTCAGCTGGGAGAGCATCTGCCTTACAAGCAGAGGGTCATAGGTTCGAGCCCTATAACTTCCACCATAAAAATCCACCAGTGTATGGTGGATTTTTATTGCGCACCACGCATGGTGTGCACATTGCGTAGCAAGGCGGGTGGAAGGCTACAAGGTTCTGTGCGAAGCACGGGTTCTTTATCTAAGGTTCTGTGCGAAGCACGGGTTCTTATAACTTCCACCAATGCCAAAGGCACATGTCTTGGAACAAGACGGTGGAAGGCTACAAGGTTCTGCCTTTTGGCAGGTTCTTATACCTTCCACCAGTTGTATTGAATAGACACTATATAACACAATATATGGTGTCTGTTTTATTTTGTGTTTTATTTTGTTTCAAAAGTTTAGTCACAAGTTTAGTCAAATGTAGGGTATAAATTCCCGTATAATTCAAGTAGTTTAGCCTTTGGTATGTTTTCTTTTATGTTTGTATAGATATTATTTGTTACATGGTGTGCACATTGCGTAGCAAGGCGGATGGAAGGCGACTGCTCATAAAATTTTTTTAGGCAAAAAAATATCAAAGTATAAAATTAAGGCAAAGTCTGCAATGCCCACCCTTTGTCAAAACCGCTATTTTAATATGACCAATATCTTTCAAGCAACAGAATAATTTTTCCCTCTTGAATTAGCCTAACAAGAAACAATGTTTTCATATTCATAAACACGAAAGATTATATTAATCTTCAAAAAACAATTGACAAAAAAAATAAGCTATGATATCATGGACTTGCAAAATTTCAAAAAGGCAACCCCTGAAACGTCAAATTTTGCGAAACCGAACAAAAACAGATAAAAATTCGATGGAGAGATACTCAAGAGGTCGAAGAGGCGCCCCTGCTAAGGGCGTAGGGTTGTAAAAGGCCGCGAGGGTTCGAATCCCTCTCTCTCCGCCAGACAATTGTCGTTTGAACTCAAACGGCAATTTTTTTAGTTTACGCAAGGAGGCTTCGTCCTTATTTTCATCGTCTGAAATTTCTATTTCTTTCTTATAAATTGTCATTCCATTATCACTATTTCCATTGTTATCATCATTATCATTTGGACGGTTATATATTTCTTCGGCTGGATTAAGACTTGTATTGTAAACTATTGTAATTTTGTCGTCATAAAGCAATACTTTTAAAATAAAATTATTAAAGAACTCGTTTTTATCTGTTTTGTTATCAAATTGCTTTCTTGCATATACTTTTAAAAAATTTACTATTTGCTCTTTTTCAAGTGGTTTTATTTGATGATTTT
>CALWTP010000040.1 GCA_944384495.1 uncultured Clostridia bacterium
ATCTACCAGTAGTATCCGAGGAGCCATTGATACTGGTTGGAACGACAAACCTAAGACGATACTATGAGATCGTAGAGCCAGGGTCATCAGTGCTAGACAACGAGAACCTCGCGCCAGGATACACCTACACATCGGGTCGCCTAAACCCAGAGATGTTCTCAGGGAGCGATGGATGTGACTATATCGAGATCACATACAAGGTGATCAAGCGAGCTGGTGACATGACGACAAATTACAAATTCTACACCGGCCTTCAGTTTATGGATGCAAGCAATACACCATACTAAGCCAAAGTAAACAGAACTTAAACTAAACATACACTATCAAAATCTTATTGCTCTAAAAAATGATGATTTTGAAGAAAAATCTATATCGCGAAACAAGAAGAATTTGCAATCGGACGGCGTAAACTGTTCTGCCGCTTTCCATTCCAAAGCATATCAAAATGAAAAATGACAGCCATTTGTTTTGACTGTCATTTTTTATGGTTTTATGTTGATATTTAGTTGCCAGCGACTTTCTCTGCGATGGTGTTGTCAACGATATCTGAGTAAACAGGATGATACTGTGTTTCAGTTGTCGTTTCATTGATTACCTCAAGCATCTTTGTGAAGGACTCTTCGGTCATCACCGGACTTGAGCACCATGCATCAATTCTGACATACTGCTCAACTGCGATCGCAAGTTCCTCTAATGTCATACCTGAGAAAGATGGAGCAAGGGCCGCTGCCGAGTCACTAAGCGAGCTGTTTTTCAAATATTCATATCCGCGTTTCACCGCTCTTAGAAATTTTTCAGCCTTATCACCATGCTTGTCAAGGTAGCTTTGTTTGGTGGCAAAGCAGGTGTATGGAAGATAGCCTGAAAAGTCTCCAACCGCATTTAATACATAGCCATTTCCTTCCTTTTCAAGGTTGGTTGCTGTCGGTTCAAAGAGCGTGCAGAACTCATTTCCGCTTGTAACAAACTCACTTCCGATCATTGCAAAGGAGACATCTGTTCTTAAATTGACTTCTCCAGCTGAGGTGTTTGTGCCTATGGTGAGATTTGCATTCTGAATGATGTATTGCAGTGTCATCGCAGGCATTCCGCCTTTTCGTCCGCCTATTATTGTCTTGCCCTTGAGCATATCAAGAGTGAAGTTTTCAATGTTATCCTTTGAAACGAAGAATGAACCATCTTTTTGCGTCAGCTGTCCAAATATGACTGGACGGTCTTGCGAGCCTTCTGAATATACAACCGTCTCTGGGCCAACTAAAACAATGTCCGCACTTCCACTTAAAAGCGCTGTCATTGATGCGTCTGATCCGGTTGCACTCTCGATCGTCACCTCGATTCCTTCGTCTTCAAAGTATCCTAGATTGTATGCTGCATAGAGTGGGGCATAGAAGATACTATGGGTAACCTCGTTTAGTCTTATTCGATTGCTGTTGTTGCCACAGCCGAAAAATAATAGGCCGGCACCAAGACAAATAAGTAAACATAGGGTAAATATCGACATTCTTTTTATCTGTTGCATTGTTCCTCCTTACAAAAACAGATTTATGTTGCGGGGAAGGTGAGTGTGATAAAAATTATTGGGCGCTACTGGTTTGTGGAGTATAAATGGGTCGCATGTGGTTTGTGGGGTATGAATGGGGTCGCATGCGAAACAATTTAAAAATCGGGAGATTTTTAAATTTGACCGCCAAACCAGAGGATTTGGCGGGGCAAGGCCCGGTTAAGGGCTTTGAGTTTCGCATGCGGATTCAAAAAACATCTTAATTTATAACCAATCTTTCCAAATATTTTGTCAAAAGCGACCAATTTGGTATAATAGATCTATGAGAGTTACCGCTGGGAAATTTAAAGGAAGAAAATTGCTTGACAACAAATTTGATCATATCAGACCGACAGCTGATATGGTCAAGCAAGCATTATTTAATAAGCTTGGGCAGAAAATTGCCGGATCTGCTTTTTTGGATCTGTTTTGCGGTAGTGGTGCGATCGGCATTGAGGCAATAAGCCGAGGAGCGGACAAGGTCGTCTTTGTCGACAGGGATGTGCGCAGTGTAAATTTGACCAAGGCAAACTTAAACAATTTAGGGATAGAGGCCCCAATATTAAAGCTTGATTATAAAAAAGCCTTGCAGTCGCTAAAAGATCAAAGTTTTGATGTGATATTTGTCGATCCTCCTTATAAGAGCGGTGTTTATGAAGAGGTGCTAAAGCTGATCGAGCAATTGAACCTATTGAAACAAGATGGCGTCATCGTCTGTGAGCAAGATAGGCTCAACCAGATTCAAACACCTTCCTTTTTCGAGTTTGACGTCAAATATTATGGCACAAAAAAACTTTCCTTCTTTGAAAAGGCAAATTTTTAAAATTTATAACCAAAAATTTCATCAAAAATAAAAAAAAGCATAATTGCTTTGCCTAAAATAGCTTTGATAGGGAAAGTATTATGCTGAAATTATGGTCTAAATATAATTTGCGGTGGCTTATATTTCAACTTTTAAATCATAGGTTCAAAATCTTCAAAGATGACATTATCGCAATATTTAACCACACGGATATATTCACTCTGACTTCGCACTGTCCATGCAAGCAGAGGTAATTTTTTATATTTTCTTGTAAATCTGTTTGGGATTTTCTTGGCCTCATAGCTTATAAAGTCAGGGTGGCTGATTTTTTTGTTGAGAAGCATGCGTTTGAGTGCATATTTTTTAAAGAAAGAAAGCTTTTCTTTTTTAAAATATCCAGCCAGTTGTCCTCGTAGGATATTTGGAGCATGTTTATAAAAATATTCAAGCACATATGGATTGAAGGATTGAATGGCATACTCGCCCTTATAGTTTTTCAGCATTTCAATCACTTTTTTCTCAAGTTCACCAACCTTGTTGGAGTTTTTGATTTCAATAAGAAGAGGGACTTTCCCGTCAACAAACTTTAAAACCTCTTCAAATGTGGGAATTTTTTCCTTGCTATCTTTAAGTCTTAAGATCTCAAGATCGGACTTATTTAAAAACTTTATATATCCATCGTTGTCAGTAAGCCGTGAAAGACTCTCGTCATGAAAAACGACAACGGTGCCATCAGCAATCATTTGGACGTCAAGTTCAATTGGATAACCTGCTAAGATTGCCTTCTGAAAAGCAGATAAAGAGTTTTCAGGACAGTCTTTATCGTGCAGACCACGATGAGCGATTGGGGTTTCGACCAGCCAAGAGTTAAAAAGATCCATTTTTACCACCTTTAAACATTAATTTAATTTAAAATATGTTCATAATTGACAAAATACGACAAAATTATCTAAGTGTTAAGTAAATTATAACATAAAACTCATTTATTTTCAAAGATTTTTAGCTATTTAGCCAAATTTACTTATTTTTTTAACAATTTGTCGCCATTTCATACCATTTTTGGCGGTTTTGCGAAAAATATCTGGTAATTTCTGCAGTTGTTTGAGTTATTTTTATCAAACTTCATCGGCCTTTTATTTAAACAAAGGGTTATCTGTAACTGTTAAAATTATAAAAATAAAAGCTTTTTATATTTAAGATGAAGGGAAGGATTAAATATAGCTAAAATATATTTGATTTTATTTTTGATATCGTTTATAATTTTCACTATGGAACGACTTGATAAAATTCGGAATTTTTGTATTATTGCACATATTGATCATGGAAAATCAACTCTTGCCGATAGGTTAATTGAAAAAACTGGTACACTGGAAAAGCGAGATATGCAGTCACAACTGCTCGACAGCATGGAGCTTGAACGTGAAAAAGGCATTACCATCAAACTCACTCCCACCAGAATGCTGTATGACTTTGATGGTGAGAGGTATACGCTAAACCTAATAGACACACCCGGCCATGTCGATTTTACCTATGAGGTATCGCGATCACTAGCCGCCTGTGAAGGGGCGATTTTAATTGTTGATGCAACACAAGGAGTGGAGGCGCAAACGCTTGCAAATGCCTATCTTGCCATTGATAACAATCTTGAAATTTTGCCGGTTATAAATAAAATTGATCTGCCAAGTGCAAGGGTGGAGGAGGTTAAACAGGAAATTGAGGATGTTGTTGGAATTCCAGCCATGCATGCTCCCTGCATTTCTGCGAAAGAGGGCACCAATATTGATGATGTGCTCAAGATGATCATCAAAGAATTTCCGCCACCTAAGGGTGATAAAAACGGAAAACTCAAATGTCTTATTTTCGATAGTTATTACGATAATTTTAAGGGTGCGATTTGTCTTATACGCGTCTTTGATGGAAGTGTAAAAGTTGGCGATAAAATTCAGATGATGCATAGCGGAAAGGTCTACGAGGTGACTGAGGTGGGAATATTTGTTCCTTTTATAAAATCTTGTGACAAACTTCAAGCGGGAGATGTGGGCTATATTGCAGCATCTATTAAAAATATCAGCGATATCGCAGTCGGCGACACCATAACTTCATCTCAAAATCCAACAGAAAAGCCTTTAGCTGGCTATAAAAAGGTTAAGCCAGTGGTTTTTTGTGGAATTTTCCCTGTTGATGGGGCAAAATATAATGAGCTTAAAGAGGCGCTAGAAAAACTCAAACTCAACGATGCATCGCTTGAATTTCAGCCAGAGGTCTCTGGCGCACTAGGCTTTGGGTTTAGATGTGGTTTTTTGGGTCTTCTTCATCTTGAAATCATCACTGAGCGAATTGAGCGAGAGTTTAACCTTGACATTATCACAACTGCGCCAAGCGTGTTTTATCATGTGCACAAAACAAATGGAGAAGTTTTAGAGCTTTCCAATCCTTCCGCTCTCCCACCTCAGGTGGAAATAGATTATATTGAAGAGCCCTTTGTCAAGGCAAGCATTTTTCTTCCTCCCGAATATGTGGGAGCGATTATGGAGCTATGCCAGGACAAGCGAGGAGAATATAAAGATATGGTTTATCTCGATAAGGGCAGGGTCAAACTGGTCTATCTTTTGCCACTTGGCGAGATAATCTATGACTTTTTTGATTCATTGAAGTCAAGAAGCCGAGGATATGCAAGTTTTGATTATGAGATGGGCGATTTTGTGCGAAGCGACCTTGTGAGAGTTGATATCCTTTTAAATGGTGAAAAGTGTGACGCGCTGAGTCTTATCGTGCATAAAGACAAGGCATATCAAAGAGGGAAGGCGCTTGTTGAGAAACTCAAAAAAATCATTCCGCGTCAACTCTTTGAAGTGCCAATTCAGGCGGCGATAGGAGGCAAGATCATTGCCAGAGAAACAGTATCTGCCATGAGAAAAGATGTGCTTGCCAAATGTTATGGAGGAGATATCACCAGAAAAAGAAAACTCCTTGAAAAACAAAAAGAAGGCAAAAAGAGAATGAGGAAGATTGGCTCTGTCGAAATTCCTTCCTCTGCATTTATGTCAATTTTAAAGCTTGACGATGATGGAAAATAAATAAAATAACTGATAAATTTTGAAAGGAAGGGTGAGACAATGCTTGGAATATATGTCCATATTCCATTTTGCGAGAAAAAGTGTAATTATTGCAATTTTGCATCATTTGTGGAAAATAACGATTTTATTAAAAGATATGTTCAAGCGGTTTGTAAAGAGATTGAAAACAGCGACTATAGAGGGGAGGAGGTTGACTCAATCTATATTGGTGGCGGGACTCCAAGCCTAATAGATGCGAAACACATTGATGAAATTTTAAGGTGTATATATAAAAATTTCAGGGTTGATGATGATGCAGAGGTTTCCATTGAATGTAATCCAAATTCATTGACATATGAAAAACTTCTTATCTATCGCCAAGCCAATATAAATCGAATTTCTTTGGGCGCTCAGAGTTTGGACGAGGAGGAATTAAAATTTTTAGGACGTATTCATACTCCACTGCAAGTTTTTGAGGCAATAGCAAATATCAAAAAGGCCGGATTTGAAAACTTTAGTGTGGATTTTATCTTGGGTTGCCACAGTGCCAGTTTTAAAAAGTTTAAACGGTGGCTTGGACAGATGATTGACCTTGATGTCAAACATATTTCAGTCTATATGTTACAGGTTGAAGAGGGGACGGCATTGGATAGGCTATATCAAAAGGATCCATCTGTCGTGTTGGATGACAAGAAAACGGTTGCAATTTATCAAAAAATATCGAAATTTTTAAAGAAAAATCGCTTTATTCATTATGAAATCTCAAATTTTGCCGTAGATGGTTTCAAAAGTCGACATAATATGAAATATTGGAGTGGGGAGTCATACCTCGGTTTTGGTCTGTCGGCACACTCATATTCTGGAAGAGAAAGATGGGCAAATGCCAATAATTTTCAAGATTATTTTGCTGGTCAATTGGCCTTTAAAGAGGTTTTGTCAAATAGGGAACTAATTGAAGAGCATATCATGCTTGGCCTTCGGTGCGAGCAAGGGGTGAAAATTGACTATTTGAAGACACTGGGGCTTGATATTGCTAAAGATGAAAATTATCAGAAATTGCTCAAAAAAAGAATTCTTTTTCAAATCAATGACAGATTTTTTTTAAACGAAAAATATATTCCTCTTTGTAATCGCATTATTTTGGAACTTTTATAATATATTGTCGAAATGTCAAATTATATAAATATAGAAAATGATAATTAATTTTACTTAAAAGTGCTTGATTTTTATTGAAATGTATGCTAAACTTAAGTCAAGCAGTTTTGCTTTACAAAAATATGAAAGTAGAAGAAAGTGTATATCTTGGAAAACTTTTTGATGCGTATGGCATACTGTTGAGCGAGCGTCAGCAAGAGATTTGCCAGCTTGTCTTAAATGATGATTTGACTTTAAGCGAAATTGCTTTAAATTTAAATATTACAAGGCAGGCTGTGCTTGATGGGCTCAATAAGGCAGAAAAAAAGCTTAAGTGGTTTGAGGAAAATCTTGGATTTTTAAAACAAATAGCAAGACTTGAAGAGGAAAATGAAAGGCTTAAAAAGACAAATAAGGAGGAGTGATGGCACTTTTTTCATCGTTATCTGAAAAATTTAATCATATTTTTTCAAAACTGACAAAAAGAGGAAAGCTGACTCAGCTTGAGATCAAAGAGGCTATGAGAGAGGTTCGAGTGGCACTACTTGAGGCTGATGTAAACTATCTCGTTGCCAAAGAGTTTGTCAAAGATGTCTCTGAAAAAGCGGTTGGAGATGAAGTGCTTAAAAGTCTTACTCCTGCCCAGCAGGTTATCAAAATAGTAAAAGATGAGCTGGTCAATTTGATGAGCTCAAA
Organism: uncultured Clostridia bacterium; assembly: GCA_944384495.1. Classification (GTDB taxonomy): domain Bacteria; phylum Bacillota; class Clostridia; order Christensenellales; family UBA1242; genus Caccovivens. The sequence goes on from CALWTP010000040.1 coordinate 7,229, forward strand.
CAGCCAAAAACTTGCAGTATCGCCTTCGCCACCGACTGTCATCATGATGTGCGGGCTTCAGGGTGCGGGCAAGACGACAATGTGTGCCAAGCTTGGCGCATATTTAAAAAAATCTGGCAAAAAACCACTACTAGTTGCCTGCGATATCTATCGTCCAGCTGCCATAAATCAGCTTCAAGTCGTTGGCAAGCAGGCGAATGTGGAGGTGTTTGAAAAAGGCAAGCAAAACCCTGTTAAAACTGCTTGTGAGGCGGTTGAGTATGCAAAAAAACAGGGACTTGACACCGTTATAATCGACACGGCTGGCAGACTTCATATAAATCAGGAACTTATGGATGAGCTTAAAAACATTAAGGCAAAGACCAACCCGACTGAAATCCTCCTTGTTGTCGATGCGATGACAGGACAGGATGCGGTTACGGTGAGTGAGGCATTCAACAAGGACCTTGATATATCTGGTGTGATTTTGACAAAACTCGATGGTGATACAAGAGGAGGAGCTGCACTTTCCATTAAGGCAATTACTGGCAAGCCGATCAAGTTTACTGGTATTGGCGAGAAGATTGGAGATATTGAACCCTTTTATCCAGATCGTATCGCAAGCAGAATACTTGGAATGGGTGATGTGCTGACTCTGATTGAAAAGGCGCAGGCCGCAGTAAGCGAAGAACAGGCAAAGGAGATGGAGCGCAAGTTCCGAGAAAATTCATTCACTTTTGATGACTACCTATCTCAAATTGACAGCATCAAAAAAATGGGGAACCTCAAAGATGTGATTTCCATGTTGCCAGGAATTGGGAATAAGATTAAAAATCTTGACATAGATGAAAGACAGATGATGGTCAATAAGGCAATTATTCAATCTATGACGCCACAGGAGAGGCAAAATCCTGACATCATCAAGGCCAGTCGCAGACAGAGAATTGCAAAGGGAAGTGGCACCAGTGTACAGCAGGTAAATCAGCTCTTAAAACAGTTTGAACAGTCAAAAGAGATGATGAAACAGCTTAAAGGTGGAAAATTTAAAAAATTTTTCTAAATAATCATTGATTAAAATTTGAAAGTTAAACTTGAAGTGTAAAGTATTCAGCAAGACTAAAGTTATTCAATAAGTGATGTATTTATTTGCTGTTTTGTGATAGCAGTAATAAAAATTTAACTTGGTTAAATTTAAATATCAATTTACGATATCAATCGCCAAAGAGGCGTGAAGATATAAAGCGCGAAGGCGCAAAAATATTAAAGGAGGAAAACATGGCAGTAAAAATCAGACTTACAAGAATGGGAGACAAAAAAGCACCTTTCTACAGAGTGATCGTGGCTGATTCAAGAGCTCCAAGAGATGGTAAATTCATCGATATTATTGGAACATACAATCCGCTTAAAGATCCAGCAGAAATCAAAATCGACACTCAAAAAGCTGAAAAATGGCTTAAGAATGGCGCAACTCCAACTGACACAGCAAGAGATATTCTTGTAAAAAGTGGCGTAATTGAAAAGAAAAATAAATAAGGGGGCAAAAATGGAAAAACTAGTTGAATATATCGTAAAAAGTCTAGTTATGGATGAAGACAGTGTCAAAGTCACCTCGCAGGAAGATGGCGATGCGACTGTTATACATGTCACTGTTGCACCAGATGATCTTGGCAGAGTAATTGGCAAGGCAGGTCGAGTTGCTTCAAGCATTCGCACAATAATAAAGTCAATCAGTGCAAGGTCTGGCAAGAAAGTTTTTGTTAAATTTGGAGAATAAAATGCTTGAGATAGCAAAAATATTAAAACCGCAAGGAATAAAAGGCGAAGTGAAAGCCATGCCTTTGACAAACGTCCTTGCTGTTTTTAAATCTTTAAAAAATGTTTATATTGATGGACAGAACCTTGAAATTGACAAGATTTCTCTTCGCCAAGGGTTTTTGTATATTAAATTTGCCACCATCAATAGCCGGAATGAAGCTGAGACGCTACGAAATAAGAGCATTAAAATTGAGAAAGAAATACTTCAAAAATTTAAAGAAGAAGATGAATTTTTGATTGAGGACTTGATTGGTATGACGATTTTCAACGAAAAAGGCGAATTTGTGGGACAAGTTGTGGAAGTCATCAATTATGGCAGTGCTGACATATTCATTATTGAAAAAGAAGGTCGGCAGATGCAGGTACCTTTTGTGGAAGGGGTTTTTGTCAAAGAAGGCGACAGCTTGGTGGCAAACAGTAGAAAATTGGCAGAGGTTATGATATGAGAATAGATATTTTAACACTTTTTCCACAAAGTCTTTCATATCTGAATGAGAGCATTCTCAAAAGAGCACAGCAGAAGGGTATTATCAAAATCAATATCATCGATATTCGCGATTTTTCGCTCGACAAACATAAAAAGTGCGATGATTATCCTTTTGGTGGCGGAGCGGGTATGCTGATGAGTGTTCAGCCAATATATGATGCCATCAAAAGTGTACAGCAGGATAATTCAAAAATTATTCTGCCATCTCCAAGTGGCAAGATTTTCAATATGGAAATGGCAAAAAACTTGGCAAAAGAGGAACATTTGATATTTGTATGCGGTCATTATGAGGGGATTGATCAGAGGGTGAACGATATTTTTAACCCAATCGAGATCTCTATCGGTGATTATATCTTGACTGGCGGAGAGCTTGCAAGTATGGTCATCATTGATACCTTATCAAGACAGATCGATGGGGTCATCACCAAAGAGAGTCTCGATGAAGAGAGTTTAAATGACAACTGTCTTGAATATCCTCAGTATACTCGTCCGCAGGAGTTTATGGGGTATGAGGTGCCGCAAATACTTTTATCTGGCAATCATGCAGAAATTGCCAAGTGGCGACGAGCCATGGCAAAGGCAAAAACACAACAGGCAAGGCCTGAGCTTTTTAATGATGATGTAAAATAGAATAAAATTTTGCAAAAATCGCTGTTTTTTTTGATAAAAAACGAAAAAAACAAAGAAATTGGACAGAAAAAGGGAAAAATATGAAGATAAATTGGTTTCCAGGCCATATGACAAAGGCGCTTGGGCAGATCAAAAGCTTGCTTGCAAATGTGGATGTTGTGGTGTATGTACTTGACAGTCGGGCACCGCTTTCTTCTATCAACCCAGCACTAAATAAGCTTTCTCAAAACAAGCCTGTCCTCTATGTTTTTAATAAAATTGACCTCGCGGATGAGGATAAGGTCAAACAAATTGCAAAAAGGTTTGATGGTGAAAAGAGCGATTATATAATTCTAAACAGCACATCAAACAGCAATTTAAGCAAAATAAAGTCAAAGATTTTGTCGCTTGCAAAGGAAAAAATTGATAAATTTGCAAAAAAAGGCTTAAAAAGTGTGGTAAGGGTGATTGTCGTTGGAGTGCCAAATTCAGGGAAAAGCACTTTGATAAACTCTTTGTGCAAAAAAGCCAAAATGATAACGGGAAATCGCCCTGGAGTGACCAAGCAGACCCAGTGGGTTTCGATTGGAGATAATATTGAACTATGCGACACACCTGGCACACTTTATCCAAACCTTGCAGACCAGCAGATAGCCAAAAACTTGCTATTTATTGGCAGTATAAAGGATGAGGTTATTGTTGATATGAGTGAGCTTGCGAGCGAGCTTATAGACCTGTTAAAGGAAAAATATCCCTATCTATGGCATCAACGCTATGGCGATTGCTCTTCGCTTGAGGATGTTGCTTTGAGGCGAGGATTTATAAAATCAAAAGGTCAGCCTGATGAGGAGCGAGCGGGCAATGCAATTTTAGACGATTTTAGAAAGGGTAGAATTGGAAGGATAACACTTGAGGAATGAAAGAGAAAAATTTGGTGTATGGCATAGGCGGAGAAGTGAGCGCATGCCAGTACTTGAAAGATAAGAAGTATCAAATAAAGAGTGTCAATTACAGGACCAAGCTTGGCGAGATTGATATCATTGCCAAAAAGGATGACACCACTGTATTTATTGAGGTCAAACAAAGACAGACACTGGCATTTGGCAGGCCGAGCGAGGCGGTGGACTATAGGAAACAGCAGAAAATAAGAAGAGTGGCCTCTCTTTATATGCTCAGATATAAATTGCATAACATTCCTGTGCGTTTTGATGTGATAGAAATTTTGGATGACAAAATAAACCATATCGAAGGGGCTTTTTAATAAAATTTTTTTGACTTAAAAGATGATTGAATGATGTTTGCCGTAAATATTACAGCAATTATAAAACAGTTTGACTTGATAAGGTTTTGCTGTTTTTATTTTTTTTGCTTTTGATTTGAAAGATATAAATAAAGCCATTTTCTATTCAAAATGTGAATAATGAGACAAATTTTGGCAAGAAAAGGTTTATTTTTTATAAAATTTGGTAATATTAATTAACATGAAAAAGTTTTTTTTATCTATTACGACTTTTGTCTTGATTTGTTGTTCAATAGTTTTTGTGGGTTGTCAAGAGAATTCAATCCTGCAATGTGCATCTTTCAGCGAGGTTACTTCCTCTGGAAGCGATGATTATGCGGTGAGGGTGAATTTCTATAATGACAAACGCATTGAAGATAAATATGTCGATATTCAAATAAAGTCCAATAAAGTGGCAGATGTCACTTTTTGGGAGGACAATGGCGAAAAACTGGTGATATCTTTTGATGACTATGATGAGTGGAGGTCGCTTACAAGCCTGGTCTACTTTGCTAAGGTGCAGGAGGGCGAGGAAAAATTTGAAAAGTTTAAAGATGCTCCTGCAAAAACATTTATGTTTAATTTTGACGGCGATATTGAGCTTACCTTTCGCGCAGTCGTTGGTGAAACTGAAGAAAACAGCGAGCAAACAGGTGAAATTCTTGTTGGAAGCCAGCCAATTTCCAAGCAGTTTACCTTGAAGATAAAATAAAAGGCAAAGTATTTCAAAGAAAAGCTTGTGATAAAACAATCCATAATTAGAGGATGGAAAAAATATTTGTCATATTTAAAAAAAATCATTTGAAAATTATAAAAAAGATAATAAAAGCCAAAATTGCTTTTATTTTTTTTTGTTTTGTTATAATATATTTAAAAGTAGGCAAGATGTCGTATCAAAAAGGAGTCGAAAATGATAAAAGCCAAAAATTTGTTTTTGCGTTACACTCGTGAGTTTTATGCATTATATAATATCAATTTGGACATTGAAGATGGAGAGAGTGTGGCTTTTGTTGGGGAAGATGAGAGCGGGAAGACCAGCCTTTTGCGTATATTCGCTAAATTAGAAAAGGCGACAAAAGGAGAACTTTTCATTAAGGATATTCCAATTGATAAGCTCAGCTTTAAAACTGATATTCAGGCAGGATATGTTCCGGCAAGCCCTGTTTTTTTGGAGAAAAAGTCAGTTTACGAAAATTTTAAATTTGCCTTAAAAAATTGGGGACTAAGTGATAGTGAAATTGAAAACAAGATCAATAAGGCGATCATTGAATATTCGCTTGAAAAAATCAAAGACACCAAGATCAAAGAACTGTCGCTGGACGAGAAGTATATTTTGTCTTTGATTAGACTCAGTTTCCGTGAGCTTGATCTATTGATGATCGACAATATCTTTGACAATATCAATGAAGCCACTTTTGAAGTTGCGATCAATCTGATAAAAGCTTTAAAGAAGAAAAAAACAACGCTTATTGTCGCGACAACCAAGGAGGATATTGCAAAAAAACTTTGCAAAAGGAAAATTTACTTTTTGCATGGATCAATCGTGGATAGGCTATCTGAAAATTAGTTATAAAAGAAGCTCGCTGTTTGGAGGAGAATGGTTCTCCTCTTTTTTGTTGTCATCTTCTTTGAGCGATGAGGTTTTAAATAGATTGTTTAAAATATTGCCATTATTATTCCCCAAAAGTGACAAAAGCGTGGGCAATAGAGAGTTTATATTGCCATTATTTTGTTCTTGGTTTGTCGTTGGTGGATAGGCATCACTTGGGTAATAATTAAATCCTTTTTGATTTTCGAAACCAGTATTATTGTTTTGATTGCTATTTTGGCTTTGCATATTTGGATTTTGCCCGGGAGCCATCGGTCCAAAAAAGTTTTGCCCAGACATCAGCCTTGAAAAAAGATCCAAAAGGTTATTATTCATATTCATATATATTCGCTGTCATTGTAAAAGTTGACAAAGGGAAGATGAAATTATAACTGAAAGTGCAAGAGTTTTTTAGCTTTTAAACTTATCAGCAATTTTTGTAAATATTGCTGTTTTTTTTCATATATTGAAATAGGAGTGGTTATGGCAAAACTTTCAAATTTTAATATAGATAATAAAAACAGTGAACCTCAAAATCAAAAGGTATCGCAAGAGGAGTTGTACCAAAAATACAACGAATATAAGGATTTGTCCCAGTCACAGCTTAATAATGAGCTATTCAAAGAGGTGTCCAGACAAAAGCAGAATGGAACATTCAACTACCAACAGCTTGAATCAATGCTAGAAGGCCTTAGGCCAACTCTAGGTGAAGAAAATTATAAAAATATGAAGAGGATTTTAGAAAATTTAAGATGAACAGCAATAAAATCGATAAAATACTCTTGACTATAGTTGAAATGCTGACAGAAAATAAAAAACTGGAATGTATAGTCAAGGCGGGAGATTACATAAGGTTAAAAAAAATATTACAAAAGCGAAAGATTGATATCGTTGATGAGTATAAATTCATCTCTTCTTTTAGGGTGCATATCACAAAAAGAGAGATGTCCTTTTTGTCGCAAATAAGTCAGGTAAAATATATAAGTGCTGTGACAAAAGCCTCCGCTCTTATGCATATTGCCAAAAAAATCATGGGAGTGAGTGATATATCCTTAAGCGGAGAAGGAGTTGGCATTGCATTTATCGACACCGGCATAAAAAGACATGGCGATTTTTGTCTTGGCAAAGATCGGATTGTTTATTTTAAGGATTTTATCGACGGCAAAAGTGACGTCTATGATGACAACGGGCATGGCACCTTTGTCTCGGGTGTGGCAAGTGGAAATGGTGCGCTCTCTGGTGGGTATTTCAGCGGTATTGCACCCAAATCGGCTATAATTTCCTTAAAAGCATTAAATCATTTGGGGGAGGCGTCTGCTGATAAAATTTTGAATGCGATGGAGTGGATTTATGATAATCACGGAAGATATAATATCAAGGTTGTGTGTATGAGTTTTGGCTCTGATCCGCTTGGATTCAATGATCCGATCATGAGCGGGGCAGAGGCACTTTGGAAAGAGGGCATTGTCGTGGTGGCTGCGGCAGGGAATAGCGGGCCGGAATATCAGACCATCAAAAGTCCAGGAGTGTCGAGCCAAATAATCACAGTTGGCGGTTTTGATGATAATAGGCTGGATGAGGTAAATTTTGAGGATAGATTCTTTGAAATTGCAGACTTTTCTTCACGAGGGCCCGCATTTTCCAGAAATAAACCAGACTTAATTGCTCCAGCAGTGGATATCATCTCTTGCGGAATAGAGAAACCATATATAAGACTTAGCGGAACAAGTGTGGCAACGCCTATGGTGGCGGGATTGTGTGGACTGATTTTGGAGGAGGATCCTTCGATAGGGCCTGGTGAAGTGAAAAGAAGATTGTTGTCGATTTGTCAGCCCCTCACTTTTAATAGGAATGTGGAGGGATATGGCTATCCTAAGGTAAAGAAAAGGTAATTCGAAGGCTCGGCGGAAGGCTCGCCCTTTTCGCAAAAAGGGCACACCCCTTCGCATCCTGCGAGGGGGCTTTTTGGGTTGCACCCAAAAAAGCCTTCCGCCGAGTAAAATAGAAAAATGCTTCAAATATAACAAAAATCTTGACAATAAGCTGGCAAATTGCTAAAATTATATTGAATAGATATATTGACTAAAAATACCACATTTTACCATAATAAAATAAGGCAAAAGCTTAAAAAATAACAGACAGAGGGGGAAATGATAAAAAAATATGGATTTACAATATTTTTTTGTTTTTTGTTTATGCTATGTGGCATAACCCTTTCATCATCGCAATTAACTAATTCTGCAAACACATCAAAAACTGAAATTACCTCAGATGCGTTTTTTAGGGCCTTTAAACCAAATATCACTTTTCGATTTTATGGCTCTTTAAATCAGGTAGGCGTTCAATATGCTTTTAGGTTTTATGCTACTGAATTTATGAATGCAAGCAATATGGTAGATGTGGGTACGCTCATGGGCATGACGAACAATACTTCTGTATCTAATGGCATTTATACCTATACTATACCAGGCCATTTGGGAGGTGGTATGGTAAACTGGAGGCATGTACAATTAGAATTTGAGGGTATTAATACTGCTACTTTTAATAGTGGTATACATAATATCGTACATATGACGGTTACAAATCTACCAAGTGGAGCCTCTGTAATCGGCCCTGGAGGAGCTGGTAACTACAACTGGGTACAAGATGTTATCCGATGGAGTGATACTGACTCTTACGCAACAGATATAAAGTATTTAACAGCCACCATCAATATATATTATAACATACAAATCTATTTATCGGCAAGTGGAGCGAACAATAATTATTCAACCAGTATGACTTACGACACTTATAGCAATACAAGATCTAATATAACACTGCCTACAAGAGCAGGGTATAATTTCAAAGGATATTATACATCTGCGAATGGTGGAAATCAAGTTATAGATGGTAATGGAAATATGACAAGCTACTGGAGTATCAGTAATCCTCCTCGTGCCAATGCCAACCAGACCTTGTATGCCCAGTGGGAGCAACAAGGATATCGTGTTGATATAAATACATATTATCCAAACTCCACAGCTCAAAATGCGGCATATTTTACTTTGACACGTAGTAATGGAACGTCATATAGGGCTAGAGATAATATAGATGAATTATTCACAAAAGGAACCAGCTTCACAATATCCAACATAGAACCAGTACAAGGATATTACATAAAAGAGGTCTATTTTACAATAAACTATGGCAATGGCTACGAGGAGATCACCAATCCGAATGAACTTTCACGATATTTCACAAAAAATGATGATGATACATACACCGTCACGATCAATTTTGACTTTTCTCCACAGCAGTATGATTATTGGGATACGCAAGTTATTATTCAAACAGGTTATGTCCGGCAGGTGACGGTTGAGGCAGGCTATAGTGGTGGTAGTAATGTTCAGTATGGCAATGCCCAGGACGGGTTTGTGGTGTTAAATCCAAGCAGAACGGGTTATTCAGTTACAAGTTGGACAGCAAGCAACGGTACACTGATCGATCCAAGTTTTTGTGCACAGAGCACAACTTTCAATGGTTCCAATTCATATGTAAGCGCTGGCGGACGGACGTATATGTATACAGATGCAATCACGGTCAACCTATGGGCAAACATACAATACAACGTTAATGACTTTACCACCAATGAATATCGGCCACTCATTAGTTGTACGGAAAGTGGTGGATGGGCGCTTGGTCTTTATGGAGATGGAAGACTTTATCTCGAAATGTGGGATGCTGATGCTGGAGGATATAAAAGGATTGTGACAAGCTCTGGTTATTGGGGCGATTTAACAAATGCATGGCATCAATATACCTTTACATTTGATGGACATTACGCGACCTTATTTATAGATGGTAGGCAGATTGGACAAACAGCACATTTTCAATCTGATTCAATCTCTTATAACAGTAACAATGGTATTATAATAGGGGCCGAGGCCGGAACATCTCTATCATCGCCTGATTGGAACAACTATAGGGGATTCCGTGGGGAAATACAAGGAGTATCAATAGTAAATAAATGGATATCAGCAGTTCATAATAGCACACCAAATCCTAGCTCCAATCCAATTTTGTACACAAACGATAAAAATGGTGATGCTGCTACAGCTACTCCTACATGGACGGCGAATGACTATACTTTCACATTCAATGAGCAGGGCGGGCAGACAAATTATGCTGATTCAGCAGCCATTTTGGCAAATCAAAATGCCACAAGAGTAAGTGCCACAAGTTTTACCATGAATGGAGTTACGGTAGATTATGACAGCGAAGAGCAAATATTGACATTAAATGGAGAAATTTCTTCTCATATAGTATATATATTTGCTAATTTACATATGAATTTCAATGCAAATGATCAGTTTGTCGTCAAATATAAGTATATAAGTGGAAGTATGAAAAATGCTAATTCTGGTTTTTTTGTATTGGAAGTGCGTAGTGACAATTTTGGACAATTGTCACCAAGGAAGAAGGTGGATTTTAGAATAAATGAAAACGGAGAGCAAACAGAGACACTGAGTTTAGATGAGACGAGCGCAACAAACGGCTCAATACTCAGCTTCTGGATATGGCAAAACACAAGTAAGGTAAATCAATATCAATCATTTGACAACTATAAACTCAAACTGTCGATCACAAGAGTAAACGAAGACATCGAGGAAGAGTCAAAATCGATAGATTATACATACGATAGCAAGATGCAAGCGGTGGCAATTCCGATAAAATATGGCTATGATTTTCAAGGGTATTTTACAGACGTGAATGGAGCAGGGACAAAATATTTCAATGCAGACGGGACATTTGTCAGTAGTGTAATGAATGTTGCAAACAATCTTAGTCTGTATGCTCACTGGGCAATAAAGACAGATTGCCGAATATATTATGATATAAACACAATCGAGAATATGGAGAACTGGACAAAACAGATAGTAAGCGGATACAGTCCACAGATAAATGTCAGCTATGGCATGTATAATATCAATGCCTTTAATACAATAGATTTTGTGGGAGCATCCAATTGGGAGCAACTATATATTCCAATATACTTTCCTACCCAGGATGTTAAGTATACTATAAAATTTACATATAACGGAAGCTACACAGTGCTTTCTGGCTATAAACATCTGCGTATGCAGGTTTTGTCAAGTGCTCCAGTAAACGGAACACACGAGACTTGGCACACAGCTTATGCAGATTTGGAAAGTACGAAAAGTGATAGGACAGCAACCATAACCTTTAAACCACAGCAGGAGATATATTATTTAACCTTAAACCTGGGATACATAGCAGATAACAGGGAATGTACATTGCAATTTAAAGATTTTTCAGTGACTTCAACGGATGGCGAAGAGGCAAAAGCAGTTCAATTTGCGACATACCAGCAGGCTATTGGAGATCTCTATGTGGCATATGCTTCCCCAAAACAAATAGGCTACATATTCACAGGGTGGTATGCAGCAGAAGAGAATGGAGATAAGGTCACTCCAAGTACAATCATGGACAGTGAAAGCAAAACTGTCTATGCTCGCTGGGCAGACACATGGATGAATCATACAACAGACGAAATAGAAGAGGTGGACGGATACTATATTATCGACACCCCACAGAAATTTGCAAGACTGATATACTTATTCAATAACACTACAAGAACAGACGTACTGACCATGAAATTCAAATTGACAGCAAATATAGATATGTCTGAGTACCTATGGCTGC
>CALWTP010000041.1 GCA_944384495.1 uncultured Clostridia bacterium
GTTAGGCTTGCTCTCAAGCCGTGTCCGCGTTAAGAATTTTGGTTGTCTCCGCGTATTCTTATTGTTTTTTATTAAGAAACTCTCATCCTTCCACATTCAAATCTCCCTGCAAAGTCAAATTTTGAGGTAAAGAGGCTTTGCCCGGCCTCAATAATTTGACTTGCTCTTTTGCTCGCAGAAATATCTAGAGGATATTTCAAGAGTGGGAAAGGGGCCCGCGGGGAAAACTGAAATTTAGCGGTTAGGCTTGCTCTCAAGCCGTGTCCGCGTTAAGAATTTTGGTTGTCTCCGCGTATTACCATTTAAAATGCGCAAACGCCTTATTAGCTTCAGCCATTCTATGCATTTCATCGCGTCTTTTTACAGATGCACCGGTTTGGTTGAAAGCATCCATAATTTCGCCAGCAAGTCTAGCTTGCATACCTCTCTCGCCAGTTCTTTTTCTTGCAAAATTTACAAGCCATCTGATAGCAAGGGTTTGGCGACGCTCAGGTCTGATTTCCATTGGAACTTGATATGTCGCTCCTCCAACTCGTCTTGACTTGGTTTCAAGCAGAGGTTTTACATTTTCAAGAGCGGTCATATATACATCGAGTGGATCTTGACCGAGCTTTTCTTTGATAATGTCAAAAGCACCATAAACAATTCTTTGTGCAAGTCCTTTTTTCCCAGATTCCATAACTTGGTTTACAAGTTTAGTAACAACTTTGCTATTGTAAATTGGATCAGGAAGAACTTCTTTTTTGACAGCACTATTTCTTCTTGGCATAGTAATATTCTCCTTTTTAATTTTTTAACACTTTAAATCGACTAAGTGATTTAAGACTTCAAAACGCAAATTGTTACTTGGTTTTCTTAGGTCTCTTAGCGCCATATTTTGAACGGCTTTGTTTTCTGTTTTGAACCCCAGCAGTGTCAAGTGTACCACGGATAATGTGATAACGAACACCTGGCAGGTCTTTAACTCTTCCGCCTCGAACTAAGACTACGCTGTGCTCTTGAAGGTTATGGCCAATTCCAGGGATGTAGCAGGTACCTTCAGTGCCATTTGATAGCTTAACTCTGGCAATTTTACGAAGAGCGGAGTTTGGTTTTTTAGGTGTAGCAGTTCTTACAGAAAGACATACACCACGCTTTTGAGGACACTCTTCAAGAAGAGGTGCTTTAGATTTTTTCTCAAAAGTCTCCCGACCCTTTCTAACAAGCTGATTTATAGTAGGCATGTTTTCTCCTTTTAACTTAAAACCCCTCCTCATCCAATTCGTCTTAAGATTAAAGAGCTTTAAGAAATTTGTTTTTGTCGTTAAAAAAACGCGTCCAGCTTTGCAGTTGTCGCGTCAAAAATGCTTTTCTTTGTAAAACATGAACAAGCACGATTGCAAACTATTTTGCAACTTCCCTCACCTGAGAGAATCGGCAACTTGAGATAGCTAATTAAGTCACCTGCTGTTTGTTTATGCTTTTTCCGTCAAAAATTTGACGCATGCTGTATGGAAATCCAAACGCACAATCAAAAGCATTGCCTCCGACAACGAAGCATACTCGCATATTATATACTTTTAACGCATCGTTGTCAAGCAATTTGTTAAAAAATTAAGCAAATTAAAAATTGTCACTTCTGTTATCATCCCTAACAAAACCATAATAGTCATCAAATTCATCTTCGTTATCCAAAGATTGTTTAGAAATGTCTTCTCTATCACCAGTTCTATTTTTGATTTCTTGATCTATAGCAAAACGCATATAGTCAAGTGAATAATATTTCCTGTCACTTTTGTCCTGTTGCTTCTTCTGGACCACATGCGCTACCATGCCAACAACTCCCGTTGCAGCAGTTGCAAGACCCAAACCTACTCCTGCCATTTTCAAAATGCCAGTACTTGGAATTGATAGGCTCATTGCAAGTGTTGAAAGTCCCAAAGAGATTGTTATTCCATAAAGCAAACCTTTGCCAAGCCGGCCAATTTCCCTTCTTATTTTGACAGTCCGAATTACATTCATCTGGGTAAGAAATTCGTCTCTTAGCTGTTCCAGCTCCGACAGTTCAGCATTCGAACATAAATCGTCTTTATTTTTATATTTTTCTCCTTTTATTTTTCTATGTGTTTAAATAATTTTTCAAATCTTGCTCTTCAATGATTTTTATTCCAAGTTTTTGCGCCTTTTCAAGTTTGCTTCCAGCATTTTCGCCAACCAGCAGATAGTCGGTCTTTTTTGAAACACTGCTGCTGACTTTCCCTCCATGATCTTCAATCAACCTCTCAACCTCTGCACGAGGCGCGGATAATGTGCCAGTTATGACAAATGTTGCGCCATTAAAGATATTTTTCGTTGGCATGGATAACTCATTTATGTTGACTCCGCAAGATAGCAGTCCATCGATTTCCTTTAAATTGTTTTCATCTTGAAAGAATGATACAATGTTGTCGGCAATGACCTCGCCAACGTCTTCAACCTGCAAAATATCCTCTTTTGTCGCCGACTTCAGTGCAGATAAATTCTTGAATGTCTTTGCAAGATCTTTTGCGGTCTTCGCCCCCACCTCCTGTATGCCGAGGGAATATAAAAATTTGCTAAAATCAATATTTTTGCTGTTCTTGATTGCTTGAATAAGATTATCCGCTTTCTTGTCTTTAAATTTATCAAGTTTTAAAAGATCATCTTTGATAATTGTAAACAGATCTCCAATCTTTTTGATACCCAAATTCTCATACATGGCCTCAACCGTTTTATCTGAAAGTCCCGCGATATCAAACCCATCACGGCTGGCAAAATGAACAATTCTATCAACAATTTGCTCCTTGCATCCAAAATGATTTATACAATATAGAAGCGGTCCTTTTTGAACGAGTTTTTGCCCACAGCTTGGACAAGAGGATGGTATTTGTATCTCTCTTGAGTGATCGGTCTTTTCTGCAAGACCCATAACCTGCGGAATGACTTCATTGCTACGCCTTATAAAAACCCTTGAATTCTCATAAATGCCCTTGCGCCTTATATCTTCAATATTGTTCAGTGTTGCTCGGCTAATCTGCGCACCGGCAAGCTCTACAGGATCCAAAATGGCAATCGGTGTGACTCTACCACTACGTCCAACCTGCCACACAACCTCTTTCAGCAGTGTTGTGGCCTCTTGTGAGGCAAACTTGTATGCGATTGCCCATTTTGGATATTTGCTTGTAAATCCAATATCTTCGCGGTGAGCAACATCATTGATCTTTATGACCATGCCGTCAATTTGCACATCAAGCTTAGCCTTTATCATATCGAGCGAGGTTATCTCAGAGATGATCTGTTGCACATTTTCGCATATTTTGAAATAATCACCCGTCTTAAAACCGTTTTCCACCAAAAACTCATGCATTTGCTCTTGAGTTGAAAAGGTCTTGCCATCGCAGAGCAGGATTGAATAGCAAAAATAATCAAGGTTTCTTTTTGCCGTCTCCCTCGGATCTAGGTTTCGTATAGCACCAGCAGCGGCATTTCGAGGATTTTTGAGCTTTTCGTCAGCATTTTTATTATACTTTGCAAAGCTTTTATTGGTCATCATACCTTCGCCCTGAACAATCAATCGACCTTTAAATTTTATAGAAAGCGGAAGGGATCGAATGGTTTTCACCTGTGCCGAAACGTCCTCACCGACGCTTCCATCTCCTCTTGTTGTGGCACTGACAAAGATGCCATCATTATATTCAACCACGATTTGAAGCCCGTCAAACTTGTACTCTAGTGCAAAACTCGTCCCGCCGGTGAGCTCTTGCATATCCTCACACCACTCTGCCAAGTCTTCAAAATTTCGAACCTTATTAAGAGAATACAAATTTATTTCATGCCTTCTCTTTGCAAATCCCTCAAGGACTTGACCTCCCACCCGCTTTGAAGGAGAATATGGCAGGACTGTTCCAGTTTCATTTTCAAGATCGATAAGCTCGTCGTATAGTCTATCATACTCGCTGTCAGAGATGGTTGGCTTGTCAAGGGTGTAATAATTGTAGTTATGCTTATCAATCTCTGCGATCAATTGTTTCATTCTGTCAATTTTATTCATCATCACTCCTTATTATCTGCAAAGGTGCAAGCTCAAGCATTAAACTTTTTTTGCCAAAATCTTCAAAAATTATATCTCCAACAAGCCCATCGTCTGAAATATCAACAATTTCTCCCTCTCCAAAACGAGGATGCGACACTATCTGTCCGATTTTATAGATGCTGACATCTTTGATATTTGACTGTGTTTGTCTCTCTTTAAGGCTATGATTTGCAAATCTGGCTTTTTCAAATTGGCTAAATGACGGCTGTTGCAGACGGCTGATGGTGGAATGCACTTGTTCTTTTGGCTTTTGATTGTAAAGTCCAAGCTCCTTGCAAAATCTGCTGATGGTTTGATACTGACTTTCGCGATATAGATATCGCTTTGTGGCATAGCTTAAAAATAAAAGTTCCATCGCTCTGGTCAAAGCAACATACATAAGTCTCCTCTCCTCCTCAAGTTCTGCCTTGCTGTTGAATGCTCGTGAAATTGGGAATATGCCCTCTTCAAGTCCAACAATAAACACAACTTTAAACTCAAGCCCTTTCACTCCGTGCACTGTTGCAATTGTGACGGCTCCATCGCTTCCAATCTCATCATTATCACTGCTGAGCGTGATGGATTGAAGAAAATCAGATAATGTCGCCTTTTCATTTAATAGTTCAAATTCGCCCGCTGAGGCTATCAATTGTTCGATGTTTAAAAGCCTGTTCAAATCATCTTCATCTTGAGGATTGTAATTTTCTCGTATTTTAAAATTTTTGACAACCTCTTTTATAAACTCAGCAATTTTTGTGTCGGTCGCATTAAGACATGCATTGTAAGCGTCAACAAATGGCTGAAATTTTTTGTATAGTGGATGAAGCGTAAATTGTGTCGAGATGCAATTTTCAAGCAAAGATTTGCTTGGATCAACAGCTCTAAGTTTGGCAATTGTGCCCTCTCCTATTCCACGCTTTGGAAAGTTGATAATTCTCTCAAAGGAAATATCGTCTTTGGTGTTTACAAAAAGCCTTAGATAACTTATCACATTTTTTATCTCTGCCCGCTCATAAAATTTAAACCCGCCGAAGATCCTATGTGGAATATTGTACGATAAAAAAGCCTCTTCAAAACTGCGTGACAGGGCATTTATTCGCATAAGCACAGCAATATCTTTATATTCATATCCTTGATTTTTTAGCTTTTCGATCGTCTTTGCCACAAACAGCGCCTCATCTCGCTCATCATAGGCATTATACAGCACTGGTTTTTGTCCGCCTTCTTTATCAGTCCACATATTTTTGTCAAATCGCGATGAATTGTTTTTTATAACCCTGTTTGCAACATCGATAATCTCCCTTGTCGATCGGTAATTTCTCTCCAGCTTGAAGACTTTGATGTCAGGATAGTCCTTTTTCAATCTGAACAAGTTTTCAAGATTCGCTCCTCGCCAAGAATATATGCACTGATCCTCATCCCCCACCACAAAGATGTTTTTATGTTTTGAGGATAAGAGTTTGACAAGCTCATACTGTCTTATGTCAGTATCTTGAAACTCATCAACCAAAATATACTGAAACCTATCAGAATAATAATCCAAAACATCTGGACATTTGTTGAAAAGCTCAAGTGTCTTGCCTATCAAATCATCAAAGTCTAAGGCATTGTTTTTTTTGAGAATATTCTGATAATCGGACATATATAGCCCTATCTTTCGCATATCAAACTCGCTTGCATGGCTGTCGATATACTCTTGAAGAGTCTGGTTTGTGCTTTTCCAGTTTGACAGGTGAAAAACAAGCTGTTTTTTGATCTTATCATCATCAATTCCTCTTTGCGTCAGGACCTCTTTGACCACTTTTTCGCTGTCACTGTCGCTGTAGATTGAAAAATCACGAGTAAAGTATGGCAAATTTTCAATATCTCGTCTTAAAATCTTGGCACACATTGAGTGGAAGGTTGAAATCCAAACATATTTGGCCTCGTCAACCATTTGTTCCACCCTTTCTTTCATCTCATTTGCTGCTTTATTTGTAAAGGTGATTGCCAAAATATTAAAAGGACTTATCTTACAATTCTCAATAAGATAAGCAATCCTGTGTGTAAGAAGTCGTGTCTTGCCCGATCCCGCACCAGCAGTCACAAGCACAGCACCCTCAATCTCTTTTAACGGTGCAAGCTGTTCTTCATTTAAAGACTCAATATCGTATTTCATAACTACTATATGATAACATTTTTGACGCGATAAGTAAACTCTTTGTCTAAAAAATAAAATTTTTCTCTCGCTATCGCAGAAAATCTTTAAAATGGCTACTGTTATGCTTGAGGATGGAAAAGCCGCTCTGATTGATAAAGATGGGAATTATTGCTTCAGTGAAGAAGAATGGATGGATTATATCAAAAAACATCCAGAGGCTTACAGTAAACTTCCTCCTCATAGATTTAAAGACAGGGACTTTATAGAAAAGATCAACAATATTTTAAGTGAGCATTATACATCAGCAGTAGACAAAGGTGAAATCACGGTAAGCGATGTAAACAGAGCGCTGTCGGCAATTGAAGATAAAAATAATATTGCCACACAAGAGCTTCAAAGAAGACAAATAGAGATTAAAACGTATCTGCAAACAATCAAAGAGCAAGAAAAAATGAAACAAAATACAAAAGAAAAAATCCACAAATTCTTCAGCGGAAATTACATCGACGACGTTGAAAATAATTAGCCAGAACAAAAATAAAATGTCTGTCTGATATGAAAAACAAAAGAACTTGATTGAACAAAATGTAAAAAGAAAACAGCCAAAAATCCCAGAAGGAATTTCCTTCTGGGGTTTTTGCAAATATATGGCTTTTTTTATTTTTTCCATTTCCCGTTTGAAATCTGCAAATCATAAAGATGTTTTTAAAGTATTGCAGAACATTTTTCAATTGATGCGCGGTTTAATTGCAAACAAGCATTGTTTGAGTTAAATTGCTCTGTCACAGTAAAATGCAAATCACACCGCCCTTTCCTTCGTTGACAATGCGTGTTAATGTCTTTCGCATCTTTCTTTGTGCCTCGATTGGCATAGTAACAATTTTTGAAGCAATATTGTCGCCAACCAGATTGTATAGGCTTTTCCCAAGAATATTTGTCTCCCAGATGGACTGAGGATCACTTTCAAATTGCTCTACGATGTTTTTTGCAAGATCCTGGCTTTGATCTTCTGTTCCAACAAGAGGAGTGACTTCGGTTTCCACATCCACTCGCATAATGTGCAGACTTGGAGCTGATGCTTTGATTTTGACTCCATATCGTCCGCCCTGCTTGATAATTTCAGGTTCTCCAAGCTCAAGTTCATCTCGAGTTGGCTCGACAATTCCATAGCCTGTTTGACTAACCTCGTCTAAGGCATTTTTGAGTTTGTCGTATGCCTTTTTCGCAACTGCAAGCTCCTTCATATAGCCAATTAGCGCAAAATCATCCTCGATCTCATAGCCACACTGCATTGACAGTACTCGATAGAATAATCCGTCTTTTGGTATAATGGCATACCTGATTACACCGTTTCCAGCATTTATCGAAGAAATTGTGATAGGTTCAAAACAAGCACTTTCAGCAAAGGCAATCTGGTTGGTGTCAGCATCACTGAGTTTTAACATACTCTTGCCAATCCTTCGCATTTCACCGGCTATTTCGCTGATGATTTCGCTGTCATAGTCCAATGCACTAAGCCACTTTGGCATTTGAATCTGCACAGATGAGACTGGAAATTCCATCAAAATCTTTTCAAAAATCTTGTCAACATCGTCATCTTTAAGCTCTTGTGCGTTGAGCGCTATGACTGGTATAGAATATTTTTCAGTGAGAGAGGCGACAAGTCGCTTTGTTTCGCCACTATTTGGAGATTTGCAATTTAAAACCATCACAAATGGCTTTCCGCACTCCTTTACCTCATTTACCACCCGCTCTTCTGCTTCAATATAACTGCTTCTTGGGAGCTCTGTCACCGATCCGTCAGTTGTGACAACAATACCAATGGTGGAGTGTTCGTTTATCACCTTGCTTGTTCCAAGCTCTGCCGCCTCTTCAAATGGAAGATCCTCGCTTGACCATGGCGTTTTCACAAGGCGAGGTTTGTCATCTTCTACATGGCCCATTGCTCCTTGGACAAGATAGCCAACGCAGTCAATCATTCGTACCTTCATATCCGCTCCCGCCACCTTGATTGACACAGCCTCATTTGGAACAAATCGTGGTTGTGTTGTCATAATTGTCTTGCCATCTGCACTTTGCGGAAGCTCATCAATCGTTCTTTCTTTCGAATTTTTCTCAGTGATATTAGGAAGTACTAACTTTTGCATGAATTGGGTTATAAATGTTGATTTTCCCACCCTTACAGGGCCTACAACACCAATATAGATATCGCCATTAGTACGAGTTTTAATATCATCATAAATTTGGAATTTTTCCATAATAACCTCCAATGATACATCTCTATTCTATGTGAATAGAATAATGTTTAGAACGACTGGCGTCATTTTATTTGTATAGACAAGTTGTTTCTCTTATACTTGCCTTTTAAATTGATAGCAAAAGCCTGAAGAATTAAAAAAATCGGCATCTTTCTTTGAATGCCGAATTTTGTATTTTTTATATGATTTTTGCTTTAGGTGCTATTTGTCCTCTTCGTATTGGCTTTGTTTTTCCTCTTGCGATATGTTTGTTTGATTATTGTGATCATCGGTGCTTGCCGAGCTGTCAAGTTCTCTATCATCCACCTCAACAATGATCTCGCCTTCTGGCTTATGGTTTACATCCGCCTCATCAATGATGATCTCGCCTTTTTTGTGGCAGAATATCTTTTTAAGCTTTCGCTTAAAGTCCACTTTATTCTCAGTGTGATTTATAAGCCTTTTAATGTTGCTTCGATGTCTTATTATCGTCAAAACCAGCAAAAACCAAATAATTGCTGTGACAGCCCACGCATATGCAACATTGCCAACCCACACATAGATGGTATAAGCAATTGTTAGTCCGCCAATATATACAAATGACACAACACTGCCATAGTCTATAATGATCAATAATACAAAGCAAACAAAGAAGTATGCAAGTGCCACATACCATAGATTTGAAAACAGAAATATTCCTGCAAATGTGGCAACTCCCTTCCCGCCTTTAAATTTTGCCCAAACGGGGAAATTATAACCAAGCATCAAAAATAATCCGCTGAAAAAATAGATGGCTTGCCCATACTCTGGATAAAGAAGTTTGAATGCCAAACAGCATAAGCCCGCCTTGGCAATTTCTGCTAAAAATGTCGCAAGTGCAAGCACAAAACCAAAATTCCTCAGCATGTTCATCGTGCCAGGATTTCCACTGCCAAGTTTGGTGATATCTTTACGACGAGCATTCCATGCTATTATCTTGGAAAAATTGATAGTGCCGATAAAATATGAAACAAATGCAACCAGTATAAAAACCAAAGCATCAACCATTTATTCTTCTCCTTTGCCCTTAATGATAAATTTGATTGGAGTTCCTCTTAAATCCATCCTCTCTCTAAACCGATTTTCCAAATATCTCTCATATGATGGAGTTATTAGGTTTGCATCATTGACAAACAGCACAAAAGTCGGCGGACAAACTGATGACTGAGTGATGTATTTAATCTTCGCCCTTGTTGTCCCTTTAGATGGTGGTTCAAAGTTTAGCACCGCATCTTGAAGGATATTGTTAAGAAGCCCAGTTGTAATGCGTTTTGAGGAATTTTCATATGAGATTTGTGCCAGTTCCATTATTTGCCCAAGTCCGCTACCGGTCATAGCTGAAACATAAATCGTTTGGAAATATGACATAAAACTTAGGTCAATTTTTAGTGTTTTTTCAAATCGCTCCTTAGATTTTGATTTTATATCCCACTTGTTGACCACAATGACGGATGGTTTTCCTGCCTCGTGCACATATCCAGCAATACGAACATCTTGTTCTGTAAGCTTTTCACAGCTTCCGTCCACCACGATCAAAACTACATCAGCATCGTTGATCGCTGACATTGTTCGCAGTACACTATATCCTTCAATTGACTGCTTTTCAACACTACGTGACCGCCTCAATCCAGCGGTATCAATCAAAGCATATTCCTTTTTGTCATATTTGAAAGGTATCAATACGCTGTCGCGAGTTGTTCCTGCAATCTCACTTACAACCACTCTCTCCTTGCCTATTAGCCTGTTTATTAGAGAACTTTTTCCAACATTTGGCCTGCCAACAAGAGCTACTTTACAGGCATTAATCTCCTCCCCTTCGCCAATTTGATCAAAGTTGCTGACAATTGCATCAAGTATATCGCCAATCCCCTTGCTTTGCATGACTGAAAGTGGATAAGGATGGCCCAATGCAAGACTGTAAAAATCATAGGTATTCTCAATTTCAAAACGATCAAGTTTGTTTACAACCAAAACTATAGGCTTTTTGCTTCTGTGTAAAATAGCCGCCACCTCTTCATCGTTGGCTGTCACTCCAACCCTGCCATCGACCATAAAAACGATTACATCGGCCTCTTCAATTGCAATTTGTGCCTGTTTTTTTATGTCATTTTGAAATTCATCCTTGCTGGTGGAATCAAGTCCTCCTGTGTCGACCAAGGTAAACGCATGGCCACTCCATTCACCATCAGCGTAAATCCGATCTCGTGTCACACCAGGAGTGTCATCTACGATACTAATTCTTTTGCCACATATTTTGTTAAAAAATGTGCTTTTGCCAACATTTGGCCGTCCAACAATTGCAACTATAGGTTTGTACATATCTACATCCAAGAGAAAGATTAACACAAAATAGTGATTTTTTCAAGCAAAACATCAAAATCTTTAGATTTTTAACGAAAATTATTTTATTGACTATTGCAGAGTAGTATGATAATATATTAAATATAAACATATAGGGAGAAATTATGGATAGCAAGAAGATGCAAGAGCTGTTTGCTAAAAAAGTTTTGTTTTTTAACAAATATGCGGTTTTGATTGAAGATTATAGAGGAACAAAAAGAGGCTATTTTAAGTCTCAATTTGATGATCCTCCTGTTGTTGGAAATTATTATCGAAACTTTATGGGTAAAGACGGTAAAAACTTTGTACTGATCGCAGAAGGCGAGAAGAAATTTTATCCTCAGATAGAAGATCTTTGTATTGTCAAGAAGATTGACAAGGATTTTATCTATCTTATCAAAAATGGCGATAAAAATGTAATAAAACTAAAAAAAAATAACGGGGATTATTCTCCACTTGATCTTGTATATATTGATGGCAATAATCTTATCAAAGATCAATACTTTACCAAATATTTCAAACTTTTTCTAGAAAAATTTGACGGAAAAGTGGAATTAAAAAAGAATAATTTTAAAATGCACAGGTATGTTATTGAATATATCTATAAACACGCGGTTTCGTTATGTGATTTCGATGATATTAAAAAAATATCTTATGCCGAGGATTTTAATTTTAATCCAAACTTTACATATGGCGATATTTACATAAAAATCGAATTGGATAGCAGTTCAGCATATATTTATGAGGAAGAACTTGACCCTCTTACAATGGTATATACTGAGACCATGTACAATTACCCTTTTGACAATAGCTCTTTAGACACTCAACTCAAATCATTGATGGGCAAAATAGAATTTCTGAGAGAAAAACGAAATATTTTGGAGGAGTTTAACAAAAAAACTGACAAATATTACAAACTCCATCCTCTTCCATATGCAAATGATGAAATCATTGCAAAATATGAGATTATGGAACTTGAATTTGAAGATACATTTAGACTGTCAAATTGTAACCGCGATGATGATTATGATAATTATGTAAATATCAAAGACTTACCACCATTTGCTAGAGAAAAAGATATTGTATTACTGGTAAAAGACAAAAAAACAAACCAGAAGAAATACTATTTTGCTTATGATGACCACTCATTCTCATTTGATTATGAAATCTTTATATTGGAGACAAAAATCGATGGAATCAAAGATGAATTATTCTTTAATAATTAAAAATATCAGACATATCAAAAGGTCTTCGCCTGAGTTTAATAACAAACAGGCGCGCCCTAGCGATGCTGTTATGGAGATATCAAAATATTTGACTTTGAAACATTATTATCCCAACCCAAACAACCCTTTTCTTTTTCATCATGCATATTCCAATTTTAGATATTTAAAATTTGTAAAAAGATATAAAGTAAAAAAAATACGGGATATTGGTTGCAAAATTACCGCCATTGACTGCGGTCAAGGCGATAGCTTTCTTATTGAAAATAAGGGAGAATATGGCCTTATCGACTTCGGCGGTGATAAGGGCAAAGTGGAAAAATTTTTAAGATATAATTTAAATA
>CALWTP010000042.1 GCA_944384495.1 uncultured Clostridia bacterium
GAAAGTTATGGACTTTCACTTCGCAGGGACGAAGACTAAACTTAAAAAGGAGATAAAACATGGCTAACGCAAAATTGGGTAGACCAAGTAAAGAAAAGAACTCTATGCTTCGCGGACTCGTGTCTGATCTGTTGTGGTTTGGAAAGGTTGAGACGACCCTCGCAAGAGCAAAATCAGTCAGAAGAGAGGCTGAAAAACTATTGACTCTTGCCATTAATTCCTATGAAGATATTGTGAAGACAACCAAGGAAATTAAAAACGATAGTGGGGTTAAGGTAAAGACAACTGTTTCCAATGATGGTCCTAAGAAGTTGCAAGCACGCAGAAAAATGATGGCTTATCTTATGGACAGACAGGAACAGAGAAAACCTAAAGAATCCATCGAGGCATTTGAAACAAGAACTCAAGGGATAAATCATCCTCTTCTTGAGAAAATATTCAACTTATATGCGCCAAAATATGCTACTCGAATCAAAGAGCTAGGACAAGGTGGCGGATATACAAGAATAATTAAGATGGGACAAAGAAGAGGCGACAACGCAGAGATGGCGATTGTGGAATTAATTTAATTTTTAAAAGAGCAATTAATAGGTGCAAACCAAGGGTTAATTGCTTTTTTTATGATACAACACGACAAATAAATGCGTGTCCTGTCGTTTTAATACTCAAGAATATTATAAAAAATAATTGGGATTTTATAGATTATTGAAAAGAACTTGATTATTAATTAACAATGAATTTTAATGAATTACAATAAAAAATATTTTAATCTATAAAAATATATTTTAATCTATAAAAATATATTTTTCTCATTTTAAAATATTTATAAAAATATAATTAATCGCTTTATATATCCCAGAGAAAACTATATAGAAAAATATTTACAATAAATCAAAACTATAGGATTTTGCAAAAACAAAAAAAACAAAATTAATTACATAAAAAAACAAGCAAAAAGTAAGCAAAAAATTAAAAATAAAAACAAATAAATATATGTGGGTAAGATAAAATTATAATAAACGATTTTTTTCAAAATCGATAAGAGAAGAGCGGTGCACTACACAATATTTCCTATTTAAATGAGAAAGAAAAAGGCAACGTTTAAACTATTTTAAAGCAAGCGTCTATAAATATTGACAAATGATTTTCATTGTTTTATACTATCGTTAAGAGGTTTTTATGCAGAATAAAGATTATATAATTGGGTTTATTTTATCACTTTTAAGTCTATCTTGTTACTTTGTTTTAATGATAGCAATTTTGGCTCAATCAGCAATGACGCTGGATTCATCTTCAGAAAAAATTTTGGCACTGGTTTTTTCTATTTTGGGCATAATTTATATGCTTGCAACTATTGTTTTGAATGCACTTGCTTGCAAGGCAGGTGGGCTTCAAAAGCATGAACTGGTTGCCAAAAAAAACATTATAATTTCGGCGATTGTGTGCAACTTTATAATGAACGTAATCTTGATAATAGTCTTTGCTCTTGAAAACATGCCACCTTCATTTACTTTAGCCATTTCAATAGCCTTTCATCTATTTGTCTTTATTGGTATTACAATTGCAAACAGTTTGATTTTGAAAGAAGTTATTCCATTATTTCAAAAGAATAGGAGAGAGGACAGGTGAGAATTGTTATTCAAAGAGTACTCAAAGCATCTTTGTCGGTAGACGGGAAAAAGATTTCTAGTATTGATAAAGGTGCTGTTGTATTTTTAGGGCTAAAAAAAGGCGATGGTGAGGAAGAAGCAAAAAAGCTTGCTATAAAACTCTCTAAACTTCGTATTTTTGAAGATGAAAATGGCAAAATGAACAAAAACATTTCAGATTATGGCGGGGAGATATTGCTGGTCAGTCAATTTACTCTTTATGCAAATTGTCGGCATGGAAATAGACCGAGTTTTACAGATGCTTTAGAGCCACAGGAGGCAAAAAAGTTATATTTAATAATGCAGCAGTATTTACAAGAGGAGGATATTGCTGTAAAAATGGGCATTTTTGGAGCAGATATGAAAATAGATGTTCTAAATGATGGTCCTGTAACAATTATTTTAGATTCGAGTGATTTAAAATAATATTATTCAAAATCGATCACACTAATCAAATATATACAAAGTTGAATTGATTGACTTTTTTCTAAAAAGATATATAATCAAACTAGACACTGGAGGATTTATGGTTTTATTTGGTGATTATCATACTCATACAAAATATTCGAGAAACAACCATGGCAAAGGCACTGTGCTTGAAAACGCATCAGTTGCGGTCAATAAAGGGCTCAAGCAAATTGCAATCACCGACCACGGCTTCAACCACATATTTTATGGCATACGCAGAAGAGATATTGCATCAGTAAAAGAAGATATACTCAATGCAAAGGAAGTGACAGGAGTGGATATATTATTGGGCGTGGAGGCTAATCTAATATCTTTGGACGGGAAAATTGATGTGAATGAGGAGGATTTTGAATTTTTGGATATACTACTCATGGGCAAACATGACATGGTTAAAACACAATCATTAAAAGATTGGAACAGCTTGATCGCTGCCAACCTATTTGGTTCTCCTTTTGCTCCAAGCAAACAGCGGTTAAACAAAAATACCACAGCATATTTAAAAGCTTTAGACAAGTATCCAATCGATATCATCACACATCTCAACGTAAACTGTCCGACCGATACTTTGGCAGTTGCGCGAATGGCAAGGGAAAAGGGAACTTATATTGAAATAAACGGTAAAAGAATTGCCTTTACCGACAAAGAACTTTTGACAATGGCGGAAGAGGGAGTTAAATTCATTGTTAATTCAGACGCACATCAGCCAGAGATGGTTGGGGAATGCAATAAACCCATGGATTTAATTTTTAGGCTTGGTCTTCCAATTTCTCAAATTGTAAATATTGATAAACTACCAAAATTTTCTTCAAAAAGAGGGATAAATTGAGTTTTGCAAAAGATAGTAAATTAGAAATAATCGAACAGACCATTGAGGATGCAGATTGTGCTCAAGCTTTTTTGTTGGGATTATTTCATGCCTGTGGCAATATTACAAAAAACAGCTCTGGCATGACATGTGATATAGTCACAGACTTTAAAGAAATTTTTCCTTTTTTAAACAATTTGGTACGCACACTTTATGGAGAAAACCTAATTTTGGAAATCTTTGACGACTACATCATAAACAAAACAACATATTATCGAATAAAATTTCCGGCAGAAATCTCACTGAGAGTCTTGCGTGATTGTGGAATTATTGAGGAGCGAGGCGAGATTTCATTTACAGGCGAAGTGAATAAAAATATAGTGCAGGATGACGAAACCAAAAAGTGTTTTATTAAAGGAGCTTATATAGGTTGTGCGACCTCAAGCATAAGACTGTCATCTTTGGGGTCTTGGCAGGCAACAACGGGCTATCATTTGGAATTTGCATCCCACAAACAAAAATTTTTAGAAGATTTGCAAGCACTGTTGGCGTATTTTGAAATTAACAGTAAAATCGCAACCAGAAAAAAAATCTTTGTTCTATATCTTAAGGACGGTGAGGCAATCAAAGATCTTTTAGCGCTGGTCGGAGCCACGCAAAGTGTGCTGGCACTTGTTGATGAAATGGCAAAAAGGGAACTTCGAAACACCGTCAATCGTCAAGTAAATTGCATAAATGCAAATATAAACAAAACAGTCGAAGCAAGCCTTAAACAACTTACGGCCATCAACTATATCAATAAAAAAATAGGTCTTGAGTCTTTGCCTGAGGATCTTCAAGAGGTTGCACTTTTAAGAATGGCAAATCCACAGGAAAGCATGGAGGAATTGCTGAAGCTATCGACTATAAAACTTACAAAGAGTGGGCTAAATCACAGATTTAGGCGAATTTTGAAGATCGCCGATATACTAAAGGATGAATAGCCAGGAGGTAAAAAATGAAAGAATTTGTGCACTTGCATCTACATACTGAGTATAGTTTGCTTGACGGGCTTGCAAGGATAAAAAAGCTTGTCGAGATTGTGAAAGAGCGGGGATGGAAAGCTGTTGCTATCACAGATCACGGCAATATGCATGGAGCTATTAAATTCTTTGAGACCTGTGTACAAAACGGTATTAAACCGATTATTGGTGAGGAGTTTTATATCTGCCATGATATGCATTCAAGAAGCAATCGTGAAGACACGGGACACTTGATACTTCTGGCAAAAAACAACACGGGGTATCAAAATCTGTTAAAACTATCAACTTTTGCCTATTTGGAGGGAATGTATTATAAACCAAGGATTGACTATAAGTTGCTGGAAAAATACAGCGATGGGCTTATTTGTCTCTCGGCATGCCTTGCTGGACATATTGCTCAATATATTTTGAAACGTCAGTATGATGATGCTGACAAACTCGCTCTTTGGTTTAAAAGGGTTTTTAAAGATGATTTTTATTTAGAGATTCAAAACCACAATTTACTTGAAGACAAAGAGGTCATACTAAAACTTACAGAGATGAGTGAAAGACTTGGTATACCTTTAGTAGCGACAAACGACGTCCATTATTTAAACAAAGAGGATGCCGAGCTTCAAGATGTTCTCATGTGCGTGCAAATGGGCAAAACCTATGACGACCCAGATAGAATGAAATACGAGACTGAGGAATTTTATCTCAAGACATATGAACAGATGCAAGAGGTCTTGCCGGGCTATGAAGATGCCCTTGATCGGACAGTTGAGATAGCAGATAAATGCAATATCACCATTCGCACAAAATCGCTAAGAGAGGCATTTGAAGCGGGCAATACTCTTATTCCTGACGAAGATAAACTTGGTGCAACAGAAAACTTCATACCAAAATATCAACCAGATACTGGCGAATCACCATATGAATATCTATCTCGTCTGGCATGGGAGGGACTAGGCAGGAGATATCAAAATGTGCCAAAAGAGTATGAAGATCGAATCAAAATGGAGCTTGAGACAATCAAAAATCTTGGCTATGTGGAATACTTCCTTATCGTCTGGGATTATATCAATTTTGCCAAACAAAATGATATTCCAGTAGGACCAGGCCGTGGCTCTGGTGCGGGTAGTTTGGTCGCATATTGCACAGGGATTACCGAAGTGGATCCGATGCGGTATGACTTATTCTTTGATAGGTTTATAAACCCCGAGCGTGTTTCAATGCCAGACTTTGACGTAGATTTTTGTATGGATAGACGCCGTGAAGTGATTGAGTATGCAAAACGGCGCTATGGTTCTGATCATGTGTCAAATATTGTAACATATGGAAATATGCAGGCAAAAAATGCCATCAAAGACGTTGCTCGAGTTTTAAGATTTCCATATTCGGAGGTGGATAAAATAACAAAAGAAATCCCAAACAAACCGGTTAAAAAACCACCTGTGTTAAAATATTATTTTGGCATGAGTGGGAAAGAAGAGGACAAACAATATATTATCCCAGAACTTCGATCATTGTACGATAAAGATACGAAAGTAAAAAAAATAATTGATATGGCGATAAAACTTGAAGGGGTGCCTAGAAATATCTCCATGCATGCAGCTGGAGTTTTGATAGCTCCCGATCCA
>CALWTP010000043.1 GCA_944384495.1 uncultured Clostridia bacterium
AATATGACTGAGAGAGATAAACCTTTAGATGAAAGATTAAAAAATGTTATTTGAGAAGAGCATGATATGAAAGAGTATTTCGATGTTTGCTCAAGCAAAAAAATCTTCCATGCAAATCAAGTCAAAATTTATCAAGAGCAGGTTGCTGGCAGTTATCCATACGTGGTAAGGGCAACAAAAAACAATGGTGTAAAGGGTTATATTATTGCAGACAAATCTTATCTCAATGATGGGCAGACCTTGTCATTCGCACAGGACACCTTTACAGTTTTTTATCAAAGCCAAAAATATTTTACTGGGAATAAGGTCAAGATTTTAAAGCCAAAATTCGATAAAGTATCTGACAAAATTTTACGTTATTTTGTGGCTTCATTTAATGTAGCATTAGATAAGCTTTCATGGGGTATAGGTTCAACCGTTAAAAGTATAAACAGTATTAAAATTTCATTACCAATGAAAAATAGAGAAATAGATTTTGACTTTATGGAAAAATTTATTTCAGATCTAGAGGTTGAACGTTTGAACGAAATTAAAAATCAGCATATTGATGAAATTTCTGCATACATGAGTGTTGTAGGGAGTAATTAGCCATCAATATTTATAGAAAACACTATTGCTTAATGAATATGTAAAATTAGTAGGTATAAAAATTAAAAAAATAATCCACGTGATTTAATGACGATGGAGAGGATGGATGAAACAAGAAAGAATAGATAATTGTTGTCTTTGTGGAGACTTAAAAAAACTTACAAAAAAGTCATTGCAAATTGGGAGAACACCATTTATTTTTATAGGAGAAAGTCCTGCAAAAGATGGCTGGATAGAATCTGGAAAAGCATTTTATAATAAGGATGGCGTATTACAAGCAAGTGGTAAAGTATTAGAAAAACTGCTAAATGGGATAGGATTAAGTATAGAGGATATTTATTTTACCGAATGTTGCAAGTGTATTATAGAAGATCGGTCAAGGCTTGAAAGCTGTGCAAAGAATTGCCTTCCCATTCTTTATGATCAAATAAGAACTTTGCCATGTGACATTTTGGTGCCAATGGGACTTCATCCAACTCAAGCACTGCTTGGAATTAAAATAAAAAAATTTTCCGACTATGCCGGTAAAGAATTTCAAATTGTTATAAACAAAAAGCGCTATAAAATTATTCCTATATATCATCCGAGCCCAATAAATCCCAAAGGCTATAAAGAAAACGTCCATATCTTTAAAATGCTTCAAAATTATTTAAGGTAAATAACCAGCATAATATTGATATCAAAAATAGCGTTTGTAAACATTTTAATCCTAAAAAAAGTTGACGAAGAAATTTATATATGATATAATTCAAAACGAGAAACGATATAAAAGTTTGAGGAGTAATCAATAAACGCCTTAAAGAGAGAATTGTCATCGGCTGAAAGCAATTTAGGAGGGTTGTTGATGAAGGTAGCAAACGAGTTCAGACGAGGAAGGGTAGTAGAACGTCTGCGTAGTTAAAAATACGTTAGTTTGGAAAGAGGAGCATTTATATGCTTGAAGTAAGGTGGTACCACGATAAAATTCGTCCTTGCACTATATGCAAGATTTTTTTATTTTAAGGAGTAATTATGCTACAAAACAAATATAACGCAAGTGAAAGCGAGCCAAAATGGCAAAAATTTTGGCAGGAGGAAGGGATATATAAATTTGACCCAAATTCAGATAAACCTATTTATTCGATTGACACTCCGCCTCCAACGGTAAACGGAAAGATTCACATGGGGCATATTTTCAGCTATAGTCAGGCAGAATTTGTGGCAAGATATAAGAGAATGACGGGATACAATGTTTTCTATCCTTTTGGTTTTGATGACAATGGACTGCCAACCGAGCTCTATGTTGAAAAAACACATAAAGTCAAGGCTCACGAGATTGGCAGGGAGAAGTTTCGTCAGCTTTGTTATGATACAGTTCAATCACTAGAAGAGGATTTTAAAAATTTATTTATTTCAGTTGGAAAC
This sequence comes from uncultured Clostridia bacterium, assembly GCA_944384495.1. Taxonomy (GTDB): domain Bacteria; phylum Bacillota; class Clostridia; order Christensenellales; family UBA1242; genus Caccovivens. The sequence goes on from CALWTP010000043.1 coordinate 1,993, forward strand.
AGTGCCGACTGGGATTTGTTGTATCACACTGTAAGTAAGGAGTCTCAGCGAGCAAGTCAGTTAAGTTTTCTTGATTTATACAACAAAGACAAGTCATACTGTGCATCTGCTCCAGCACTATGGTGTACCAAGTGCAGAACGTCAATTGCACAGAGCGAGCTTGAAAGCGTTGAAAGGGAGTCAACTTTCAACTATTTAAAATTTTTTATTGAGGGAAGTGATGAGTTTGTTGAAATTGCCACCACAAGACCAGAGCTTTTGTGTGCCTGCGATTGCATTTTAATCAATCCTAAAGATGAGAAAAACAAACATTTGCTAAGCAAAAGGATACGCATACCCCTTTATGACTTTTCAGTACCTGTCCTTACTGATGATAAAGTTGATATGGACAAGGGTTCGGGAGTGGTTATGTGTTGCACCTTTGGAGATCAAACGGACGCGCAGTGGTTCAAAAAGTATAAGCTTGAATACAAAAAAGCAATTGATGATGGCGGGTTCATGACTGAAATTGCTGGCAAATATTTTGGCATGAAGGTGCGCGACGCACGTGCGCAGATCATTGAAGATTTAAAAGAAAATGGTTATATGTTAAAGCAGGAAAATATCACTCATCAAGTTTCAGTCCATGAGCGATGTGGCACTGAAACAGAGATCAATCTTAAACGTCAATGGTTTATCAAAACCTTAGAAAATAAAGACACTTGGCGAAAGATAGGAGATGAAATAAACTGGTATCCAAACTTTATGAAATCCAGATATACTGATTGGGTCGACAATTTGATCATGGACTGGTGCATAAGCAGGCAGAAATATTTTGGAGTTCCAATCCCTGTATGGTATTGTAAAGATTGTCAAACTCCAATTATAGCTGATGCCGATCAATTGCCGGTAAATCCAATTACTGATAAACCGAAAGGAAACTGTCCTCATTGTGGCGGAGCAAACTTTGAACCAGAAATTGATATTTTGGACACATGGGCAACAAGTTCTTTGACACCACAGATAAACTGTAAATGGAAAGTAAATGATGTTATGTTTAACAAATTATTCCCAATGACTCTCAGGCCGAATGCACATGACATAATTCGTACATGGGATTTCTATACAATCGTAAAGGCTTTTTATCACAACAATTCAAGACCTTGGGATAATGTAATGATTTCTGGCTTTTTGATGGCCGGCAAAGGCGAAAAGGTGAGCAAGAGCAAGTCAAATGCAAAACAAAGCACCGCAGATTTTATAAAGCAATATTCTGCCGATGTGGTAAGATATTGGACGGCAACAGGAAGTCTTGGCAGAGATATAATATTAAGCCAAGATGAATTGAAAAATGGAGCCAAGATTGTCAATAAATTATACAATGCTGGGAAATTTATATGGCAATTTATAGAAGGTTATAAGCCAAAAACAGTCGACCTGCTTCCTATGGATAGGTGGGTGATTGCAAAATATAACAAAATGTTTGAAAGCTTTAAAAAACATTTTGACAAGTATGAAATTGGACTAGCTATGACTGAGCTTGAAAGCTTTTTCTGGAATTTCTGTGATAATTATATTGAAATTTCGAAAAATCGGTTATATAAACCTGAAATTTATGGCGAAGATGCAAAATTGAGCGCTCAATACACTATCTATACAGTATTTTTAAAGGTACTGCAACTGTTTGCGATATATCTGCCACATGTTACAGAGGAAATTTATCAAAATACATTTAAAGAGACTCAAAGTCTTATTTCCATTCATAAATTTGTAATTGGGAAAATTGAGAGCGAAGATGGAGATGAAATAATCAAAAATGGTGACTTTGTTGTCAATATTATCTCACTCATTCGTCAATATAAAAGCGAAAACAAACTGAGCTTAAAAACAGAGATAAGTAAGGTGGAAATAACTTGTGACAACGAGGAGTTTGTATCTTCTTGTATGGCTGATATCAAAGCTGTCACTTCAACTCGAGAGGTTGAGATTAGCAAAGGTGACTTCAATGTTAAAATTGGCCAACCAATCCTGGATAATGAATAGAAATTTAAACACAAAAAGAACTTTTCGTCGTGGATGATGAGAAGTTCTTTTTTGGTTCCCTTTAAAAATATAAAATTTAAATAAAAACATTAAAAATAAACAAAATAAAAACATTAAAAATAAAAACAATTAAAATAAATAAATTAAAAACAGTTTAAATTAAAAACAATTTAAAATAAAAATACTAAATTTATAATCAAAATCTTTGATTATTCCTTAGGGAAGAAGTAATTTGCGCTCATTTCAAGATAATTGGCACCAGAGTAGTCTGGATACTGTGCGCTTACTTATTGTTTAACACAGCTAGGCGAAAAAATGCGTCCTATAATAATGGTGCTTGCCGACTTTGGCAATGAGTACAAAAGACATTTGCAGGGTTAAAGATCAAAAAAAACTCCAATCATCAAAAAGATTGGAGTGCTATGTTTATACTGTTAAAATATTGCGTTAATTGTCAATCACGAAGTTCATACCAGCTAAGTATATGATGAACCGATATTCCACAATTTTTTGGAAGAGCAAGTTTAACTTTTTCCAATTCATTTTGCATAAATATTTTTCCTTCTTCAAAATATGAGACGATTTCAGTTTCGCTACTCTCAGCTGTTTCTGCACCAAGTATGATTGGTTTATTGACATTTTTTGCATATTCAAGTTCTTCTGAGGAGATATCCAGCATCGCCTCGGCGCTATCGCGATAGCTCATCAAGAATATACGATCTGCGATGTCTATCATATGCGCGTAGGCAGGTTTTGTCTGCCCATTATAATCTATCTCATCTTCAAGCCAAAATGGCAAGTCATAATCAAATTGAATTTGTGGATAATTTTGTTTAAGAGCATAGGCGATATCAATTAAATTATAAATCAGCATAGTCCTATCTCTGTCAAAATAATCATCCTGATGAGGCTCAATGTCCAGATGAATTCCGTCATATGCATAGGACGGATTATTGTTGTTATAATCGACGAATTGATCGACCTTATCAAACAGTTCTTGTCTGTCGCGAAGATATTCAACATCTCCGATCAGCCAGTACACCTTAACATTTTTACTTTTTGCCTTATCTATGAAAGAAGAGGAAGTTGTGGATAGTGATGAGTCGTAATAATATACTTCATTGACTCCGTTGTCAACTGCAAAATCCAAATAGATATCACTGTCTAGGCGATTATTCCACCACCATACACCAAACACTTGCTGGGCATTGTCTTCTTCCTTTTTGGTACAGCCAATATTGCCAAAACAGGTGCATAGCAAAAGTAAGATCAAGGCAAAGATTATCAAATATTTTTTTGTAAAATCTGCTCTATTCATATTTGTATTATAGCATAACTATGTAAAAATAAAAACTCATTTGACAAAAGATTTGCTTATTCTAAATTCCATGTTTTAAAAATAAAAACTATAAAAAACCTTAAAAGATTTCGATTTTCCTTCATAATTCAAAAATTAATCAAAAATCTTGTTGTTTTAAGGTTTTTCAAAAAATATTGCTTTTTTTTATCAAATAAATTTTCTTCATTATTCTAAATTTTCTTATCGTAAAATTGAAAAATCACCGGCTATCAGCTTGTTTTATAAATTTTTATTGTTTTAAACTTAGAAAATTTAGATATTAAGCAAAGCAGTTTGCTTATTTTTTTTTTAATACTTTCAATATGTTTTTGGAATAATTTTTGGTAATAATCAAAAACTTAAAATATGGAGGTAAAAATATGAAGTTTAATCCTTTTGAAGAAAAACCTAGGAGTTTAGAGAGCATAATTATGGATTTTAATAAATTAAATGTCAAATCTTACGATAAACTTAATTCTAGTCCTTACACTCGTGTCAGGTGCATCTTGATGAATGGCACAGAATACGAATCGGTGTGGCTTGATCACCAATTTCACAGACACTGTGATGATAATGACCTGAGACGTTCAATTGCACTGATAAGGCGAAGTGAACAGCAACAGCAAAAACTTATATCGTCACTAAAACCAATCGATGAAAATTTACTTGAGACGACAATAGGGTATGAACAACTCGCTGTAGACCTGACAGCATTTTTAGCTCAAAATGTAAAAGACAGATATATAAAAAAAGCATTAGATTTTGCACTACTCGAGGACTTTGATCATCTTTATCGCTATGCAAATTTGCTAGAGAGCGATATGAAGGCAAAAGCCGAAGACTATGTCGGAGATTACACAGAAATTATGCCCGCACGTCCCACAATTGCTCACCATAGGCATCCTTTTGACAGTGTAAAAAGGCCTATTAATAATAAAACATCAACCCTTTTTGATAAATGTGCAGTAAATATCATAACAGCCGCCGAACAGCAAACAATGAATTACTATATGAATCTTGGAGGATTTTATAAAAATCAAAAGGGGAGAGAAATTTATAGTGAAATTGCCATGGTTGAGGAGGATCATGTGACGCATTATGGAAGCCTTATCGATCCACATACTTCTTTTCTTGAGATGAGCCTTATGCATGAGTTCACCGAGTGCTATTTATACTACAGCATGATGTGTGATGAAAGCGATGAAGAAATAAAAAAGATTTGGGAGATGCTATTAAATCAAGAGATAGCGCATTTGCATGTTAGTGCCCAAAACTTATATAAGTATGAGAAGAAACATTATAGTGAGATTCTACCTGATGCAAATTTTCCTATTCTGATATCTTTCAAATCAAATAAAGATTATATTCGCAAAATAATTCAAGGCACAATAACAAACACTGGAGATAGAGAGGAATATATTGAAATCAATAATTTGCCCGACAATGCAGACTTTTTTAAATATCAAAAAAAGGTCATCAAAAATCCCGAAAAAATAGCCTCGCATAAAACAATTGTTGATCATATTCAGGAAGAAGGAAGCGATTATAGAGTTATGGACAAACCTCATCCGATAAAGTCATTACAGGATAGGAAAGTCGACAATGTCGATATTGGAAGGGTAAAACATAGATAAATTTTAATTAAAAAGCTGATAAATAGACGATAAATGAAATGCCTTTCATTTAAATAAGTGATTTATAAAGTAGAAATAAAAATTTTTGACAATTATTTAATTATTGTTACAAGTTTGTGTTTTAAACAGCAACCTCAGATTTAAACAGTGGTTTCTAAAAAAAATCAATAACCTCACCTCATCCATTTTCATAAAAATATATTGTTTTAAGGAGGTTTTTATGAAAATAAGAGTAGGGGTTGTAGGGTATGGCAACCTTGGTCATGCAATGGAGCGAGAAATCGTAAACAATAAAAGGTATGATCTGGTTGCCATTTTTAGTAGGCGAGATGTTCAAAGTGAGCTAGGCACTCCCGTGGTAAAATTTGCAGAGATTGAAGCTTATAAAGACAAGATCGACGTGATGATCATGTGTGGAGGATCTAAAGATGATCTTATGTGGCAAAGTGTGCAAGTAGTAAAAGATTTTGATATAATTGACACATTTGACACACACAAGTTGATACCAAAGCATAGTTGCAATTTAAACAAGCTTGCAAAATTACATAATCACCGTGCTATATATTCCTGTGGCTGGGATCCCGGGATCTTTAGTCTGTATAAATTGATGGGACAGGAGTTTCTTCACGGAAAAACCAGTGTTTTCTGGGGGAAGGGGGTGAGCAAAGGTCATAGCGATGCTCTACGGCGTATAGATGGTGTTGCCGATGCTATTCAATATACCATTCCAAATGTTGA
>CALWTP010000044.1 GCA_944384495.1 uncultured Clostridia bacterium
GAATGTAAGCAGAAATTAATTTTTATTGCACATAAAAAAGTTTTGATGCTTTTTATCAATTTTTAACAAAAATCATTTGGTCTTTCATCCTAATTTTTCAAATTCAGATAAAAAGCAGGATTTTAATAAAATCTTATTTTTTTTCTAATTTTTTAAAAATCAATACAAATAGAAGGGTTTTGATAAAATCTGTTTTGTTTTTATCCTTATTTTTCCAAAATCAAGACAATAAGTAAGCTTTTAAAAAAGAATAAATAGCAAAGTAGTGCTTTAGATCAAGGCAAGTTGATTTGGATAAGGTTGAAAGTCGGAGCACTACATTTTTATAGTTATTCCCTTGACAATCAGCCATCCTTATAAAAAAAAGAATGCAAAATGTCAAAAAATTTTAAAAGGAGGAAAAAAAGTTGACATTTTGCGGGAGGGGGATATAATAGAGGTATCAGACAAAAATAAGCCAGAATATAACATCGTTTACTGAAATCATTTCAGACCAGTCATTTAGGTATACTAAACTCCTGTCCTGAAAAGATTTCGAGCCTTGTTCTATTCGTCTTATTTTCGTCTGATAAGTCTAAAATCAGACAAATTACAAATACTGGAATTAGGAAACCCGCCTTGCGAAGGCTTTGGGCTTCTGCCCAAAGCAGGAGGGCTGAAAAGCCCTCCTTAAGGACTTTTTTCAAAAGTCCTCTTCGCAAGGCTGGAGCTCAAACCTTATGTAATTCTTAGACAAAAACAAAAATTAAAATTATTGAAACGACATACAGGATAAAACTTAAGTAATAATTTCAAAAAGAAGTTTTTAAACAAGAATAACAAAGGTATTTAATTCCAAAAATAAAAAGGAGAGAATATGAGTATAAAAATGAGTAAAAAAATGAAAATTACAACTGCGATTATTCTTGCTGTTGTCCTTGTAGCACTTATTGTGGTGCTTGTGGTCGTGTTGACCGATAAAGAGGACGATGGGGATCACACAATCAATGGCAGTATATCATTTAATGTTGGAGATAATGGATTAAATCTTGATTCTGTAAGTTATAGATCTGGTTATAATACAAGTATACCTTTGACTTTAGCCAGCTATACGCAAGGAAATATGAATATGGCGAAAGTAAATATAAATAATCTTCCATATGAAGATAAGTCTTTCGTCTTGTATTTTACTGTCACTAATACAAGCACCAATATATATGACGTACAGCCAGAGACAACCCTTAACGCCAATCTTGAAGGCGTGACAGTGTCAGCTTCAGGCAAGATCGACAGTGGCGAGACTACAACCATTGAACTTTACATAACTTCAACAAGATCCAAATCGATCGATCTTGGAAATGCAATAATTGCAATTTCAAAAAACTATACTGATCTTGGTTATACATTTTTGTTGAATATGCTAACAGATTACACTGGCTCGGCCTCAGAAGTCGTTATTCCATCAACTTATAAAACAGACGCGTCTGGGAATTATATTGAAGATCTTGATGGCAGTGGCACTTCTGTTGCCTCAATTTCTTATGGTGTTTTCAGCGGCAATCAAACCCTTACGTCAGTCACCATTCCATCAACAGTGACAAGTATAAAAGATCGTGCCTTTGCTAGTTGCACTTCTCTCCACACAGTAAATTTTGAAACAAACAGTCATCTTTTAACAATAGGATCAGGGGCATTTAGATCTTGTACATCCCTGACCACGGTGACCATTCCATCAACAGTGACAAGTATAGGAGGTGGTGCCTTTGCTAGTTGCAGTTCTCTCCAAACGGTGAATTTCGAAACAAACAGTCGTCTTGAGACAATAGGAAATAGAGCTTTCCAATATTGCACATCACTTACCGATATAACCTTACCATCCACTGTGACAAGTATAGGAGATGAGATATTTGATAATTGTATCAACCTTCAAAGGGCAGACATTAGCAATTGTAAAATTACATCAATTCCGGTTTCCGCCTTTGATCGATGCTCCTCACTCACTTCAATAACCATACCATCAACTGTGACAAGTATAGGAGATTATGCCTTTCGATATTGCTATGCTTTAGCGATAGTATACAATAGAAGTAACCTTACAATAACCGCAGGTGATTATGCAAGCGCAGCTGGTTATTATGCCAAAGAAGTTGTGACAAGCGGACAAGCAGTGGGAGAAATCATCACAGAAAATCAAATACAATACTATGTAAATGAAACCACAGGAGATAAGATTGCCTTGGCTCCATCAGTGTTAAGAGACAGCTTAACCTCAGTTATCCTTGCTTCTGATACAACAGCTGTAAATCAGAATGCCTTCGTAGAGTGTCCAAATCTGATTTATACTTATAGCGGAGAAGCAATGTACTTAGGCAGTGCAGATAATGAATATTATGCTTTGATAGGTACCAATGTAGATACCATAACTTCAATTCAAATTCATCAAAATTGTAATATAATTGCCGATTATGCCTTCTATGATAAATCCAATCTCCAAACAGTATATTTTGGGGAAAACAGTCAGGTTCAGAGAATAGGAAGAAATGCTTTCGCTAGTTGCCAAAACCTCCAAGTAGTGGATTTTGGTGCAAACAGCCAGCTTAAGATAATAGCAGAAAACGCATTTCATTCTTGTCGAGCACTGACCACAATAACTATTCCAGCAACAGTTACAAACATAGGAGAAGATGTCTTTGTTAATTGTTCACAACTTGCTACAGTGATAATAGACAGCCAGTACGTATATACAAGTGAAACAGATAGGTATTCTTCTGGAAATCTTTTACGAAATGCCACAACTGTAAAAGTTCCGACAAGCATTGTAAATGCATATGATAATGCTTATTTAGAAAGTGCAAGCTTCTCGACAAGTAGTGAGTCAATAAACGGTGTTGCGTATACAGTATTTACAAGAGTCGCATAAAAAAATATGGCTAGTCAGCATAAAAAAATTGTTTAAACATAGAAATAAAAATATCGTCAAACAAAACAATTGACGATATTTTTTTATTAAAATTTAATTCAATGTTTTACATCGAAACCAGAGGTGATTGCCCGAGGGACAGCGCAGTTTAAAAGAAAAAATTAAATAAACTAGCCATTAAGAAAAATTCAAACCGCGTGGCGGAGTGAAAACTAAAAATAGAGAACAGAAGTCGCGGCAAAAGCTTTACGCTTTTCGTTTGGCCGCGAGGAGGAGAAAAAACAAGCGCCCCCGCCGGTACATCTCACAGAATGTGAGATTAGGCAGAAGCGCAGTTTTTTCTCCTTGGTAGCCTCAAGGGGAATCGAACCCCTGATTCCGCCGTGAGAGGGCGGCGTCTTAACCGCTTGACCATGAGGCCATTTAAAGACTTCTATATGATAACAAATTTTGCCAGCAATTGCAAGTATTTTATCGAAAATATTTTATTTATTATATGATAAACGCTAATTTATAAAACTTTGACACTTTATAACAGATTGACAAAAAGAATTCGAGCGTAAAATGCAAAGGTATACCCATCACTCTATCAGTACTTTAGCAAAAGTATTTATTATCAACGAATGGAGAAAATAATTTAAAACATAGTTTAGACAATGAAATTTCTTTGATTTTTGTATAATATTTGATTATAATATAACTAGCAATTTATTATCAACTTGCGACATAGCACCTTAAGAAGGGAAATGAGTTTTGGAGGATAAAATGTTCGGAAGAAAGGTTAAAATAGGGGTGGCTTTTGGCGGAGGTGGAGCGAGAGGATTTACTCACCTCGGCGTCATAAAAGCATTTGAAGAATTTGGACTAAAGTTTGATTTTATAGCCGGAACCAGCGCGGGAAGCCTTGTCGGTGCATTTTATGCCAATGGATATAGTTATAAACAAATGTATGATATTGTCAAAAACATAAAAGAAAAAGATATAAGACGAAATCTGATACCATTTACCCCTTCAAAGCTTGACGGTGTGGAAGAGATTATCATCAATAATCTTGGCGATATCAATATTGAACAACTTAAAACCCCATTTGCGGCAGTTGCGGTGGATATAAAATCAACCAAAGAAATTGTTCTCGCAAAAGGAAATTTAACAAAGGCTATACTTGGAAGCTGTGCGGTTCCTGGAGTATTCCAACCTGTTTTGTATAATGATATGATTTTATGTGATGGAGGGCTCCAAAACACAATTCCTTCAGACGTACCAAGATATTTTGGCTGTGATTATGTGATTGCAGTGGATGTCAATAAATCCAGAACATACGGGACAGACAGCACTAAGCTTCTTGACGTGTTATCTTGTTCCATACGAATTTTGATGAAAAGCAATGCAGTAAGGGGATATGTAGATGCCGATCTTGTCATTGCTCCAGAGACTAAAAGATTTAAATCCACCAAAACTGACGGAATGGATGAAATGATTGAAGAGGGATATAAAGCCACTATCGATAGCATGCCTAAAATTATACAAATTTTTAACAAAAAACGTAAATTTAGAACAAAAAGCATTCCAAGTGATGTAAGTGTAATAAGATAGATGAAAAAATTTAAAGATTTTAGTTTTTACAAAAGAGAAGATTTTTGGATAAGATTAAGCTTATCTATTCTTCTGCTTGCACTATTTGTCGTCTTATTTATATACTGCGGTGGAAGTTATTATTTTTATAATATAAAAACGGTCAATGCATTTACAGGGAACGATTTCCAGCTTCATGTCATCGATGTTGGCCAGGCTGATTGCATGTTATTAATTTTTCCAGACGACACCACGATGATGATTGATTGTGGTGGTGAAAATGAGGGAGATTTGGTTGCTAGATATGTCAAACGAATATTAAAACAAGAAGATCTATCTCAGATAGATTATTTGCTCTTGACTCATTCCGACGAGGATCATATTGGAGGAGCAATAGAACTTTTAAATAGCTTTGAAATTAAATACATTATGCGACCCAAATTGTACTGTTTGGATGAGGTTGAAAATGGTTTAAATTTGGCGGACTACAACTCCACCTCGTCAGGAATTTACAATCGTGTAATTATGACTGCCAGAGCTCAAAATTGTGAGTTTATTTTTAATGCAAAGGGCTTAAATTTTGACTTTGGTGGTTGCAGGCTTGAATTCTTATCACCAAGTGAAGATAGCTATTCAAAGTCCAACAATTATAGTGCTGTTGTTATGCTTGAATATCAAAATAAAAAAATGCTATTTATGGGAGACAGCGAATTTGAGGTTGAAAATGAACTGTTATTGACATACGATAATTTGCAGGCCGATATTTTAAAAGTAGCTCATCATGGATCAGCATCATCTTCTTCAATTGAATTTTTAAATGCAGTAAAACCAAATTATGCAATAATCTGTGCCAGAGAAAATGCTTCTTTGCCAACATCAACCGTCTTAAACAATCTAAATAGCATTGGATCAACAATTTTGTCAACAGCTCTAAATGGTAGTTTCGCTTTTACCATTCAAAATGGAGAGATTGAAGTTGCTTATGAGGAAGGGGTCGGGTTTGATATAGCGCTCCTCATTTCAATAATAACAATGCTTATAATCTTGACATGGGGAATAAAAATCAACAAAAAGAAAAAGCAACCCGAAAAAATAGAATTGGTTGAAAAGGATTAAAAATAAAACTAAAGGTTATGGCACTAAAAAGTTTTGCTAGTTGAATATAAATTTTAAATTTATATTGTACAAAAACGTTGAATTATGGTAATATATTTACATGAAGTCATTGGAAAATGTTTTAAACATTGTTTTGATAGCATTAGATGGAAAGTTCTGTAAAAATATTTCTTCGGCTTTGGCAGAAAGGCTTGATATGTTTTGGGCTGATTGTAAAGATCTGATTGTATATAATCTTATTGATCCTAAAAAGGTTTTAAAGACTTGTGGCCTAGAATACTACAAAAAACAAGAGCGAAAGGTTATCGAGAACTGTTGCGAATACCGTAATACTGTGATATCGATTAATTTTGAGTTGTTTAAGGAGTACAATCAGTTTTTTAAAAATTCCTTGATTGTGTATGTAGGACTAACCCAAAAAAATGTAAATTCTACTGTAAGCCACATTGCCTATGACTCTAGGGATGAATTTTTAAGGCTCAATTGTGACCATTATATTGAGCTAAACAAGAAGAGCAAGATGATGGCAGTCAAAAAAATCATAGATTTTTTAGGAGGATTGGAATGAACATAGCAGACAAGGCATTAAATTATGTCAAATCTATTACAGCACAGTCAATATCAAAGGCTGGAAGCGGACATAGTGGTGCTTCTCTTGGTGTAAGTGCAATTATGCTTGCATTGTTTAAAAATCATTATAATTTTGATGTTTCTGATACTGATTTTTTAAATAGAGATAGGTTTGTTTTATCGGCTGGACACGCAGTGCCGGTCTATTATACTCTGCTGTCGCTTTTTGGTTTTGATTTATCTTTACAGGATTTGAAAAGCCTTAGACAACTGGGAAGTAAAACACCTGGTCATCCAGAATTTGGGGTTACAGATGGAGTAGAAGTGACCACAGGACCACTTGGTCAAGGAGTGGCAAATGCAGTTGGAATGGCGCTTGCTTCTTCTATTTTAGCAGAAAGATTTAACAGTATTGGTTTTTCAATTATAAATAATTACACATATGTTCTTGCAGGCGATGGCTGTCTGATGGAGGGTGTGGCTCAAGAGGCATGTTCACTGGCAGGCAATCTTGCACTAAATAGGTTGATCTTGCTGTATGATGCAAATGATGTCACAATGGATGGCAATATTTCAATATCTAACAGAGAAAACGTTGCAAAAAAATTTAAGGCAATGGGTTGGAATGTGATAAAATGCAATAAAGGAAATGACTACCGTGCCTGTACAAAGGCTATAGCAAGGGCCAAAAAGTTATCAGGCCCAACATTGGTTATTTTTAAAACAACAATTGGTATAGGAACAGAAAAAGAAGGAACTTCGGCTATACATGGTCTTGCACTTAGCAGTGAGGAGCTTAAGGTGTTTAACAGCAAGCTTGGAGTTTTTGAAAATTTTTATGTGCCAAATGATGTGAGGGATTGGTGCATGGCAAGCTCAAGACGTGGCAAACTCAATCATGAAACATGGAATCAGGAGCTTGCAGTTTATGCAAATTCCAATCCTGAATTATATAAACAATTTATTTCATTTTTTGAAAAGAAGAAAATTGATTTAGAAAAATTATCGCGTTCATCTTATAAATGGGAGGGACATAGCGGAAGAGAAATTAATAAAATAATTCTAAATGAAATAGCATCAAAACTCACACAAATTATTGGAGGAAGTGCTGATGTAGCATGGTCGACAATGGCTTATATTGAAAATGGGGGCAATTACAATTCTGCAAACAGACGAGGGCGCAATATCCATTATGGCGTAAGAGAACATGCGATGGCTGGTATAACAAATGGAATAAGTTTGTATGAAGATTTTATCCCATTTTGTTCAACCTTCCTTTCATTTTCAAATTATATGCTTCCAGCTATAAGACTTAGTGCTGTGATGAAATTAAGTACTCTGTATTTATTTACACATGATAGTATTTTGACAGGCCAAGATGGTGTGACCCATCAGCCTATTGAACAAATTTCTCAGCTACGAAGCATAATAGGACTCAATGTTTTTAGGCCTTGTGATGCAAATGAATTGCTTGCAGGTTGGCAGTTGTTTTTAGAGGGAAAATCTCCATTTGCATTCATTCTATCAAGGCAGAAATTAGATGTTGTAGATGGAAAATTTAAGGAAGCATTACAGGGCGGGTATATCTTAAAATCGTCCAAAAAAGAACCGGATATAACAATCATTGCCAGTGGTAGCGAGGTTGGCTTGGCCGTCAAAGTTCAGCAAGAGCTGTCTAAAAAATATGAGGTGTCACTCGTGTCAATGCCGTGCTGTGAAATTTTTGACAATCAATCTAAAATGTATAAAAATAAGGTTTTACCAAAGAATTCATATAAGGTGGTCATAGAGGCTTCAAACGATAATGTTTGGTATAAATACATTGATGGTAATGGGATATTTATTGGAGTTGAAGATTACCAAGGTAGCGGTGAAGGCAATCAAATTTATAATAAGGTCGGTTTTAATGAAAAGGAAATTATAAGAAAAATTAATAAGGCTATGCAAAAATAAAATATGACAGCATTCGTCATAAAACAATAATAAATTTAAAAAATTTTAAATCATTAAAAAACATCTCTTTGTATAATATATAGAAGAGGTGTTTTATGTTCTATAGAAAAAGTATTGTCTTAAATGCAACAAATAATTCTTCTCAAAAAGCTGTTTTATCTCTCGAGGCGAACGATGATATGGTAAATGGCAAATTACGACTCTATAATTTTGGTGTGGAGCCGAAGGGGATAATTAGTTTGGGCATAAATTGCAATGGAAAAGTGATAAAGGCGGGACTTACTCGTACATCTAGTATGGTCTATACTTTTTTATGCCAAATGGATGAATTGCCAGACAGATTCTCATGCGCGGTTGTAAATGTAAGTAATGGCGAGGCAATACCGATTCTTTTTGGTAGCAGTTTTAATAGTGACCAACAAGAACAAATATTTGACGAGGTTTTATCTTCATTATCAGAAGCCAAAACCATGACACAAGTAGAGAAAGTCCTTGATGATTATCAAATAGATTTTGCAGACGAGGAGAAGAAACAAATTGATGAGCAAATTGAAAAATGTATGGCAGAAGGAAAAACAGATTCTGACATTTGTCAAAACTGCAAGTATAGAGAATATTTTTATCAAAATATAGATTCGTTATCCACAAGCACAAGTTTAAAACATGAGAATAGAGAAAAAAGTGAAGAAATAGAAACTAAAAAGAGTTTTTATTTAGATATCAAAGCACAAGTTGATGACATTTTTGATAGCAATCCTAGTGAAACCTATCTCGAATCTCTTTTACCAAATTCTAAATGGGTCAAAGTCGACCTTCAAAATGGCGACTATTATGTTTTGGGTCTTATTTATGATGGGGAAGAAATCAAATATATTTGTTATGGAGTGCCTGGAGTGTATCAGAAAAATCCTCCACGTGAATTATCGGGTTATCCTATTTGGTTTCCTCTTGACCAACAGCAGGAAGAAGGATTTGGTTATTGGTTATCTTATCAGGATGCTCAAAGCGGAGAGAGTGTTAAAGCGGTGATTGTTTGACATTTTTATTCAATAAAATTTTTTTAATTTAACAACAATAAATTTTTAAAGATTTGTGAGACTTTAGTGTAATACGAATATTTTTTAATCATTTTTATTAAGATATATCAAAGGAACAGTTTATGGATGTTTTTTTATATATTATTCTGGGATTTTTAATTTTAATTTTAATTTCTATGACCGTTTATTTAGCCATTGGCTATTTTGGATATAGATTTGCAATGTCGAAAAAAAGTATATTAAAAAGAGGTATTGAAAAGCGCTCTGCCTCAAAAGTTAGTGCTGAGTGTAAGGCTTATTTTAATGAATTTGAGAAATTGGATATTCGAAGTCATGACAATTTGCTACTTTTTGGTTTCTACAAGTCTAACCAATCAAATCATTTAGCCATTGTTGTACATGGGTATGGCGGAAATCATTTGGATATGTTTAATCAGTGCCTTATGTTTGAAAAACGAGTTTATGACATTTTAGCAATAGACCTAAGGGCTCATGGACAGAGCGAAGGTGATATGCTTACCATGGGACTTTATGAACATCAGGATATTTTAAGATGGATAGATAAAATGCTGAACTTAAATTCAGCCTTTAAAATTGTTTTGTATGGTATTTCTATGGGTGCGAGTAGTGTAATGTTGACATTATCAGAAAATCTACCGGCAAATGTGATTTGTGCAATAGAGGATTGTGGTTTTGATAATGCAAACAAAGAATTTTCATATGTTTTTGCTAAAAATAAGTTTCATATTAAATGGATTTATCGAGTTTTTTATAGTTATGTAAAAAATGTAAAAAAAATAGATTTAAAGAAAATAGACTGCTGTGCCAGTCTTAAAAAATGCAAAATACCAGTTTTATTTATTCATGGAGGTGATGACCATTTTGTGCCAACTGAAATGGTATATAATTTATTTAAAAACATCAACGAAAATCGAGCACAGCTTTTTATAGCTAAAGGTGCATCGCATGGTGACGCATTTGAGGCAAATCCCTCTGTTTATAGGCATACAGTCTATACATTCTTAAAAAAATATCTTATGTAAATAATTAATTGACAGTTTAAATTGTTATAAGAAAAATAATAAACACAGAAAAATAAAAAATATTTTGAGTGGATAAATTTTTAAAATATTTTATAGTCTATTTTAGTAACGCATTATAAAGAGCAAATAATTTTTAGAAAAAACAGGTAAAAGAAAATTGTTTTAAAATTTTCTTTTACCACCCAAGTAAAATAATTTTATTAATCTTTTTTATTAGTAAAATTTTTTAGTGTTTCATATTCGCTGATTGCTTGCGATTTTTGTTTTTCAAGTAAATCCTTTTTGCCGTTTTCCACTGTCAAAGCAAAACGTCGTTCATTTTTAAGAAAATCAAAATAGGCTTTGTCATCCATATCGCCATCAAGAGTAAGTTGCTGGGTTGTTGGGTTATACCGATAGATTGGCCAAAATCCACATTCAACAGCTTTTTTTGTTTCTAAGATCATCTCTTCAAGGTTAAAGCCTTGGTTGACACAAGGGCAGTATGCCATTATTAAACTTACTCCAGGATATTCTTGAGCTTCAGAAATAGCCTTGATTGCTTGATTAAAATTTCCGCCAAGTGCTATTTGTGCGACATAAACATCTTTATAGCTAAGAGCAATTTGTCCCAAATTTTTTTTACGCAAAACCTTGCCATCTTCTGCAAACTTAACGGTTGCACCTGTTGGAGTTGCCTTACTTTGTTGACCACCAGTATTGGAGTAGGTTTGGTTGTCTAAAACCAAAATATTGACATTTTCTCCACTTGAAAGGATATGGTCAAGGCCACCAAAACCAATGTCGTATGCCCATCCATCACCGCCAATGATCCACATTTTTTTGTTCTTTTGTCCGCTAAAATCACCACCGATTTTAAGACCCAGTCCAAATTCAGCATTATCTTCAAACAAGCTATTTGCCCAAAGAATACCATTGCCATCTTCATCGCAGTTATATGGGCAAGAGCCATATGTTCCACAATAGATTGAAGTGCATCCTGTCGCGTTGGCGATCATCATATTCGCACCATTGAGCATGGTCAAAATTTTTAAGTACGGTGTTTGTCCACAGCCAGCACATGCCCCTGGAAATTCAAATAATGTCTTATTGAATTGTAAACCCTTAGCAGTTAAAGGCGAAAAAAGTGATTGTTTTATGTTTGAAATATGGCTGCTTTTTTGGTATTCTTCTAGTTTTTGATCTAAAATATCGCTTGCATTTTCCATAGTTAAAGCCTTTTTGAGTGCAGGACAGGTTTTGGCACATACTCCGCACCCCGTGCAATCAAGAGGGGACAGCAAAATTTTGAAATAGCAGTCCTTAAGACCAATTGCATCAGTAAAGCTTTTGTCACTATTTTCTTTATCAGTAAGCACACTTCGAAGTGCTGAATGAGGACATGCAATTGTACACTGGCCACATTGGATACAGTTTTCTTTGATCCAATTTGGAATACGTGAGGCAATACCTCGCTTTTCAAATTGACTTGTGCCAAGCTCGGCAGAACCATCTTCTTCAAACTTAGAAACTGGAATGGAATTGCCATCTAAATTGGCAATTTTTTTCATAATGTCTTGATAAAACTTATTATCTGTTATCTCAACTTTTTTATATTCTTTGCCAATCAAAGAGCTGTTTTCAACCAGCTGTATCTCATTTAAAGCCATTCTGATAGATTTTAAATTGTTTTCAACAACAGCCTGACCTTTAATTGCAAGTTTATCATTGATATATTTTGTTATTTCGTTGATAATTTCTTCGTCAGTTAAAAGACCGGCGCACTTAAATAGAGCGGTTTGCATAATCAAATTTATTTTAGAATTTAAGTTGCACATGCTTGCAATTTTTTGACCGTTTATTACAAAAAGCCTTGAATTGGTATCTTTTATTTTTTGTGCATAACTTTTCGGTAGAACTTTTCCTATTTCATCTTTATTAAAAATAGTATTTATAATTACAATTCCATCTTTTTTTAAACCTTTTAAACAATCATATCTTGTCACAAATGAATAATTATTAATCGAAATCACATTGCTGTTCTTGAGCAAAAATTCTTCTTTAATAGGACTGTCGCTTAGACGTAGATGTGATATTGTCAAGGAGCCTGATTTTTTGGAATCGTACTCAAAATAACCTTGAACATGTTTATCAAATTTTTCACCCAAGATTTTTATGGTGGACTTGCTCGCGGAGACAGAGCCATCTGATCCTAGTCCAAAAACCTTTATTTCAAATGATGAGTTTTGATTATTAAAAGGGCAAGGTGAGAGAGATGTGAAATTTTTATCATCATTTATTCCAACGGTAAAATTATCTTTAGGTGTCTTGCCTTCCATATTTAAAACTATTGCGTTGACGTCATTCAAGTCAAAATCTTTACCACCCAGCCCATATCTTCCTGATAGCAGTGTTATATTTCTATTTGACAGCTTTGATAAAGCATAGGATACATCAAGTGCTAAAGGATTTACAGCTCCATTTTCTTTTGTCCTGTCCAGAACTGTGATTTTTTTTACAGATTTTGGAAGTTTAGATAGAAATTCATCATACTCAAAAGGCCTATATATTCGAACTTTAATCAGTCCCAACTTATTATTTTGGCTTTTGTCGATGTAAGACTCTATAGTTTTGCAACTACTTCCCATTGAAACAATAATTTTTTCAGGATTTTTAGGGCCATAATATTCAAAAAAGTCATATTTACGACCAGAAATTTTTTCAATATCGGCAAAAATCTCTTTTAAAGAGGTTTTTACTGCACTGTATTTATTTTGGTTTGCTTCTCGATTTTGAAAAAATACATCTGGGTTTTGAGCTGTGCCGAATTGTTTTATTTTAAAACTGTTTTTAAACTTTGAAAAATAATCCTTTATAACAAATCTGATCTCTTCATCGTCAAACATACGAACTTTATTGAACTCATGGCTGGTGCGAAAGCCATCAAAAAAGTGCATTACAGGTATTGTAGATTTCATAGCAAGAGTATGTGCCACAAGTGCCATATCATGACACTGTTGCACATTATCTGAACAAATCATAACAAAACCACACATTCTTGTCGCCATAACATCTGAATGATCACAAAAAATTGATAAAGCATGAGAAGACACACTTCTAGCAGCGACATGAATAACACCAGGAAGACATTCTCCACTGATTTTATACATGTTTGGGATCATTAAGAGCAAGCCTTGACTTGAAGTGAAAGTCGAGGCAAAAGAATGGGCAATCAAACTACCGTGAAGCACTCCTGCAACACCGGCCTCTGATTGCATTTCAATCATTTTAACATTCTCATTAAAAAGATTTTTCTTGCCTTCTGATTTTTTTTGTGAACAATATTCTGCCATTGGACTTGATGGTGTGATTGGATAAATTGGCAAAACTTGGGATAATTTATAAGCAATTACAGCCGTAGCTTCATTGCCATCGACAATCTTGTTATACATAATAACTCCTGATTTTCAGTATAGTATTTTTTTGATTTTAAGTCAAATATTTATATATGGCTAAAAAACAAATTAGGTAACAAATGGCAAAAAGTCATTTTATCATTGAAGAGAATATATGCTTGTTTTGACACCATAAAATTTGTAATATACGTTTTTAAAAATCTTTAGTAAAAAATTGTTTTACTGGCATATTGAATAAGTTGTTCAATGTTTTGAAATTAATTTTTAGTATTTTTAATTCAAGGCAGAATTTATTTTGATATTTTTTCCATTTCTTATATAATACCCATATGAGACGAGTTTTATTAACGATTGAATATGATGGTTCCAGGTATAGTGGTTGGCAAAAACAGCCGTCATGTAATACAATTCAAGGGGAGATCGAATCAGCAATTTTCAAATCGATAGGACAGAATTGTGAACTATTTGGAAGTGGCAGAACAGACAAAGGAGTGCATGCTTTGAATCAAAAAGCCCATTTTGATTTGTCAGTACCAGTGCCTATAGCAAAATTGCCTGATATATTAAATAATGTTCTTCCGGCAGATATTGTAATAAAAGATGCAACTCAAGTAGAACAAGATTTTCATGCGAGATTTTCAGTGAAAAAGAAATATTATCAGTATCGAATATTAAATTCCAGCAAAAAAAACGCCTTTTTAGCATATAAAGTAGGACAAATAAAGGAAAAACTGGATATTGATAAGATGAGAGAGTGTGCCAATCTTTTGATCGGTGAACATGATTTTAAGGGCTATTGTTCTGCCAATACTTGCGCTCAGGACTTTGTAAGAAAGATATACGATATCGATGTCAAAAGTGAAGGAGATTTTATAATTATAACTGTATGCGGAAATGGGTTTTTGTATAATATGGTCAGAATTATTGTTGGAACAATGGTGGATTACAGTTTGGGTTTAAAAGATACAGCCGATATACTGGTTGCATTAGAGAAAGGCGACAGACAAAGGGCTGGGCGTACAATGCCACCAGGCGGACTTTATTTAAAAGATGTCGACTATAATTGATATAATAATTGATTTTTTGTATAGAAAGTGTTAAAATAGAATTAGAGGAAAATATGATTACGCGTGAAAAATTGAAACAATTATGGAAAAAATTTTATATAAATCATGGATTTAAAGAGATATCGTCTTCTTCAATTGTACCAGAAAATGATCCGACAGTTTTATTTACGACTGCTGGAATGCATCCACTCGTGCCATATCTACTTGGAGAAAAGCATCCAAGCGGAGATAAAATTTTTAATGTACAAAGGTGTTTGCGAACAAATGATATAGACGAGGTTGGGGATGAGAGTCACTTGTCTATGTTTGAAATGCTTGGAAACTGGACACTAGGCAGTTGTAATAAAAGAGAAATGATTAAGCTTAGCTTTGAGTTTCTGACAAGTAAAGAGTATTTAGATATTCCGGTAGAACGGCTAGCGGTTACTGTCTTTGAAGGCGATCAAACTGCTCCTCGTGATGAAGAGGCTTATAATGCATGGAAAGAGTGTGGAATCAGCCAAATATTTTACATGCCAAAAGAGGACAACTGGTGGGCGCTTGGAAGTGGTATTGGACCGTGTGGACCAGATACCGAGATGTTTTTTGATACGGGAAAAGAGAAATGTGGTCCAAATTGTTCGCCAGCTTGTCATTGTGGAAAATATATTGAAATTTGGAATGATGTATTTATGCAGTACAGAGTTGATGAGGTCGGTGGCAGAGCAAAGCCTTTGCAACATCCAAATATTGACACTGGTATGGGACTTGAGCGAACGATTGCAATTTTAAATGGAGCTAGTAGTTTATATGATTTTGGGACATTTAAGCAGGTAATTGATTTCATTGAGCAAAAGGCAGATGTCAAATACTCACAAGATGAAAAGAGTCGAAATAGTTATCGTGTAATAGCCGATCACCTGCGAGCTGCAACATTTATTCTTGGTGATGAAAAGGGGATACTTCCTTCTAATTTAGGACAAGGCTATGTGCTTCGAAGGTTTATTAGACGTGCAGTCAATCATGCAAGAAATATAGGTTTTGATACAAAATATTTTAGCGATATTATTGACATTTATGTAGAAGAATTTGGCAAAGATTATTCTGATATTTCTAAGAATACACTTCTTATAAAAGAGGAATTAAATAAAGAGATTACCAAATTTTCAAAGGCTCTCGAAGAAGGCCATAAAGAATTTGAAAAAGTCATAAAGGGCATAGAAAAACATATCGAATTTGCCTCAAAAAATGGCGAAATTGTTGAAAGAAAAATAAGCGGAAAGTCTGCATTTAGGCTTTATGATACTTTTGGTTTTCCTTTTGAACTCACAAAAGAGCTTGCAAATGAGAGAGGCTATAAAGTTGACAAGGAAGAGTTTGATCAAAAGTTTAAAGAGCATCAAGAAAAATCTCGTGATCAATCAAACAAGGTCTTTAAAGGGGGACTTGCAGATACATCAAATCAATCAGCTCGTCTTCATACTGCCACACATTTGCTCTTAGCTGGACTTCAACACTTTTATGGTAAAGATGTGGTTCAAAAAGGGTCAAATATAACGCCTGAGCGGCTACGATTTGACTTTAATTTAGATCACAAGATGACAGAAAAAGAAATAGCTGATGTAGAGAATTTTGTCAATGATGCAATCGAAAGAGCAATCCCAGTTCGTTGTGATATAATGAGTCTTGATATGGCCAGAAATCAAGGTGCTCATGGAAGCTTTAATGATAGATATGGCCAAGAAGTCAAAGTGTACACAATAGGCGATGTAAGCAAAGAAATTTGTGGTGGCCCACACGCAAACAATACCAGCGAGCTTCATCATTTTAAAATTATAAAAGAAGAGTCTTGTGCAAGTGGTATTCGTAGAATTAAAGCTATTTTAGATTAACTTAAAATTAATATTGTAATTTTGCTAAAATTATGTTACAATTGGATATAAAAGAATTTGGAGGTAAACATGGCAGAAAATAAGGTTAGAAAGGGCTTTGCGACATATTTATTTGTGTTATTACTTTTAATAGCGACTGCGTTTTTAATAGTGCTTGTTGTTATGTTCTTTTCTCCATTTAAGTCCATATTAGGAGTTCATTATTATTCTTATGATTTTGATAAAACAATTACTAATGCAAGTGGAGGTTCACCAATTGTGCTGGGCGGGATTGAACAGATAAATATCGATTGCAATAGCGCTAATGTTGAGATTATACGTGATGTTACCGTTGATGATGGTGGAATAAGAATTACAAACCATTCCTCAGGTTTTGCGAATGCTTCATCGGATTCCAACTTCGATTACAACATATATTATACAGATGATAATAAAGTTTTAAATATACATGTGGATGAGCCATATGGATTTATAAGATTTAGCAACAATGTCAGAATTTACCTAATAGTTTCTGCAAAACTTGATGAATATGCGCTTTTTGACACGCAGATCAACGTCAATAATACATCTGGGTCGGTGTTTTTAGGGAATCGAGAGCCACTTGAGGAAAATGAAACAGAGATTGAGATAACCAGCCTTCTCAATTTAAACAATATATCAATAAATTCATCTTCAGGGCAAGTGCAATTTCGAAGCAGACTTGAAAACAATTTACACAACGTGTCAATTAAAACAGATGGAAGTGTCACAAGTCAATTGGATACAATTAATTTCAGTGAAAGTTTTATAATAAACTCCAGTGACGGCAGATTTAATTTTAATGAAATTTCGTATAATGGCGATGTCCCAACAAACAATAAGCTTGTTTTAAACCTTACTGATGCACAGTTTCATGCCACCAAACTTGGAGGAAATGTGGAATTGAATTTACGAGGTGGATACTTTGATGTTGATAGTGTCGAGGGTAGTTTAATTGCCAATAATACCATCAACCAAATGCGAGGTGCAGAAATTGAAATTTTGTATTTAAGCGGAGATGTGAGTTTACCTTTTGCGAATTCGTCAAACATAACAATAAAGGAAGTTGCACAAAACAGCCAGATATATATTCATTCGACAACTGGTGACATAAGTATTGATAGCCTTTTTGGAAAAGCTTGGATTGAAACCACGAGTGGAAATGTCAATATTACTTCACAAGGACATGATATTTATGTTAAAACTGAGAGTGGGGATATAGATATTTCATATACTGGAGATATGATTGATCAAGAACTTTATTTGTATTCCAATAGTGGATCAGTAGACCTTAATGTAAAAAGCAATTTGGCATTCATTTTGAGGGTTTATGGAAACAATGATGAGTATAGAAATGATATAGAATTCGTATTTCAAGATCAACCTATTGAAATACCAATTACTATCAATAACGGAGATAAAGATATTATTATAAACACAGATGGAAAAGTAAGTATTGGTATTTTGAATATAGCTTAAGCATAGATCAAAACATTGAAAAGATTTTAACCAATCGGTGGCGGGAAAATACAATTTCTCGCCTCTTTTTTAGACCGAAATATTTTGAGGTATTAACCTGTTTATTATGTTGTAAAGCAGAGGATAACGTGATTTTTTGCTATAATTTATTAAATAAGGTAAAATTGTTGATATACAGCCTAAACTCGGAGAAGTCTTTTGCGGTTGTTATCAGCAATTTATCTACAGAAGGGCAGAAGAAACCATTATTTCTTCCTTAGCACCATATTCTTATTTTGCATCTAATCAAATTATTATCTTTTCTCTTGATTAGTTTGACGATTTTTGCTATAATTTTACCGAGGAATATCATGAAAATATTACACACTGCAGATATACATATAGGTGCAAAAAACAGCCGATTACCTGCACTTAAACAACAGATTTTAAAAGAAGAGAATATATTACAGTTAAATTCGCTTTTTACGAAACTGCATGACGAGCATTATGATATGATGATTATTGCTGGAGACCTGTTTCATTCAAAAAACATATCTCAGAGGCTTGCTAGTTCTTTTTTTAGAAAGGTAGAGGAGATAAAAATTCCGGTTATATATGTACTTGGCAATCATGATGAAAAATTTATTTTTAATAATGTCCCTGAAAATTTTATAATTTTGAACGAAGATAGGCCGTTTTATCAATTTGATAATATAAAAATTTTAAGTATTTATCAAAATGAGAGCGAATCATCTTCCGCTGATAATGTGAATATTCTTGTTGCACATGGAGATATATATAATTCTTCTTCAAGAGACTATTTGGATTTATCACGACTTACAACAAATAATAATATTGACCTGGTTTTGCTTGGGCATATTCATTCATATAGGAAAGAAGATATTGGCAAAACGACCACTATTTATCCAGGCAGTCTTTTTTCAAATGGGTTTGATGAATGTGGTGACAAAGGTTATGTTGAAATTGAAATTTTGAATAAATCAATAAATTCAAAATTTGTTCCATTTGCCAAACATCGATATATGTCTAAAGAGTGTGATATAACAGATAAAGACGACATAAATGCGATAGTGTTAGCCGTTCAAAATTGTATACAGGATTGTTCTAAAAATGATTTAGTCAGGGTGGTTTTAACCGGTTATTTTACTGAAGACAGTGAAAAATATATATCGCAGATAAATTCATCCTTTAATAATTATTTTTATTTTGAAGTCAAAGACAATTCCAAGTTAAAGATAGATTTCGACAAAATTCGCAACGAGAAATTGTCCTTTAAAGCTGAATTTCTATCACTTGTAGAAGATAGCAACGAAAATGAAGATGATAAAAATAAAATTTCACTTCTGGGTATCGAAGCTTTAAAAGGAGAGAACTTGTCAATATGAAGATAAAGAAAATTTATGTTGAAAATTTTGGCGTGTTGCACGATTTTACACTTGACATTCTCGATAACTTAACACAAATTTATCATGAAAACGGGTGGGGCAAGTCAACTTTGAATGCCTTTATTAAAGCAATGCTTTATGGACTACCTGCTAAAAGCAGAGGCGAAGAATATAAATATGAGCGCAGTAAATACATGCCTTGGCAAGGAGGTAATTATGGCGGATTTATCGAATATGAAGAAAATGATGAACACTATCGTGTCACCAGATATTTTGGCAAGACGCCACAGGAAGACCGCTATGAACTTTTAAATTTAGATACAAATAAAGTGGAAAAAATCGAAAAAGAACCATTAGGAGAGCAAATATTTAATGTTGGATGTGATTCTTTTGTTATGAGTGCATTTTTTTCTCAGTTGGATTTCAAATGCGATGTGACACCAGATATGAGCGCGTCTTTGACTGGAACCAATCGTTTTCAAGATGACTTAAATAAAGTCCAGAGTGCCATCAAAGCTTTAAAGGATCAGAAGAATTATATCAAAAGACAGCAACTAAAGAGAGAAGAGTTGGAATTCAAAAAGGCTAAACTTCATCAATTAGAGGCATCGCTAAATCAGATCAAGCTTGAAATAATAACTCATGATAAAGACATGAGTCTTGCACAAAAAGAGCTAAATACACTTACATCACTGATTGAAGAGGAAAAGAAGAAACTTGACGGTTACAACCAAAACCTTTTATTAAAAGAAAAGACAAATGAACAATTGATCGAATCCAACGAGAAAATAAAAAATTTAAATGACAGATATATCTCATTATTAAAAGAAAGCACAAAAAATCAAAAAATGAATAAGAAAGGTATTTTTGCTATTGCTGGATGTGTATTTTGTGTTTTATGTATGATAGTTATGATCTGTTTGGGAGTATTAAAAATTGCTCCTTGGTGGTTAAGCGGAATAATAATTGTTATAAGTGCTGGTTTGACCATATTGTTTGTGGCAATATTTAAAAAATTTTATAATAAAGCCAAAAAAGTTTTTAAAGAGGAGTTAGACGGTATTTCACAACAAATTAGTATTGCCAATGATGAGAATAAAACACTTTTAAAGGTTTTAGAAAACCAATCAAATGCTATTATGCGCGACAGTTCACAGCTGGAAAAATTGCTAGCTAGTCAGAAACAGCAAGAATTAAAAATTGCCGATATAGACTTTTCAAAAAAGTCATTATTACAAAAGCAGGATTATTTGTGTGATGAAATAGAAAATTTACAAAACGATATTGAAGTTTCAACTCAAAAAAGCACCATCGATGAACAACGAATATTATTGCTTGAAAAAACCGCTCTCTATCTTCAAAAGGCATATGACAATGTGTTGCAACGATTTTTAGGTGACATAAATAAAGATTTTACTTTAATTTTAGATGAATTTCATATTGGCAAAGAGATAATAATGGACAGCAAGTTTAAATTGTCACAAAAGTTACCCCAAGGTACAAAAACAATAGAATTTTCTAGTCAAGGTATACAAGATATAATATATTTCTGTCAAAGAATAAGTTTAGTTGAAAAAATATATAAAAAATGTAAACCACCAATTTTTTTAGATGATATTCTTGTAAATTTAGACGATAATATGCTTAAACTTGCAAAAAAGATTGTTAAAAATCTATCAGAAAAATACCAGGTATTTTATTTCTGTTGTAACAGTCGATGTCAAATAATAAAGACCATGTGATGTTAAAATTTACTGGTATAAATTTAAAAAAA
>CALWTP010000045.1 GCA_944384495.1 uncultured Clostridia bacterium
CCCTCCATAGTCGCAACTTTCAAATTATCCGTTGCTTCGATCAATTGTGAGCTGTATTTGTTTAACTTTTCTTTATCGGTGGCAAGTTCAAGTTCGTATTTATTTTTACTGGTCAAAAGTTCATTCATTTCCACTTTCATCTGCTGAAAACGTGAACTAACTTCATGATATTCATTGTCTATTTCATTCTTTTTCTTTTCTAATTGAATAATTTCATTTCCCAGAGCCTCAATTTCTCTCTCCCTGCCTATGAGGTTGGAAGATTCAGCCTTTTTGCTTCCACCAGTGAGTGATCCCTGAGGATTTACCACATCACCATCCAATGTCACGATTCTAAATGAATATCCGCTTTCTTTCGCAAGTTTTACTGCGGTTTCAAGGGTATCGACAATAACTGTTGAACCTAAAAGATTGCTAATGACATTTTCAATACTATTGTCATAGTCTATCAGTTTGCTTGCAAGCCCCAAACAACCTTTTTTTCCATCAATAAAGTGTAA
Organism: uncultured Clostridia bacterium; assembly: GCA_944384495.1. Taxonomy (GTDB): domain Bacteria; phylum Bacillota; class Clostridia; order Christensenellales; family UBA1242; genus Caccovivens. The sequence continues at coordinate 501 of CALWTP010000045.1, forward strand.
ATCAAAAGTTTTTCTTTTCATTGAAGTGATCGGTAAAAATGTGGCACGGCCGTATGCATGATCTTTCAAAAACTTGATTAGTGTTTTAGCACCATCCTCATTATAGGTAACAATATTTTGTACTGCCCCTCCTAGTGCCACTTCTATCGCTGTTTCTAACTTTGCCGGCACTTTTATCAGCGATGCAACAACACCGACAATCTGGCTTTTTATTTCGCTATTTTTTTCACTTTCGCGCAAAATCTTTTTGATGGCAAAAGAGTACCCTTCATATTCGTTTTGAAGATCAGTTAAAAGCTTTTTTCTATTTTCCAACACTTTGATCTGTGTATTTAGGTTAGCTTTTTCATTGTCTAATTCTTTTATTCTACGCTCATCCAGATATGTCTTGGTTGAAAGATTTTCAATCTGTTGTTTGGTCTGCTGTAAAATTTGATCCTTTTGATCGACTGTGGCTTGATTCTCCTTAAAAAATTTCTCATTCTCTGCTTTTTTTTCTGTCAGAGCCAAAACATCTTCCTCTAAATTTTTCAAGTTGGTAGTTAAGATTTCTTTTTCCGCTAGCAGTCTTGATAGCGAGCTTTTGACATCACTAAGCGATCCAAGGGTTTCTATCATTTTTTGTTGATTTTGACCTGCTTCATCTTCACTTTCTGTAAGTTCTCCAGCAACCGCTAAATAGAGCTCTGACAGCTCCTCAAAAGATTTTTCAAGAGCTTCGAGATCGCTCTTTAATTTTGTTAATTCATTATTTTTCTTTTCTCTTTCTTCGCTGTAAGATTCAAGTGCCAAAAGAGCATTGGATCGATCAAGATGAAGCCTGTCATTCTCTTTGTTTGTGTAATTGATTCGCTCTCTTGCAAGTTTTGTCTCACCTTCTTGTTTCTCAAGGTTGACAGTAAGCTCTAAAATTTTCTCATTAAGAGCAGATAAAGATTTATCAAAATTCGCCTGGTCCAGCATTGCCTGCTCATAATCACTGGTCGTCTTTTCAAGATCGTTATTTCTTAAATCTATCTGCCTATTTATTGCGTCAAGTTTTAAATTTATCTTTTCTTTAACATCATTTGCATTCTCGTATTGATATATGTACGCATTTACTTCTAAATCTTTAAGTTGACCTTTGTATTCAAGGTATTTTTTAGCATTTTCCGCCTGTTTTTTAAGTGGCCCCATTTGCCTTTCAATTTCGCCTAGAATATCTTTTAGACGTGTGAGGTTGTCATTGGTGCGATCTAGTTTCCTCTCAGCCTCTTTTTTATCATTTTTGTACTTAGAAATACCAGCAGCATCCTCAAACATTGCCCGTCTGCTCTCAGGCTTGGCATCAACAAGCTCGGTCACCTTACCCTGACTGATAACCGAGTAGCCATTTTTGCCAAGTCCACTGTTGTATAACAAATTTGTTATATCTCTTAGGTGGCAGGTGTTTCTGTTAATGAGATATTCACTCTCGCCAGAACGATAAAGTTTTCTCGTGATAGCCAGCTCGTCATAATCAAAATTAAAAAACCTTGCGCTGTTGTCAAATGTTAATGTAACCTCACAATAAGATAGGCTTTTTCTTTTTTCTGTGCCATTAAAAATAACATCCTGCATGCTGTCACCACGCAAAGTCTTCGCACTTTGTTCACCGAGCACCCATCTTATGGCATCGGATACATTGCTTTTTCCACAGCCATTTGGCCCTACTATTGCAGTAAAATTATCATTAAATTCAATTATTGTTCTATCGGCAAAGGACTTAAATCCCACCATTTCAATCTTTTTAAAAATCATACTATCCTCTTAGTTAAAGTTTATTATATCAAATTTTAATCAAAAATAAAAGACTTTATCGGTAAAAATAAGCTAAAATTTATCCCTCTTTTTGACGATTAAGTACACAATAATCATATGAGAAGTTTAACTCACTTTAAAAAGCTTTTCTATTGCTTTTTTTGCCGCATTTTGTTCTGCCTCAGTCTTACTCTTCCCCTCACCCTCTGATATAAAATCCTCATCCATAAAAAAACTTGAGATAAATCCAGTTTCGGTACTGTTTGTTCGATAGGTAAGTTTGCACTTAAAATTTTGTTGTAACAATTCTTGAAGACGAGATTTATAGTTGTCATCAACAATTGTTTTATAACCTTCCAAGTGAAAATTATTTTTGACAAAAGTTTTTGCGTTTTTTAATCCACCATCAAGATAAATGGCCGCTATGATCGCTTCGATCACATCGGCTTTGATTGCTCTGGAAATAGGGCCTTGATAACTTTTTCCCACAACAACATTCTTCTCAAGATTTAAATCATCAAAAACTTTTGCAAGATAGTTTTCTGAAACATAATGACTTCTTAATACTGTTAGCTTCCCCTCGGCATCTTTACAATTCTTAAAAAAATATTCTCCAACCAAAAAATCCAAAATACTATCGCCCAGAAACTCAAGTCGCTCATAATTATCAGCTGATTTTGAACTATGGGTCAAGGCTCGTTTTAATAAATTTTTATCCTTGAAATTGTAATTCAAGTACATCTTAACCTCCCCCTAGCCTTCAAGTTTTTCGAGTGCCTCTTCAATTTTTTTAATTAAATTATTCTTATCTAACATGATGGTTTGTTCAATCGATGAACAGATATTCTTTCGCTTGCATGATCCGTGATTTTTAACAATTAATTTTTTACATCCCAAAAGTGGTGATCCGCCATGCTTATTAAGGATATCAATTCTATTCTTTAAATCATCAAAAGTTTTTTTCATAAAAATTGCGCCAATTTTGCTTGAAAAATGTGATTTAATGCTTTGCTTTAAAAGGCTCATAACCGCCAAAACTGCACCTTCAGTACCCTTTAACAAGGCATTGCCAGCAAAACCATCTGCCACCATAACGTCTACATCACCACTCATAAAATCTCGGCCCTCTTTGTTTCCTATAAAATTTATTGGTGCCTTTCTTAAAAGCGCATAAGCCTCTTTTGCAAGCTCATTTCCTTTTTCTTCTTCAACGCCATTATTTAAAAGCGCAACCCTAGGAGCATTGCTTTGATATACAATTGAATAATAGGCAGAACCCATTAATGCAAAATGAAGCAAATTGATGGGTTTGCAATCAATATTGGCACCGCTGTCAATAATAATAACATCGCTTGCCTTTTTGGTTGGAAGGATTGGCGCTAAAGCAGGTCGTGAAATTCCACGAATTCGACCAATCTTCATAATTGCTCCAGCAAGCACAGCCCCAGTACTTCCAGCACTGACCAGTCCTATCACATCCTCCTCTTCTTTTAAGATATCATAAGCCTTGACCAAAGATGAATCTTTTTTCTTCCTTATAGCTTCAGTCGGTACGTCGTCATTTGTGATAATTTCTTTAGCGTCAACAAGTCTTATTCTCTTGCCTCTATCAGCAATAATATTTTCCATTTCTTCCTTGTTTCCGCATAAAATAATCTCAATATCCTCAAATTTATCTCGTGCCATTATTGCACCTTCTATAATTTCTAAAGGTGCATTATCTCCACCATATGCATCTACAACTATCTTTTTCATAAAGAAACTCCTTAACTTTTATATTAGCAAAATTAGACTAATAAATCAATTAAAACCTTTAAATTAAATATAAAATTCTTATTGTCTGTATATTGGGTCTATTATGTTAGACATATTACAAGATATTGTATATCTTTATTTTGCAGTAAAATAAAAAACTCTCGTATTATCACGAGAGAATTGATTTATTTTTTTGTTTCGTTTTTAACAATCACGGTTTCATTTTTATATGTCCCACACTTTTTGCAAACCTGGTGAGGCTTTTTCATTTCGTGACACTGTGGACATTCAACAAGAGTAGGCATTACCGCTTTGCTGTTTGCAGAATGTCTTGAATTTCTATTTGCTTTTGAAACTTTATGCTTTGGAACTGCCATTTCTTCCTCCTTAACTTATCAACTCTTCAATTATATATATTTCTATGCTATTTGTCAAGCATTTTTAACGATTTCATCTATTATTTTCAATTAATGCTTTGGTATCTCGTGCAATTAAAAGTTCTTCATTTGTCGGTATTCTAAACACTCTTGTTTTTGACTCCGGAGTACTTATTTCTTCTGTCGTTCCACGAGGTAGGGTTAGATTTTTTTCTTTATCAATTATTATACCAAAATTTTCTAATCCCTCTAAAGCCCCTGCTCGCAGATCCTCTTGATGCTCGCCTATTCCACCAGTAAACACAATGGCGTCAACTCGGCCTAGTACTGCCATGTATGATCCAATAAACTTTTTAACCCTGTAAATTAACATATCAAGTGCCAACCTAGCACGCTGATTTCCTTGCTCTATGGCCGAGTTAAGCTCTCGCATATCGCTTGAAACTCCGCTTACACCGAGAATTCCACATTCTTTATTTAAGTAATTTACAACTTGGCTTGCAGACAAATTTTTCTTCTCAGCAAGATAGCTCACTACTGTCGGATCAAGATCGCCCGAGCGAGTACCCATTATTAATCCTTCAAGAGGAGTGAGACCCATTGTTGTATCAACACTTTTACCACCTTGAACCGCAGTAATCGAAGAGCCATTGCCAAGATGAACGGTTATGACATTTACATCCTCAACCCTTTTATTCAAAAGTTTTGCAACCTCTCCAGTTACATATCTATGACTTGTCCCATGAAATCCATATTTTCTGATGTGATACTTTTCATAGTCCTCATACTTAATACCATACATATAGGCCTTTGGAGGCATTGTTGCATGGAAAGAGGTGTCAAATACTATTGTTTGTGGAGTGTCTTTCATGAATGCCATACACCCCTCTACTCCAGCCATATTTGCATGTGCATGGAGTGGAGATAAATCAACAAGTTGATTTAATTTTTCAATTGTGTCATTATCTACAATGACACTTCGATCAAAAAGCCAACCGCCTTGCACAAACCTATGTCCTACTGCGGAAATTTCGCCTAGATCCTTGATCACACCCTCATCTTTATCCGTCAAAAGGTCAAAAACCTTCTTAACAGCTATCTTATGATTTGGCATTTCAGTGACAACTTCCTTTTTGCCGGCTTTCATGGTATAACCTATAAAAGATCCGCTCATGCCTATCCTTTCGCAATTACCTTTCGCGATCACCTCTTCATTTGTCATATCAAAAAGTTGAAATTTTAATGACGAGCTTCCTGCATTGATTACTAAAATTTTCATAATAAATCCTCCTCACTTGTTTGTAAAACTGTTATTGCTGTCGCGGTGACAATATCATCTATACTGCAACCGCGCGATAAGTCATTTATCGGCTTTTTTAATCCTTGTAATATAGGGCCCACAGCATTGACATGCCCCATATACTGCATGGCTTTATAACATATATTTCCACTGTTTAAATCTGGGAAAATTAAGATATTTGCCTTGCCTTTTAATGGACTATTTGGACATTTGTTTTTTGCAACATCTTCCACCATAGCGGCATCAAACTGTATCTCGCCATCACATACCACACCAGTTTTTTTAAATTTTTCGTACGCCTCTCTTATAATTTCCACGCTCTCATCACTTGCAGAACCCTTTGTGGAAAATGATAAAAATGCAACTTTAGGATTTGCAAGCCCTAAAGATTTATAAGTCTGAACACTTTGACATGCAATTTGATATAATTCATCAGAAGATGGATGCATTATAACCCCGCAATCTGCCAAAATTAAACACTCATCTTTAATGAAGGAATTCTTTCCAAACATGATAAAGCATGAAGAGATGGCTGACGATTTTTTCTTGCCTTTAATCAGCTGCAGGGCAGGTTTAATCGTCTTTGCAGTTGTCGCTTCCGCTCCTGCAACCATACCATCAGCAAAACCCATATCCACAAGCAAAGTGGCAAAGTAATAAGGATCCATCGCAAGCTTTTGTGCCTCCTCCAATGTCAGGCCCTTATCTTTTCTTTTTTGATAAAGCCTTTTTATAAGTTCATCACGTGCAGAAAAAGTATATGGATTTATGATTTGAAAATTGGAAAGGGATTTATCTCTCAAGATAAGAGCACTCTCATCTCCTATTAAAATCGGCTTTGCAATTTTCTTTTTTGCAATACGCTTAACAGCCTCTATGGTTCTTGCACTAAATCCAACTTCTGGAAAAACTATGCTCTTAGATAATTTTCGTGCTTTCTTGTAAAAATCTTTAACTTTCATTTATACCTCAATACAATTTTAAATCATTTTCATTCTTTTAAAACCCTAAACATTTATTGCCTTTTGATATGAAGATTATTCTTTTCTTATACAATTAAACATATTATATTTAAATAATATAATTTTGTCAATTTTTTGGAGTTAATAATGAAAAAAATTAATATATTTTTATCAGTTTTTATTTTGTATATATTGCTTAATATGATTATTTACCCCAAATTATACATCGAGCAGACATTGAATGGAATTTCAGCATGGGCATTTAACGTATTGCCAAGTGTTCTGCCCTTTATATTCTTTACCAAGGTTATTGCATCTCTAAATGTGATTGATAAATTTTCTAGACCTTTTGCAAAGCCGTGTAAAGCTTTATTTAACACCTCCTCACATGGCGCGTATGTGTTTTTAACAAGTATAATATCGGGTTATCCAGTTGGAGCAAAATTGACAGCAGATCTTTATGAAAATGGACAAATTTCCAAAGAAGAAGCCTTTAGAATGACCAGTTTTTGTTCGACATCAGGCCCCATGTTTGTTATAGGTGCAGTTGGCGCAATAATGTTGGGAAATGCCTTTTTAGGATATATTATCTTCTCTGCTCATATCATTGGTGCCTTTTTAAACGGAATAATTTTCAGAAATATCAAAATCAAAGACAATGCAAAAGAGAAAAAAACTTTAAAAAATGCCAAAAATGATTTATCGTCAATAGTGGTAGATTCGGCACTTAGTATTATTTCAGTTGGAGTTATAATTGCTATATTTTTTGTCATAATTACATCTTTAAATCCAATTTTTAACTTGTTTCCTTCCCCGATTGCTGCAGTTGGTGAAGGGCTAATTGAGATAACCAAAGGGTGTTTAGATATATCAAACAATATGTCGCCATTTTGGGCGGTGATTGCCTGCAGTTTCATTATAAGCTTTGGAGGCATTTCAACTATATTGCAATCTCTAACCATGTTAAATAAATTAGACATGCCTATAGGATTGTTTGTCTTGCAGAAACTATCCCATGCAATTTTAGCAGGCATAGTTGCAATTGTTTTAGCCTGCATCTTCTTATAAAAAATTGACAGACTTATACTGCCAATTTTATAAATTTTTCATTGATATAACTACTTATAAACCAGATATTTCACACATTTCTTTGACCAAAAATTTCCCCTGCTTCAATTTGCACATCTTTAAAGCAAAGATCAAAGAGTATGTGACCTCATTATCTCTTAAAGAAGTTGTCTTTATTATCGATCGACATATCGTCATGGCTTTTTCAGAGTGTTTTTCATTTTGAGAATATTGCAATTGACTTAAAATCTGTACTGCAATTTTTTGAATACGAATAAATTCGTCATCAGTATCCTCGCTCTCCTCTTCATTGACAGTATTTACATTCTCATCAGTTGCCGATTGGGCGTTTATATCAGACTGATCTGTATTTGAATCCCCTATTTTTGGATATCCAAAAGCCTCAGCGATCAAGTCTCGGAAAGGAATGATCATTCGTGAAATAAATCCTTTAAAGGCATTTTCTTCCCCACCAAAAAATCTCTTGACAAAATCTGTAAAATCAATCTTTTTGTTCTCTATATCTATAAGAGTACAGAAAACAAGGGCTATCACTTTGTACTCCTCTTCTGGCATTACAAAGATAAAGTCTCCCTTACCGTCCTGCAAAAAACTCTTTGCAAATTCTCGATCACGATTAAAAGCTTCCATGCATTCGCCAATTAAAGACACGATTTGGTCAGAATTAGCCAAAGCCTGTAAAAGTTTTGACAGTTTATACTCGGCCACCAAAAATTTACAATTTATCAATTCGTCCGCACTGGCCAAAAAATTTTCTATTTGTTTATTTTCCATATTTTACCTCGTCAACATTATGATACCATAAATAATATAAAAACACAAAGAATTTTAAAAAAAATTTGACTTAGTTAAAAACTGTGATATAATATTTTTTATGGAAAAAGTACTGACTGACAAAGAACAAATCGTTCAAGATAAATTGATTATGCTTTTTGTAATTGATAAGATGGAAATTCCCCTGACTGAAGACTCTATCTTAGATATTTGCAGTGTCAAAAATATTTGGATAAAAAATTATATGGATTGCAAGGCAATCATTCATGACCTTGTCGACAGCAAACTTTTATACAAAATCGGCAACGAAAATGAGGAAAAAGAACTCTTTGCCCTGACTTATGAAGGAAGAGAATGTCTGTCACATCTCTACAGACGCATTCCGCTCAGTGCCAGAGAAGAAATTTCGGCATATCTACAGGCGAATAGACTCAATGTCAAGTCATCACAGGAATATAGTGCCACTTACACCAAAAATGAAGATGGATCATATGACGTGCAACTCAAAATTTATGAACCGCTCATCACAAAACCGATTTTTTCTTTAAACATCAAAGCTCCATCTCGACAAACTGCAAATGAGGCAATCCATAAATGGAAAGCAAATGCTCCTATGATTTATGAGATGATTTATGAGAAACTTATCAACAACGATTAAAATCCCTGCCTTTACATATAAAAGATAATAAATGATAAAAAGACCTTGTCATTTTGAAGTGAACTCAAAAAGCTTAAAAATTTAAAGGGTTTCGCTTCATTTTTAGACAAGGTCTTCATTTAAAACCTGGCCAATTAATTCACTGCGGTAAACACAGTATATTCAACCCCTCCAATCATTTCAGTGCTTGGTGTAAAGTTTGTCTCGCTCTCAAGATATGAATTCTCATATGCATTTACAATACTTGTCGGCACCTTCACCGTCTGGGCATGCTCTAAAAGATATCCACATGCACTTGTACTTGTTGCATTGTTATATATATACTGACCTTCAATCACCACTGTGGTAAGAGATGTGCAACCATAGAAGGCAGACTCTCCTATTGTTTCTACACTATCTGGAATTGTTATTGTGGTAAGAGATGTGCAATCAGAGAAGGCAGAATCTGGAATTTCTGTGATTTGACAATTGTTAAAATCTACAGTTTGGAGAGATGTGCAACCAAGGAAGGCACCACTTCCTATTGTTTCTACTCCCTCTGGAATTGTTATTGTGGTAAGAGATGTGCAATTTAGGAAGGCATGCTTTGGAATTTCTGTGATTTTACAATTGTTAAAGTCTACTGTTTGGAGATTTGTGCAACCAGAGAAGGCATTATTTCCTATACTTGTCACTGTCTCTGGTATTGTTATTGTGGTAAGAGATCTGCAACCATAGAAGGCATACTCCCCTATACTTGTCACTGTCTCAGGAATTGTAATCGAGCTAAGTGCACCGCAGCTCTGAAATGCCCTTTCACCAATTTCAGTCACTGGAGTTGCTCCTCTACTGAATACCACAAAATCCCCAAAAGTTACACTCATTGGCAACAATTGTTCAAATTCTGTTTGGCTTGTCGAAGCTTGATTAAGAATAACCAACCAATCTCCTGACGTTACTTCTTGAAAATTATCTGCATTTACAGTGATCGGGTCATATCCGCTTGCAGAAATCGTCATAGAAGTCAGCGCTCCACGCATTACTTGGTATGCAGGCATACCTAGTAGTCCAATTGCTAAACTTTCAGCATTAATGGATTGTGTAAAGGAGGTTATCGACACATCCTTTAATCGTATTTGAATTGGAAAATCTGTGGTATCCTGTAATGATGATATTGTCTGTGATGGATTATAAAGAATGAATTCCTCTTCT
>CALWTP010000046.1 GCA_944384495.1 uncultured Clostridia bacterium
TTGAATTAAGCGATATTGAATTTGAAGGTTATGATATAATCGGGGTATATGATAATAAGGATTTAAATGGTGAAAAAATTATTGGCAGTATTAAAATTGTTTCAGATACCGACTTATATCTCGAATGTGAACAGTTATATAATATAAAACTGGACTATGGTGAAGGTTCTTACAACATATATGGGAAAGAAGGAGAAGTAATTACCAATGAGTTTATCCCAACAAAAGAACATGCTCGATTTTTGGGTTGGGCATTGAACGGACAGATAATTTTATCTCCTGATCTTAGCTACACGATTGATATCAGTCAATTTAATAATTATACTTTAAGACTTACTCCTATTTGGGAAGAAGCTTACCAATTAAGTTTCAGTATGGATGGAGGAAATTTTATTGAACCGATTTATGGGTTTAGTGATCAGCCAATTATTTTACCAGTGGCAAATCGAGACCATTATGTCTTTACCGGTTGGCTATCAGAGGATGATCAACTATACAATGTAAATGATATTATTACTCTTGATGCTAATACTAAATTTACAGCTACTTGGCGAGCTGAAAAGTATATAATTCATTTTGACACCAAAAATACTGGTAATATTAATAATTTGGAAGTTTCCTACGATGAAATCATAGAATTGCCTACAATATCAGATATTGAAGGCATGAAATTTGATGGATGGAATTTCGAAAATATATTTTATTCTTCACAATCAAATTTTACAGTTCCCGATCTAGGTGAAGATGGAACAACGGTTTGGTTTACAGCTAAATTTTCAAAGAAATCATTTTTATTTAATTTAAATCTGAATGGCGGTAATTTTGAGAATTCGACCACTTCCAATATGATTGAAGCTGAATATGGAGAAGAAATTGTTTTCCCAGATGCATATAGAGAGGGTTACGATTTTGCTGGTTGGGAATGTGAAGGTAAAATATTTAAAGATAGTTATATTGTTGAAGATTTAGATAATTTGCTCGATTTACAAAAGAGAATCAATTGCATCGCAAAGTGGAATCCTAAAACGGTAACCATTACACTCGACTACGGTGACTATGAACGAGTCTCCGGTGATGATGTCGCACAAATCTCTTTTGTAGTAGGATCTTCGAGTTTAGATTTGCCAACACCTATTTATACTGAACCATATATTTTTAGTGGTTGGTCTACCGAAAAAGATGTTTATAAACAAATTAATTCTTCTACTATTTTAAGTGATAAAATTATATACGCATATGTTACTGAAGAACAAAAACTAGGGGCATTTGGATCTGGCACTTCTTCAGACCCTTATAGAGTATATACAAACACACAGTTAGACGAGCTTTCACTACTCGGTAAGGCTGGTAGTACCATTTTCTCTGGGGCACACTTAAAATTTATGAACGATTTAGAAATAGTTAAATATGATTATTATCCGTCTCAGCAAGACGACAATTGGTCTATATACATTGATGGAAATAACAAAACATTAACTTTATCTACTCAATTGCTAAACAATCTTAATGGCTACATAAAAAATTTAAACTTGAAATATGAATTTACTTTTGTACAGCAAAAACATTCATGCAACTCCCTAGTAACAAATAACAAGGGTACTATAGAGAATGTGACCATACTTGAAGATGATTATTATCTATCGTTACGACAAGATAATTCTCTCCCGTATACTTATTCTGCCCTTCTTTGTGCTTTTAATTATGGAACAATAAGTAATTGTAATAATTATGCGAATGTAAATGTTTCTGCATATGGTAGTCCGGTTTTTGCTATATTTGCTTCTTATAATTATGGAGTTATAACAAAATGCAATAATTATGGCAATATAGTCGCTGACGCAACAGCAAAGGTATCTGTATTCGCTAGTTATAACCTGAGCAATATTACCAATTGTAATAGCGAGGGAGATATTACTGCATTTAGAATTGGTGTAATATCGTTTGTACAAATGGCAGATTCGATCATACGGGTAAATAATTGCAATATTAGTGGCAATTTTACTATCTATGGTGATACTGAAAAATCAAACATTTTAGGAACAATTTCCACTAGTAGTGTGGATAGTGTATATATTGATACTATTAATATAAGCAATTCCAATTTGAATATAGTTGCCATAGGCTCAGTTTCACCTTATCATGATGGGGGCGAATTAACAACCGATCTTAATAAAATCAAATCCTTATGCCCAAATATTGACTTTGACACCATAGTTAGAACATAAATTATGGCGGGCAACTTATTGACTCAATCTAATCAAGCGATAAAGTTTACTTCATTTTTGTTTAACTTAGTAAACCATTTTTACTAATGGCATACAATTCATTTTTAAAATAATAAATCTTTATAGATAAAAACAGAAGTTTAATTTAAGTTTTATTGCATTTTAACCATACGGTCATTAGAAACCTATTTTTATAGATAAATTAATCAAGATTTCTATTACAATCAACATTTTGAAAGTAATATTTTACCATCTCAAGCGATTTTTAAAATCGCTTTTTTTATAATGGCGATTAAAACTGATAAGCTGATTTGTTTTTTTTATATTTCTATAAATGCTTACTTATTTTTATCTTTTTATTAAAAAATTTTGATTATTTGAGATTTGGAGATATACTATTAGTATGAATGAGCAAATAAGAGATAAACTTAAAAATCTGACCACAAAACCAGGTGTCTACGTGATGAAGGATGCTGATGATATTGTTATTTATGTTGGCAAAGCTAAAAATCTTAAAAATCGGGTAAGTCAATATTTTCATTCATCCCCTAAACCAAGCAAAGTACAGGCAATGGTCAACAATATCCATTCATTTGACTATTTTATTACTTTAAGTGAAATGGATGCACTGGCGCTTGAGAGCAATCTCATAAAAAAATATCAACCTTTTTACAATATATTGCTCAAGGACGGGAAACAATTTCCTTATATCAAAATCAATATGAAAGAGCCTTTTCCTAAGGTGGAGGTTACCAGAAAGGTTAAAAAAGACGGGGCAAAATATTTTGGACCATATTTTGCCGGACTGGATGCGAGAGAAATTGTAAAAACAATTACTATGGCCTTTAAGCTTAGGACTTGCAATTTGAAAATTACTGAAACTTCGATTGCAAAACGCGAGTGTTTAAATTATTCGCTTGGCCTATGCTATGCGCCCTGCACCAAACGCATCACCAAAGATGAGTATTTAAAAGAAGTCAATAAAGTGATAAGTTTTTTAAATGGCAATGATGAGCAGATTGAGCAAATATTGAAAGAAAAGATGATCTTGGCATCTAATAGTGAGAACTTTGAAAATGCAATTGTTATTCGAGATCGGCTCAAAATGATTTCTTTGCTTAAGGACAGAGTGGTAGCCAATCTACCTAAAGATGTGAGCAAGGATATTTTTGCGTATGAGAGCGATGGGCTTAGCAGTGTTATCACGAATATCGTTGTTCGTGGTGGCAAAATTCTTGGTATCAAAAGCTTTTCATGTCAAGATGGAGAACTGGAAGAGGGGCAAACACTCTTTAATTTTATTATGCAATATTATCAAAACCTAATTCTTCCAAATGAAATCATCTTATCTCACCATATAGAAGATGAAGAGCTTTTTAAGAAATATTTCAATAAAAATGTTACATTTATCTCAAATCCACATGGAATCAACAAAAATCTTTTGGATATGGCCAAAACAAACGCAAGAGAATATCTTGAAAAGCACATTGCAAAGGAAAAGATCAGATATAACAACACTTTGGGGGCAATTAAACAACTTAAAGAAAAATTAGGTTTAAAAGAAGCGCCGATGAGAATAGAATGCTATGATATTTCCAATATCAGTGGATCTAATAAAGTGTGCTCCATGGTGGTGTTTAAAAATGGAGAGCCAAGCAAAAAGGATTATAGAAAATTTAAAATAAAAACCGTCAAGGGCTCAAATGATTTTGCCTCTTTAAAAGAAGCACTTTCGAGGAGATTAAAACGCCTTAGTGAACAAAATGGTGAAAGCTTTAAGGAAAAGCCAAACCTTATTATAATAGATGGCGGAAAGGGACAGTTGTCGTCTTGCTATGAAGTTCTTTGTGAGTATGGCTATGAAAATCAAATTGACATGATAAGCCTTGCAAAAAGAATTGAGGAAGTGTTCTTTCTAAATCACTCCACTCCAGTATTGCTTAAAGCTGGCAGTAGTGAGCTAAAACTTTTGCAAAGAGTTCGTGATGAAGCACATAGATTTGCAATAACCTATCATCGAGCACTGCGCACAAAGAAACAAACACGTTCCATCCTGGAGGAAATAGAAGGCATTGGTCCAAAGAAAAGAGATGCCCTCCTCAAAGCTTTTGGCACAAGCGAGGAAGTTGCAAAAGCCGATGTTGACCTTCTAAGCACTGTGCCTGGCATTGATAATGCCGCTGCTCGACGAATCTATAATTATTTTCAAACCCATCCTATCACATTTGAAATGGAGGAATAAGAGATTAACTATTTTTTTAGCAAATGCAATTTTTTTAGTAATTTAGAAGATCAATTAAAATAAATTTATAAGACCCAAGCTTGTTTTGGGCCTTTTTTGTTGTCGAAATAAGTAAAATTTGATAAATTGTCAAACTCTGAGGTTATTTTTGATATTGTCAAAGATGCTTTCCATTTTTTTAAAAATTATTGCTATACGGCAAACTATTTGATGTTAAAATTTTAATATCATAAAATTTTAATAAATTCTAACGAAATTGTATGCTGACGCACACCACATAGTTTGTATATCGATCGACCTCGTCACCGTTAGCAAGTTTGGCTTCCGATGATTTAAATTATTTAATTTTATTTATTTTTTTCTTTTATTTGGAAATAATTAGATTAATTGTTATACTTTTTAAAGGAGGATTTTTTATGAGAAAAATTAAAATGGTTCAATATGGCTGTGGAAAAATGAGCAAATATACAATGCGCTATGCCATTGAAAAAGGAGTAAGTATTGTTGGAGCTTTTGATATTGACCAAAGCAAAATTGGCAAAGACATTTCCACAATAATTGGCCGAGAAAGCGATACCGGAATAAAAATTCAGGATGCAAAAGATTTTGATAAATT
>CALWTP010000047.1 GCA_944384495.1 uncultured Clostridia bacterium
ATATACCCCGATTATATCATAACCTTCAAATTCAATATCGCTTAATTCAAAATAATCTCCGTCCTCGACCTCATATGTATCAACTAAAATATCATTATAGAAGACCCGAACTGTGTACCAAGTTTTGTTAAGCAAAAAATATAGTCCAACCGCTATTCCAATAATTAATGGAATCATAATGATAGTTGCAATTATAATTCTTTTTTTAGTTTTAGAATGTTTTTCAACATTGTCAACTTTTTTACTACTATTCACTTTATCCCCCTTAGTTCAATTATACTTATTTGCAGAAATTTGTCAATATATTTTAAACATGGATAGTGGTTATATGTTTTTTGTCACGTTATAAATCTAAAAAAAATTATTAAATTTTAATCAAACACTTGATCCAAATGTTTCTTGATAATACAACGGGTCATTCAAAAATTGTTTGTTTTGGGGTTGTCCAATTTGTTAAATCGCTTGAGGGGGATAGGTTGGTGGAAGGTTTTTTTGGGCTGTTTTTTAATTTATCGTTTTTAAGATCAACTCTAAACATTCCTCTTTTGATAATTTGGTCTGCTCTCCAGTTTCCATATTTTTAAGCATGAAAAGTTGCTGTTCTACTTCATCGTCTCCGACAATGAGCACAAAAGGGATTTGTTTTTTTCCAGCATCTTTCAGTTTGGCTTTGAAAGATCGCTCTTCATATGCGACTTCACAGTTGATTTTGTTTGAAAAATATGCCTGCAGTGTGAAACAGCTGTCAAGATGGTCTCCAAGAGGTATAATTTGAAGGGTGGTATTGGTTTTTGAGAAAGATGGAAGCATGTCATTTTTATCCAAAAGATCGAACAGTCTTGTCAGTCCAATGCTTAGTCCAACACCAGGCATTTTCTTTTCAGAGAAATAGCCTGCAAGATTATCATATCTTCCTCCGCCACAGACTGTACCAAACTGGAGATGAGTTGGTATAACAGCCTCAAAAACTGTACCTGTATAGTAATCTTGACCACGAATTATCGATATATCAAGGCAATATCTTGATTTATCAATGCCATATGCAGAGAGAAAATGATAAACTTTTCGAAGCTCATCAAAGCCCTTTTGATAGATTTCATTGCTTGCCAAATTCTCAAGCATGGGCAAAATTTTATCGAAGTCACCTTTAAGCGATATAATATTTAAGAGTTTTTCAATAGTGTTATCGGTGATATTGAGTGCTTTAAGTTCAAGCATTGCATTTTCGCGTCCAATTTTGTTTATTTTATCAAGTATTGTGAGCACTTGTTTGGCATTTTCGATGATACCAAGCTCTTGTAAATAACCAACTAAGATGTTACGATTTGAAATTTGAATTAAAATATCAAGATTGAGACTATTAAAAATTTTGTCAATCAAAAAGATACACTCCGCATCTGCTGAAATTGGCAGTGTTTCAAGTCCCACAATATCTCCATCACATTGTACAAATTCCCTAAATCGTCCTCTTTGTGCTCGCTCTCCACGATAAACTTTTCCAATCTGATATCGTTTAAAAGGAAAGGAGAGGGTATTGCTGTTCATTGCAACATATCTTGCCAGTGGAACAGTAAGGTCATATCGCATACAGATGTTTGTGTCTCCCTTGGTAAAGTGATAAACTTCTTTATCAATTTCTCCACCTGATTTGGCAAGCAAAATTTCACTAAGCTCCAAAACAGGGGTATCAAGAGGCATAAAACAGAACGATTGGTAAACATGCTTAATTTCATCAATCATCTTATCAAATAAAAGTTGTTTATCTGGAGAGAGTTCCATAAAACCTGACATAATTCGTGGTTTTATCAATTCTTGTTTGGACATAAAAACTCCTTATATGAATATCAATATTTTGTACCGGTAAACTCACTAAAATCATTATACAATAATCATAAGTTATTGACAAATTTATTTTGCAAAAACACAAAAATAATTATAAAAGTTATGAAATAATTATCAAAAGGCTTAAAAGCTGGAGAAAGGTTAAATTTTGTAATTTTTAACCCATTTTTTACAAAAGAACTTAACATTTATACACAGAAAGTTATCCACATTTCCACAAATAAATAATTATGCAAAGCTATAAATTTTTATGCAAAATGGTGAATTTTGGGGATTAAAAGGGGGTAAAATGCCAAGTTATCCACATTTCCACATTAAAAATTGTGATATGTGGCAATTTTTGGTATCTTTTTTTATAAATTTTTTTGATTGTTTTTCAATAAAGATTTGACTTTTTTAAATTTTGTTTTTTTGGTTGTAATTTTTGCTCAAATATAGCCAGCCAGAAATATATTTTTGAAGTAAAATTGTATAAATATTTATTTCTTAATTTTTATAGAATCATACATTATAAACCTTTAAATCTTCAATAAAGATTGATGGCTTTTTATCTATCGTGAAATACAATTTATGCAAAGCACGGGTAGAAGAAACATAAAGTATATTTTTATCGATTGTATTTGAATAATTTTCATAATTTGCGTGTGGCACGATTACAACATCGAATTCAATTCCTTTTGCTGTCGCACAGGTGGTAATCAGTACCCGATTATTGTAATCTTCGGGTTCTTTGATTATTTTGCAATCAATATAACCTTTAAGTTTGCCATAGAGTGCCTTTGCCTCGCTGTTACATTTACAGATAATGGCAATATGTTCATATTGAGCACATTTATTAATAATGATGTCGGCAATAGTCTTTGCTTCATTGCTCGTCTGAAAAATGCAAGGCTCTTCACCATTTCTATTGACATATTCAATATCCTTAACTCCAATCATATTATTGGCAAACTCGGCAATTTGTCTTGTGGAACGATAAGTCTTATTGAGTTGCAAAAGTTTACAACCCAAAAAGTCGGCAGTAATTTGAAGATAATCATCAGAAACATTTTTTTCAATGCTTTGATTTACATCTCCAACGATTATGCAAGGGCAGGACCATAGTTTTTTGAAAATGTATATATCGACTGGTGTAAAATCCTGCATTTCATCAACGATAAGATATTTCGCTGAAAAGTCATGATCGAAGCCATATAAAAAATATTTAATTGCCAGATATGTTCCCTTGTCCATATATCTTATTGATGAGCCCTTATATGATTTTAGGTTTTCTCGTGCCATAAATATCTGGTGTATCTTTTCAACATCGCGAATAGGTAGAAAAGAGTATAAAATTTTCTTGAAGCGATCTCTTAGGCCGGCATTTTGTTGCTTGTTATAGTGTCGCTCCTCGGTAAAGACCATTGCATATTGCCAGGCAATTTTATTGATCCGCTCGTATAGATCCAGCCCTTTAAATGTTTTAAAAAACAGTTCCTTGGTTTTTTCAGCTGGAAAATCGATTGTTTCTTTGTTGCCATCATTGTCTTCTTTGACCACATAACTTAAATCTGTCGGGGTAAAGGTTTCAAGCAGTGGCCCTTTTAAAAATCTTAATAAGCTATCCAAATATTCATAAGATGACTTATATGAGATCTCATTTAAGTCGTCTTGATTTGGTTTTGTGGCAATTTCATCAAGCATGCTTTCTCGTGTCTGTATAGGCCGTCCAAGTTCTGCTCTTGCAATTTGAGCAAAGGTTGTCTCGACAAGATTATCCTCGCCAAGTTGTGGCAAAACATCGGAAATATAGCTTGAAAAAATATTATTAGGGGAGATAATCAAAATATCTTTACTCTTGATCTCGCTTCTGTGTTTATAGAGCAAATATGCCGCACGATGAAGTGCAATAGAAGTCTTTCCAGAGCCGGCAATACCTTGAACAAGTATATTGTCATGGAGATCTTTTCGCACTATTGAATTTTGTTCTTTTTGTATAGATGAAACGATTTGCTTCATATGAATTGAAGCATTATGCGACAGTATTCCTTGCAAAATTTCATCATTAATTGTTAAATCTGTGTCGAAATATGACAAAAGCTCGCCATTTTCAATCTTGTACTGTCTTTTTAAAGTAATCTCGCCATCATAGTGTTTGTCACCAATAGCAAATGATGCTGGGCCAAGGTTATAGTCATAATACATTGAACATATCGGCGCCCGCCAGTCGGCAACGTATAGTTTATTGCCCTCTATGATATTTCCAAGCCCTATATAGACTCTTTGTGATTTGTCTTTCTTTTCTGGCTTAAAGTCAATTCTGGCAAAATATGGTACCGCTTTTTGATTTTTTAATCGCGCATTTTCCTTTTCCACAATTGCTTCAAAAGATTGAAGATCGGCAAGATGGCTATAAGCTGAAGAAAGATCACCACCTCGACTATAATCTGAAAAGTTATCAGCAAGCTCCTGTTTTTTTAATTCAAAGTTGCTACGTGTCTGAGCAAGCTTTTTGTTGTTTTCTGAAATTTTTTTATCGAGAACTTCTATTGTCTGTTTTAGATACTCTTTTTCGGATATTTGTGCCATAGTTCCTCCTTAAAAAAGGCTGTGAAGTGGAATGCATTCGCATTCCGCCAAAACACCAAAGTGTTTTGGCAATTTTTAACCCAGTTAAAAATTACTTCACAGCCATAGCATAATAGATTAAATTAAAATTTGGCATTAAATAACTGATAGCTGGATTTGATTGTCAAGGATATCATTTTTTTTTGCATTTGTCAACTTATTTAATCTTCTTGCAATTCAGATCCATTATATTCACCACTATCTTCATCATTTTCTTTTTTGACAAGAGCCACGCCAACGATTTTGTTTTCAGGTTTCAAGCGCATAACCTTGACACCTTGGCTGACCCTTGACAGCTGACTAATTTGATCGACAGGTGTACGAATAATCACACCATTATCAGCAATAAGCATTATATCATCATCGTCAAATGATTGTTTTAAAGCTGCCAAAGGACCAGTCTTGTTGTTAAAAATACCAGCTTTAACTCCTTTACCGCCTCTACCTTGCAAACGATACTCATCGACGTTTGATCTTTTTCCATAGCCATTTTCACTTATCGTGACGATCTGAGAATTTTCTTTTACGATGGCCATATCAACGATATAATCTCCATCACTCAATTTCAGACTTCGTACACCTTGGCTATCTCTTCCCATGTTTCTCACTTCTTTTTCATTGAATCGTATACATTGTCCCTTATGAGAAGCAATCAGTATATCGTCATCGCCATCTGAAACCTCAACACCAATAAGCTCATCGCCTTCAAGCAGGTGAATAGCAATTTTTCCAACCTTTCTTATAGAGGCAAATTCCTCAAGCTTGGTCTTTTTGATAAGGCCATTGCGTGTTGCCATGATAAGATTTCCACTAGCACCTTCAAGTCTAGGTATAACAGTTGTCACTTTTTCACCTTCATCAAGCATAAGCAGGTTGATTAGCGCACGTCCTTTGGCAGTTCTTTGTGCCTCAGGGACTTCATAGGCTTTAATGCAATAAACTTTGCCTTTGTTTGTAAAGAACAACAGGTCATCATGGGTGTTGGTTACAAACATGGTTTTTACAAAATCCTCTTCTTTTGTCTTATGTGCCGTAACACCAACTCCGCCACGATTTTGCGCTTTATATTCACTTGTTGACATACGTTTGATATAGCCTTGATTTGTCATAGATATAACAACATCCTCTTTTTCAATCAGGTCTGCGATATCAATTCCACCTGCGTCAAGGCTGATTTCAGTTTTACGCTCGTCACCAAACTGATTTTTGATTTCCTCAAATCCATCACGCAAGATCTGCATAATTCGTTCTGGTCTTGCTAAGATATCTTGAAGATCTGCAATAGTGGCTTCAAGTTCTTGAAGTTCTTGATTTAACTTTTCCACTTCAAGAGAGGTAAGTCTTGAGAGCTTCATCTCAAGTATGGCATTTGCTTGCACCTCGTCGAGTTCAAAGTTTTGAGTCAGCTTCAAAGATGCATCTTGTCTATCGTCAGACGATTTAATAATTTGGATGACCTCGTCGATATTTGCAAGAGCAATGACCAAGCCCTTTACGATATGCTCTCGCTCCAAAGCTTTATTAAGGTCAAATTGAGTCTTGCGAGTTAGCACCTCTTTCTGATGTTCAAGATAATAGAAAAGCATTTCTTTAAGGTTTAAAATTCGAGGCTGTCCATCAACGAGGGCAAGGAAGATTATACCACTTCCCTTTTGGAGCTGTGTTTGTTTGTAAAGGGAGTTTAGCACAACTTGAGCATTGAAATCTTTCTTGATATCGATGACAATTCTCATTCCTCGTCTATCAGACTCTTCTTTGATATCGCTTATGCCTTCAAGTTTTTTATTTTTTACAAGCTCAGCTATTTGGACAATGAGTTGCGCTTTATTCACCTGATAAGGAAGCTCAGTGATAATGATGCGACTTCGTCCGCTACTCGTTTCTTCAATCTCTGCCTTGCCTCGTACAACAATTCCGCCACGTCCAGTCTTATACGCGTGTTTGACAGCACTGCGTCCCATGATAATTCCGCCAGTAGGGTAGTCAGGAGCAGGTATATATCGGATAAGCTCATCGATTTCGATATCTGGATTATCAATAAGAGCTTGCAATCCATTTAAGACCTCAGTCAAGTTGTGAGGAGGAATATTTGTTGCCATACCGACAGCAATACCGTCTGCACCATTGATCAAAAGGTTTGGAAGTTTTGCTGGCAGGACACTAGGTTGCTCTAATGTATTGTCAAAATTTGGATAGAAGTCGACCGTGTTCTTGTCGATATCCTCAAGCATAAGGCCAGCGATTTTAGAAAGCCTTGCCTCAGTATAACGCATAGCAGCAGGAGGATCACCATCCACAGAGCCAAAGTTGCCTTGGCCGTCAATGAGAGGATATCTTATGGAGAAATCTTGAGCCAATC
The DNA here is from genome assembly GCA_944384495.1 of uncultured Clostridia bacterium. GTDB lineage: Bacteria > Bacillota > Clostridia > Christensenellales > UBA1242 > Caccovivens. The sequence goes on from CALWTP010000047.1 coordinate 6,809, forward strand.
TCACCATGGCATCGTAGACAGAGCTGTCGCCGTGAGGGTGGTATTTACCCATAACATCACCGACAATTCTTGCGCATTTCTTGGTTGGTTTATCATAAAAATTGTTCATCTCGCCCATTGCATAAAGAATACGTCTATGCACAGGTTTAAGTCCATCTCTTACATCGGGAATGGCACGAGAAACGTTGACAGCCATAGCATAAGAAATAAACGATTTTTTCAGGTTGTCGACAGTGTCGACTTTTTCAATTTTGGTATCTTTGAAAATCTCTTCTAAAGACTTTTTACTTTCATGCTTATCCATAATTATCTCCTACCATTCAATTTTATCAAATCTTCTTCAGCCCTTTTTCGTCCACGCGCAATTTTGTAATTTATTGCTTTTTGCACGCTTTCTTCACCAACAATATTCATTATTTGACTTGCGCAAATAAGAACATCGGCTGTTTCTTCAATGATATCTTGGCGACTTTCAAGTTTTTTATCGTTTTCACTGTTTTTTTCTTCTCTAGAGTAGCGCATGAACTTGCAAAGCGCTTTGGTAAGCTCGCTCATCTCTTCAATGCACATGCGATATTGGCTTTCATCGCCCCATAACTCTCTAAACATCTCAAAAGTTTCTTTCACATATTTTGTATCAAGCATATTTTCTCCCTCGTTTGCATTTCTTGGTATAAATTTAGGTTTAAATAGTTTTTTTGTTATATATCAAGGTCGGTTACCAAAGTTGCATTTTCTTCGATAAATTTTCGTCTCAGTTCACTATCCTCGCCCATCAGGTCATTGAAATATTTTTCAGCTTCAATTGCATCTTCCATAGTGAGCTGAATCAAAATTCTGCGCTCAGGATCCATTGTGGTTTCCCAAAGCTGATCGGCATCCATCTCTCCAAGACCTTTATATCGTTGTTGGGCACAACCTTTTCGTCCATTTGCTTGGTACCAATCCTCAAGTTCTTGGTCGGAATAGAAATAATATTCTTCTTTATTTTTGGTCACCTTATAAAGAGGTGGCTTTGCAGCATAAACATGTCCATGTTCAATCAGAGGTCTCATATAGCGGAAGAAGAAGGTGAGCAGTAATATTCGAATATGAGCACCGTCCACATCGGCATCGGTCATGCATATGATTTTGTCGTATCTGAGCTTATCTTCGTTGAACTCACTTCCAATACCACAGCCAAAAGCTGTAATCATAGATTTTATTTCATTGTTTTCGAGAATTTTGTTAAGCCGAGCCTTTTCTACGTTCAAAATTTTACCCCTAAGAGGCAAAATAGCTTGAAATCGCCTATCTCTTCCAGTCTTTGCAGCTCCGCCGGCCGAATCGCCTTCTACGATGTACATCTCGCAATATCTTCGGTCTTTTTCACTGCAGTCAGCAAGTTTTCCTGGCAGTGTGGTGTTTTCAAGCACACTTTTTCGCCTTGTGAGTTCTCGTGCGTTTCGTGCCGCATCGCGAGCTCTTTGAGCAGTAATGCTCTTCATAATAAGGTTTTTTGCTTCTACTGGATGTTGCTCAAGATAGTCGCCAAACTGGTCAACCATAGCTTTATAGACAATATTTCTCATTTCACTATTGCCAAGTTTGGTTTTTGTCTGACCTTCAAATTGCGGATTTTTAAGTTTTACAGAAATCACGGCAGTAATGCCTTCTCGGCAATCCTCACCAGAGAGCTTTTCGTTTTCTTTTATAATTTTATTTTTTAAGGCATACTCATTGATAACCTTCGTCAAAGCTGCTTTAAAACCATCAAGATGAGTTCCGCCTTCCTCGGTATTAATATTGTTGGCATAAGCATTGATGATCTCGCTGTATCCTTCATTGTATTGAAAGCAAACCTCAACCTCGTTTTCGACCTCGCCATTTGCAGATCGGTTGAATTTATTAAAATAAACAGGGGCGGAGAGGAGCGTTTCTCGGTTTTTATTGAGGTAGTCAACAAATTCAACAATACCGCCCTTAAACTCAAAGACCTCTTTTCGTTCCTGTCCCTCGCGTTTGTCTTCAAGTGAGATGACCAAGCCCTTATTTAAAAATGCAATTTCGCGGAACCTATTTTTCATGATATCAAAGTTGAAATTGCAGGTTTCAAAGATTTCATCATCGGGGAGGAATGTGATCGTTGTACCACGTTTATCAGTAGGTCCAACAATTTCCAACGGTTTTAATGCAATTCCTCTTGAGAATTCAATTTTATAATGTTGGCCATTTTGATAAATATCGGCACGCATATATTTGGACAGTGCATTTACGCAGGACACACCAACGCCGTGCAGTCCGCCAGAGATTTTATATCCTTCACCTCCAAATTTTCCGCCCGCGTGAAGCTTTGTCAAAACAACTTCAACCGCACTTTTGCCCTCTTTAGCAATAATGCCAGTAGGAATGCCTCGGCCATTGTCAATTACCGAGCATGATCCATCAAAATTGATAACAACTTCAATTTTGGTACAATATCCAGCAAGTGCCTCGTCAATTGAGTTGTCAACAACTTCAGTCACCAAATGATGAAGTCCATGTTCATCAGTGGAACCAATATACATTCCCGGTCTTTTTCTGACTGGCTCAAGTCCTTCAAGTACTTGAATATCACTTTCGTCATATTTGATACTTTTGCCGATTTCAATTTCATCTTGATTTAACTCTTCCATCTCGTCTCCTAAATAATAATGCTATATATTCTATATAATATATTATATTAATATTATATAGCGAAAAATAGAAAATAGCAAGCGATTTTGCAAAAAAACAGCCCCTAAATCCATCTTTTTTAAAATCGTATAGTTACACGCGAAAGATAATTGTGAGGAAATAAGCGCGATTTATTTGCAAATTAGCATATATGTGTTATAATAAAGACGCGAAAAGGATCAAATAACATATGAAAAACGAAAAAATAGAAGAAAACGAAGCTATTGGCAATGAGAAGATCGTTCTGACGAAAAAACAACAATTTTTGCAATTTTTAAAATTTTTGGCTTTTTCCCTTTCCGCTGGTGTCATTCAGCTCTTATCTTTTGAACTTTTATATAACTGGACGGATGCACTCGATTGGTGGCCGTCTTATCTTATAAGTATCACCTTATCGGTGATTTGGAATTTTACTTTCAATAGAAAGTTTACCTTTAAATCTGCATCAAACATTCCACTCGCGATGGTTTTAGTTATAATTTATTATGCCATGTTTATTCCAGTTTCAACCCTTGGTGGCGATGCACTTGAGGGGATTGGATGGAACGGCACACTGGTTACGGTAATTATGATGGTGCTCAATTTTGCTACAGAATTTTTTTGGGATAAATTTATTGTCTTCAACGATAAATTAATCAATAAATTTGCCAAATATTTTAAGGTGCCATCGAAGAAAGATAGTGGCAACGAGGCAAAAGACAAAGACTTATCAAATGAAACTAGTGCAAACCTATTAGATGATGATGTGAAGGAAGAATAAATAATAGAAGTCAATAACATATTAAAAAATTATATATCCTCTTTTTGATTAAAAGAGGATTTTTTATGGAATAATTTTTGTTTTTCGACAGAAATCGCTTGTTTTTCATCCTGATTTTAACGAAATTTAATAAATCTTGCAAATTATTTCCTATCAATAAAAGAAAAATGTCGATTTTTAAAAATTACTTTATATTGTTTATTTTCTATAATTTCGCCCTTATAAAAAAATTTTGCTTCAACCTTAGCTTGTGACCCTTCCTCGCAGTAGACAATATCATAGAAATTATAGCCCAGAATATTAAGGAGAGGATTGATAAAAAATAACCCATTTTTGATATAGACTATACCAATCAAAAAGATAATTAATAAATACAAAACATAACTGCTGACCAGTGAGAGGTTAAGCTGGAGTGCAAATAGGACAAAAAGGGAAAAATATCCCAAAAAATGTCTGTCAGTAATATTCTTTTTTGATAAAATAATAATATTCTTTGAAATATCCTTTGAAAAAATGGTATTAAATAGCAAGCCGAACACTCCAAAAATTATTAATAAAATCAAAGTGATTAGATAAATAATAAAAAGGGCATTGATCTTTAAATTGCCAAAAGCGCCTTCAATGATCAGCTTGATCAAGATCAAAAAATACATTGGCACAAAAGCGCTTATATAAAGAGAAATGTCTTTAATAGTGTTTTTAAGAGAAAATTTTAAATTCATATATATATTTTTTGTAAATATTAAAAAAATATTTTGTTTTATCTAAATTTTAGGTTAAAATATACCTATGATACTTATACCTTTTATTGCTGTTGGCGTTGCGACGCTTTTAATGGGGATAATAGACGCAATATTTAGAGATATGAAAAATTGGCAGTCACTTTTATTTAGAGCACTTACAATGGCATTTTTGGCGGTATTTGCACTTATTGCCGTCAATTTGACTTCAACATGCAATGCATTATCCTTATTTATTTCAATCGGCATTGTGCTATATCTTGTCAAAATGCTTGACATTACCCATAAAATTGAGAACGAAAATATCAAACTTATCTACTCGGGAGTGCTTGACATTTTAATAATAGTCATCTTTGCCCTTTCAACTCTTTCGCTCGCCACTTTTAATGTGCTTGCAGCAGCAGGAGGACTCCTTCTTGGCATAGCTTTAGGGCTTCTTGTTTGGGCTATAAGAAGAGATGATAGACTTGACAGGGCTTTAGTTAGGTTTTTTAAATACTTTGCCCTTGGATTGTTTTTAGGGCTAGCTATAAGCGGTCTTTTTACTTCCAATCATCTTGCAAGTGGAGTTATTATGATGTGTGCAAGTATTGGAATGTTGACAAAGGAAATGTTGGCAGAATTTATAAAAGAAAAACGAAGCAAACAAATCGCACTTCATATATTGGAAATTGTGATTTTGATAGTGCTTGTTGTTGCGATTTATGTTTATTAATCCTCTTTACCAATTAATAAAAATGTAAAGAGGAAATTTTTTTGAAAAAAGTATTGACAAAACCGAGTTATGGGCGTATAATGTTAAAGATCGTTATCGCGGGATAGAGCAGCTCGGAAGCTCGTCGGGCTCATAACCCGAAGGTCGTTGGTTCAAATCCAACTCCCGCAACCATGGAAATAGAGGAGATTTATTCCTCATTTTTTTATACCAGAAATGATTTACACACAAAAAGCACCTTGTGAGAATTTTGAAGTGAACCCCAAAAGTTAGACAACTTAAGGAGGCTCATTTCACTTATTCTTCAAGGTGCTTTTTAAATAATTCATATCTTTAGTCAAGGTTTTCAGCATAGAACATATTTTTGAATTTAACGTTATCTTCAAAAAGATAATCAAAAGTTCCAATATCTTCGATTTTTCCATTTTCAAGGAAAAAGATTTTATCGACATTCCGAATAGTCGAAAGCCTATGAGCGACAATAACGATTGTACTCTTGCCTTTCAGATTATCGATACTATGCTTAACCTCTTCTTGGGCAAAATTATCAAGCGAGCTTGTGCTTTCATCAAATATGATAATAGGTGAGTTGCGTAGCAGTGCTCTAGCAATTGCCAGCCTTTGTTTTTGCCCTCCCGAGAGTTTTATTCCGCTCTCGCCAACCTTGGTTTCAATGCCTTTAGGCAATGTCTCAACAAACTCCATTAAAGAGGCCTTGGTGATAGCTTGATTGATCTCCTCGTCAGTTGCATCTTTTTTGGCAAGGAGCAGGTTTTCTTTAATTGTCATGTCAAATATATAAGGAAATTGATTTACAAGAGATATTGCTTGTCTTAAAGATGGCTTATCAAAATCATTGATGTTTACACCATCCAGCAGAACCTCTCCACCTTCAACTTCATACATCTTGCTCATCAGGTTGAGAATTGTCGACTTACCACTGCCACTTCTGCCAACAAATGCAACTGTGGTATTTGGTTCAATTTTGAAAGACAGATTATCGAAAATGTTGTTTTGAGATACCAGCACTCGTTCATATCTTTCTTTTTTCTCTTTTTTCCAATTTTTATTTTCTCTGTTCTCGTATTCGTAAAAGGTATATGCAACATTTTTAAACTCAATTTCGCCTTTGACATTTTCAATGTGTTTATCTCCAAATCGTTCGCATACAAATTCCTTATTATCAAATATCGCAAACATTCGATCGCTTGAGACCTTTATATCTGCCCATAGACTTGCAACACGTCCAAATCCCCATACAAATGAATATAGATAGCCTCGATTGGAATAGAAGATCATGAAGGTGGCAAGAGTTATAAGCCCACGATTGATCATAGAAACGCCTAAGATTAAAATAAGTACACTTGCGATTTCAATTATCAGGCTTCTTATCGAAAAGAAATTTATATCGACAACTTGTGCGTGATAAGTGGCCTTTTTGTAATTTTCATAAGCATTTTTTGATACGTCGCTAAGCTTATCCTCAAGTCCTAAGGATTTGATATCTTTTTCAGAGCGAACAATCTCTGTCGTAATAGAATGGATTATATCATTCTTCTTTCTCGCTACCCAGTTGTTTTTTCGTCTTACTTTGGTACGCTGTAATTCTATTATAATTCCAATAATGACCAAAACAGCAATGCATAAACCAATGTAAAAACTTAATGTTGTGATATAGATTACAATGATAAAGGCGGTAATAATATCAAACAAGATTTCCACAAGGTTGGCAAAAGATGAAATAACTCGCTCTGGATCATTGATTATTCGTTGAACAAATGTCCCTGTATCGTGGTCATTATATGTTTTGGAGTTAAGCTTAAATGCTTGCTTTGCAAGATCAAGGTTGAGATCAGACATAATCTTGATAGAATATTTTTGATAGATAAAAGAAGCCATATAATAGCCAAATCTTCGCATTACATATATGCCGGCAATGATTAAGAGATAGAAGATGGCGGTTTGGTACTTGGCCAGTGTGATGTACTCGACAACATTTGCCGAATAAATAATGATAAACATATCACAAACTGCACCTATCAAAAAGGATAGAATGTATACCGATACACCGAATTTATACCTTTTAAAATATTTCAATAAAGAAAATTCTTTCTTTTGTTTTTTTGTTTTTGCCATAAAAAAATCCTCCGTTTTTTGGCGAATTTCAAAAAATATTTTGAATTTCACCTTGTTTTTTGCGAGAGGCTTGAGATTTTAAAATTAAATTAGATCTATTAAAATTCCAAATTCAATAGTTATTATAATAATTTGTCATCTTGGGAGCCAATTCGCACTAAATATTCAACTTTACTTTTAGAAAGATTTAAAACCATTGCAAATTACCTCCTTTTATAAAATTTCTTTCCTTAAAGGAGTATAAACAAAAATATACAATTGTCAATACCTTTTTTATAAATTTCATAACAATTGTGGAAAAAAGAGTAAAAATATTTAAAAATATGAAAAAATTGTCGCTTTAAATTTTAAGCGTTTAAATAATAAAAATCCACCAGAGGAGTAAGAATCCCGTTTTTGCGGTGCTAAATGTGGGTCACTTTACTATCTGGTGGGGGATTTATTTCACAAATATATTTATATTTTAAAATACTTTTTTGGTAAACTTGAGACACGATATTATTTAGTTTCTGTGACAATCTGTGTGGTCGGTGTAAGCAAGTTTGATTTTAACAATACCCTTATTTTTTAAATCCATCTTTCAGTGAAATGGTGCTGTTGAAGACATAGTTGTCTGGAGTGCTGTCCTTATCCATACAATAATAGCCTTTTCGAATAAACTGAAATTTATCTTCCACTTTGGCACTTTTTAAAAAGTTTTCAGCATAGGCGGTTTTTTCAATTAAGGAATCTGGCTCCAAAATATCCTCAACCTTAGCTCCCTCTGCAAGTGCTTTTGCTGGATTTGTCACTTCGCGTTTGATAAGGTTTTTAAATTCACGAACGGTGATTTTAAAGAAATTATCTTCACTGACAAAGTGAATTGTTCCCTTGCACTTAATGCCACTTGTATCATTTCCGCTCTTTGTGTCTGGCAAATATTCACATTCAAGGTGGTCAATTTCGCCATTCTTGTCATAAATCACCTTATTACATTTGATGATATAGGCGCCTTTAAGTCTAACAACTCCGCCTTCGACCAAACGGTTATATTTTGGGGGAGGATTTAAAGCGAAATCTTCCTTTTCAATATAGATAACTTTTCCAAATTTTGCCTTATGAGAGCCGGCATTTGGGTCATTTGGATTATTTTCAATCTCGATCTCTTCTCCGTCCTTTTCGTAGTTGGTGATCACCACTTTCAGCGGATCAAGAACAACCATGGCACGAGTTGCAATATTGTTTAAATCACTTCTCACATAATACTCTAAAGCACTATATGGAACGGTTACCTCAAGCACATTTCCCCAGCCAACAGATTTCACAAAATCCTTTAATGCCTTTGCGGTGTATCCTCTTCGTCTGACACCAACCAATGTCGGGAATCTTGGGTCATCCCAGCCACTTACAATTCCGTCATTGACAAACTGTTTCAAATATCTCTTTCCGATAAGGACGTTTTCAATTGTTAAACGAGAGAACTCTCTTTGCTTTGGAGGATAGGGTTTTTTCCAGCCATTTTCAATAAACCACTCATAAAGTGGTCGGTGCTCGTGGAATTCCATGGAGCACAGGCTGTAGGTCACTCCTTCAAGTGCATCTTCAAGCGGGTGAGCAAAATCGTACATAGGGTAGATGCACCATTTATCGCCAAGCCTATAATGAGTTGCCCGCATAACGCGATACATCACAGGATCGCGCATATTCATATTAGGATGAGCCATATCGATTTTTGCGCGCAAAGTTGCCTTGCCATCTTCAAATTTGCCGGCACGCATATCTCGAAACAGGCGCAGATTTTCTTCAATCGGCCTGTTTCGATATGGGCTTTCGATGCCCGGCTGTGTAAGAGTACCTCTTGTTTTTGACACTTCTTCAGCGGAGAGGAAGCATACATATGCCTTTCCATCTAGAATCATTTGCTCGGCGATTTTGTAAATATCTTCAAAGTACTCCTCACTGGCATATATCAGTTTATCTGGAGTATAGCCCAGCCATCTCAGGTCCTCCAAATAGCTTTCCGCATATTCACCATCTTCTTTGGTAGGATTTGTGTCATCCATTCGAAGGTAAGTTTTGCCACCAAATTTTTTAGCAGTTTCAAAATCAATAGTCCATGCCTTAACATGGGCAATATGCCAATAACCACTTGGTTCTGGTGGACAACGGGTGATAACCTCTTTATTAATTCCATTTTTGAGGTCATAGATGATTTCCTTTTCGACATCATTTTCAGGAATAATTGAATCTAAATCGATATTTTTCATAATTTTCTCCAAAATATTAATTATTTTTTAAGAATGCGAGTTTATTTTTTATTCTTGTAAGTGCATTATCAATACTTTTTTTGCTAAGACCGCTAAGAGAGGATATTTCCTGATAGCTGTAACCCTTTAAATATAACGACAAGACTTTTAATTCAAGAGCAGAGAGAGTATCAATGATCTTGTCTTTTATTTCTTTAAAACGTTCCTTTTCCAAAACTTTATCGTCAGGCGAGGGGAGTGATGATGGTATAAAAATTTCAAGGTCACCGTCTTCCTCGTCAAGGGGCGAATCGCTTATCGATATAGCAGACGAGAGAATTTTGTTCTTTTCAGAGCTTGAAACCTTGATTGCGCTCTGCAGTTGATGTCGGATACATGTGGAAGCGAAGGTTTTAAATGAAACATTTTTTGCTGGGTCAAAGTTTATAATAGCCTTATACAGCCCAATCATTCCCTCCTGCAAAATATCTTCGCTATCTCCATCTGCCAAAAAATAACTTCGCGCTATTTTATTGACCAAATGCTTATATCGAGTTAAAAGCAAATTCACACTTGCCTCATCGTTTTTCTGGGCTTTTAAAACAAGTTCTTCATCAGTCATGCCTGCCCCCTTTGTCGAAGAATTTCAAAGACAACAATTCCGCATGCGACTGAGGCATTGAGAGAATTTATCTGTCCCTTAAGAGGAAGGCTGAGCACGCCATCGCAATACTTGACCAGCGATGGTTTAATTCCAAACCCTTCCGAGCCTATAATGATTCCAATAGGGCAGTCCAGTTTCTGAGTATATATATTTTGACCTGAAGCATCTGTAGCGAATATAAAAATGTTGTGATTTTTTAAATAATTTATTGCTTCTTTCAAATTTGTCACTTTGCATATTTTCATATTAGACACAGCGCCAGCGCTTGTCTTAAAGACCGTTTCGTTGACCTGTGCACATCTGTTTTTGGTGATAATAATACCATGCACACCTGCACACTCACAGCTTCGAATGATGGCTCCAAAATTGTGTGGATCTTCAACCTCATCAAGCATGACAATAAATGGTTTCTCGCCCTTTGCAGTTGCCAGATTTAAAATATCGTCTATTTCACTATATTCAAAGTCGATCGCATAAGCAATATATCCTTGGTGATGCAGTGTTTTTGATTTTTTGTCTAAAAGGGTTTTGGGTAAAAACTCATATTTAATTTTTTTATCGCGAGCTAAAGATATAACTTTATCACTACGGTTTTGAAAAGCCTTGTCAAACAAAATTTTATTGATGGTTATTCCGTTTTGAAGTGCTTCATAAACGGCATTTTTTCCTTCTATCAGCATTATTTATCCTTTTAAACGTACTTCTCCTACAAAACAAGTCTGATGGCAAAGTAAAACAGTTGAACGTAAAATAATGATGAGCCAACAAAACTTTTGCCTGTCAGTCGAGTTTAAATATTATATATTATATTTAATTGGAAATTTTTTGTCAAATGATAGCGATATGAAAACCCTATTTTTGCAAAGAAAACTCAATGATCTGATCAAAACGATTTTGATCTCCATTGAGATATAAATATCCTATCAATATTTCAAAGGCAGTGGCATAGCTATACTCACTTGAAGTGGCATTTTTTGCGTGATGTTTGGTCTTGATATTGCGTCCTCTTCGAACAATCTCGCTTTCTTTGTCGTCAAGCAGGGGAATCAGATTTTGTAACACCTTTGCCTGATGAGCGGCTTTACAAAAATATGAGGCACTGCTATGGTAATTTCCTATTCTATCATTTAGCTTTAATAGGCATTTTTCACGCGCGCAAAGAGTATGGACACTATCTCCAATAAATGCCAAAGGTAAGAGATTTGTCTGTAAAATTTTTTCCAAAAGCGATTTGTTTTCTTTTATTATCATAAGATCTCCATATTTTTGAAAGCAGAAAACGCATCTTGCCAAAAGGCAAGATCAGCCCTTAAGAGGCTCCTCTTAAGGGCTTTTGCTTACCCCTCCCGCACCCCGCGAGCGGGACGGGGTGGTAAGCTAAGCGTTTTCTGCCCGATTTTAAACATTAAACCTAAAAAGAACCACATCGCCATCTTGAACAACATAGTCTTTGCCTTCCATACGCACCTTGCCCTTCTCTTTAGCCTTCAAAAATGATCCAGCCTCGACAAGGTCATCATAGGACACAATTTCGGCTTTAATAAAACCCTTTTCGAAATCACTATGAATTTTGCCTGCCGCTGCAGGAGCTTTTGTTCCCTTTTTAATAGTCCAAGCACGCACTTCTTTTTCGCCAGCGGTCAGATATGACATAAGTCCAAGCAGATCATAGCTTGCCGACACCAATTTTTCAAGCCCGCTTTCATTTATTCCCAGCTCTTGTTTAAACATAACTTGTTCATCTTTGCTTAAAGTAACGAGTTCTTCCTCAATTTTTGCACAGAGCACAATGACCTTTGCATTGTCTTTTTTTGCAAATTCTTTGACAGACCTGACAAAATCATTATCCTTTTTGCCAATATCATCTTCGCCGATATTTGCCACATATATGACTGGCTTAGCACTTAGCAGTTGCAAATTTTTTAAAATTTTGATTTCTTCTTCGCCATCGACTTGAACACTGCGAGCTGGCAATCCGTTTTCAAGAGCGGTTTTGATTTTTGCCAAAAGCTCCACAGTTGTTATAAGCGATTTATCTCCAGTTTTAACAAGCTTTGAATTTTTTTCATAAAGTTTATCCACTTGCTCAAGGTCGCTTAAGATAAGTTCAAGATTGATGATTTCTATATCACGCAGAGGGTCAATATTACCGTTTACATGAATGATTTTATCATTTTCGAAGCATCGCACCACATGAACGATAGCATCGACCTCGCGGATATGACTTAAGAATTTATTGCCCAGCCCTTCGCCCTTGCTTGCGCCAGCCACAAGGCCAGCAATATCCACAAATTCGATGGAGGCAGGTGTAATTTTTTGAGTGTTATACATTTTTCCAAGGACTTCAAGTCTTTCATCTGGTACATCCACAATACCAACATTAGGTTCGATGGTGCAAAAAGGGTAGTTGGCACTTTCAGCACCAGCATTGGTGATTGCATTAAATAGTGTACTTTTTCCAACATTAGGAAGTCCTACAACGCCAATTTTCATATAAATATCCTTTTAAAAAATTGTTTTAATTTAAGCACGCCATAGATATGCGTGCCTAAACTTGAATTTAAATAATGATTTTATTCTTGTTCCTTATCATCCTGTTCGCTCGCCTTTTCCTCATTATTATATCTTTCATTTATTTGTGCTATTTGATCTCGAAGTTCTTGATCTGCATCTTGATAAATCTTCAGCTGTTCGGCTTCATTATCGCTGATTTTTTCAAATACATCATTCATTCTGAAAAGATCTTTAGCAAATTTATTTCTTTTGTTCTTAAGCTTGGTTTTGACAGGTTTTTCTTTCTTTCTCTTCTCTTCCTTTGCTATAGTTTTTTTCTCTTCATACTTATTTTGGAGCTTATCTTGAGTCTTAGAAACTTCTTTTGCCCAAGCATCTTTAATTTTTTGAAGCTCGGCGACAAGTTTTTTTGGATCCTTAATTCTTTCAAGTCTTTCAAGATCAACAAGTTTCAGTCCAAGTGATCGAAGCTGAGCGACATTGTCCTTATTAAAGGTTATGCCTGTATCCAAAAGAGAAAGTGTTTGCTGGTCGCCTTCGACAAATGCCTGTAATACTTGTTTGGATTTTTCAACATCGGAATTCTTTTCAATAAAATCGTAAAGATATTCCATACGTTTCATTAAGTTATCCGTTCTGCGCTTGTAATTATTATATTTTTCTTCAGCCTCTATTGACTGCCTGTCAGATTTGTCAGATGCGAGCAAAGATAAGGATTGCACATTGAGAAGATCTTCACTTTTTGCTTCAAAGACTTGCAAATTGTCGAGATTGTTATCAAAATCCTTAAGAATTTTCTCTCGAAGCTTAGGTGATATTTCTCTTTTTTTGAGAGCCTTTTTGAGAGCTTTTGTATCTATTCCAGCGACTTTTTTGAGTGTTTTTAAGTCAATCTCTTTTAACGCCTTTTTAAGGTCAGATATCTCAGAACTAGAATTTGCAACATCTTCTGAATCCCTGATCGTTGCAACGATGCTATTGTATTTGGCAAATGCGTCTTGAACCTTGATTTGGTCAGCTCTCAAATTATGCACGGCCTTGCTTTTCATCCCAAGTTGACGCATTTTAAAGTTTTTCTTGTCAATTGTGAGTTTATCAATCTCATATTGCTCAACACCGGCATTTTTTAACAGATCTTTTACAACGGTGTCGATATCGCCTTTTTCTGCCAAAGCTGTGGCAATTTTTGCCTCTCCAATACCAAATTCTTTTAAAAGCTTGACATAGTTTTTAATAGTTGGCACATTTTCGTCATGCACAGCTGCCATTTGTTTTCTAATCTCTATATCAACAAATTTCTTGCCAAACATTGAATAATAGTTGCTGGAAGCAAGCTGAGCATGTTGTTTGATGATTTTTCTTTCATTTTTAATAAACTTGTTGAAATCTTTAACTGTAGAATGATCATTAAATAAAGAATCGAAAGTCTTTTTATCAAAAGTTTCTGTACCAATCTCTTCTTTCAACATCATCTTGCAAATATCTTTAGTTGAGTATTCTGTATGAGTTTCTTTTAATTTAACAAATTGAGCATACAAATCTTTGTCGCCGTAAGAGCTGGCAAGATTTCTAAGCTTGAAATATCCCCGAATTTGTTTATTTAAATTTTGCTCTGACCTCTTGACGTCTGATAGATCTTTAGCAGCAATCCCTGATTGCGCCTCAAAATGGCTTTGGTATACCGCATCTTGATATGTTCCATTTGCGATACTGAGCATAAATTCATAACTGTTTTTATGATGTATCATTTCACCCTTTGCCTTGACAGTCCTCTCATCAATCTGTTTTTTAGATAGCCAATCCATCGATGGAGTGCTATTTAAAATCTGTTGACATCTTTGATACTCATATTTGGCTGTCAACATTGTTTCTATTAATGAGATTTGTGTTTCCTGAGGTAGTCGGCTTAAAGCAGGGTATTTTTTCAAAATATCTGTTAATTTGTATTGATCATATTCCTCGTTACCTGGCTTATCTAAATTAGCGTTCAATACAATGTTTTGTTCTAGTATCAAAGGTTTAACAGTAAAAAGCACATTTTTATCTCTTTTTTCTGTTGTTACAGGGAAATTTACTTTATCATCGCTTATTTTTTCTTTATACAGAGAGTGTAGAGATGTTACATCGCTATTAATTTGTTTTTCCAGTTCCAGTCGATACTGTCTGCAAGTATTAAGATAATCTGAAGCGATACGTGCTCGTTCTCTATCTTTTTGATCACTCGTTTTTGTTAGTGGGATTTCCTTAATTATGTTCCCAGCAGAAGAATGAAAATCTAATTTAATACAATCCTCTTCTATTTGCACTGCACAGTTTTCTGGTGACAATTTCTTTAAAGTTTTCATAATCACCGATTTATCTTTGTCCTTTCTGTCCAAATTACTCTCAATCAATTTCAAAATATCCTGTTTTGCAAGGTCTTTGCTCAGTTTTTCAATAGAATAATCCTTGCTTGGTTTGCCAATAACATGTGTTGATGGGAAGAGTGAGTCTTCCAAGTCGCCATTATTTGACTCTACATTTGCCAAATGCAAATCGATAATGCGGGCAGAGTAATGATTATTAAACAGCTCTTGTTTTCGCTCTTCGAGTTTACTTAGTGACTCAGACTTGCCTATATTGGTCACCATATCAAGTGTTTTATCGTATATCTTCTTTACAGTTTTATTTTCTGGATTTAGTTTAGTACCATCCTTAGAGAATTGTAATTTCTTGCCAAGGTTTTTCTTAGCATCTTTATATACACCCAGAGTATAATCGATCAAAAATTTATTTCCAGCATCATGACACTCCTCAATAGAAGCATAATGCGATTTATCTGACATTACATCACGCATATCTACAGCATACTTAGTAAGTCTATCCAGTTGATCATTCTTTTCCACTGCCTCAGTTGCAATTTGCTCAAGATCTAGTAGTGCATGTCGCGACTGTTTTGCAACTTCAGCAAATTTATCAGCCAGATTTTTTCGTTCATCTTCTGGTGCACTTTCAATTAAAGCTTGCAGTTTTGCATATGAGACATTATCATTCATAGAGAAGTTTTGCAAGATTGAATATCCATATCTTTCAACAAAATGCAGACGCTCTTCAGCTGATAAATTTTCTTGAGAGAAAACATGTCGAATTCTGCCCATATTTGCATGTAAAAGCATTTCTTTTTGTCCCTGAACAAGGCCAATTTCCTGGCTTTGTGTGTTGTTGACTGTGTTGAGGGTGGTGATAAACTTCGCCATTTCCTCTTCTTTTGACTTGTCAAACATGGATTTGATTTGATCATTCTGCTCAGCAGAAAGGTCGTGAAAATACTTTCTGGAAAAGTCTGCAATAAGCCTGGACCTGTTTTGAGGATCTTGTGATGTGTGAATGGCCATCATATCGTTTGCCAGCTGTGTTCGAAGCTGATAACTCTCAACAGATGCAAGTTTCTCTGTTCCCGTTCGGGTGTCCCTATTCTCATTTGTGCTTGTGACAAATCCTGTCCCGTTGGAATTGTAGATATCCGCAAATATCTGTGCGGGGTGAGTAGTGCTCCTCGATGCAAAATGTTGTATGTCAGATGTACTACCACTTGTGCCACTACCGCCTTCAGACCCGCCATCGCCACTATCACCTTCGCCAGCGTGCTCCTCTTCTGTTTTAGGAGGTGTACCACTATCGCGTTCATCAGCGTGCGTAGCTTCAACTTCAGATCTCTCTCTCAAGTTTGATGTGTCCATAAGATTGATCAAATCATTCTTTTCAAATTCTTCAGATTTTTGCAAGGTGTTGATTTCATTTTCATTTTCAATAAATTTCTGAAGCGCTATATCGTTTTCTTTTGCTTCCTCTTTTTGCTGTTCTTCCTCTTCTTCATATTCTCTGATTTTTGTTTCTGCCTTAAGATAAGGTTGCCAAGCAAATTTATCAGCACTTGCATTGACAGCACTTCCTCCAGCGACAAGCCCAAGTGCGATGATTGGAGCTATCAAGTTTACACCAGGAATCATACAGCATAAACCAAGCCATACACCAACACCGACCATAGCATTTCCCACAGCCTCCGCTTGGTCTTTGTATTCTCTTTTCTCTCCCCGCGGTCTTGCAGGAGGAGGGGTATATGGTTTTTGCTGTGGCAAAGATTTTGGTTTTGATTCCGGACCTTGAGGTTGAATGTCTGATCCGTTATTTTGAGGACTGCCATCAACAGGCTGTCCAGCAGGATTACCAGCGCCACCAGAATTTCCAGTGTCACCAGAGCCGGAAGCCATACGCAAATCTCCACCGTTTTCAGGGTCACTTGAACCATGAATTGGTGGTACAGAGGCGCCCGAGCCAGAAGTATCGCCCGAGCCAGAAGTATCGCCAGAGCCGGAAGGATCGACAGACTCAATAGGTTTTTCCCGCTCTTGGTCTTTGCTGGCAAGGCCTTGAACTGTTGTATGCAATGCTGCAAGTTCGTCAGCTATAGATTTAAGAGTCTCATTGTCTGCTTGAGTGGAGGCTTGACTGTTTAGTGCATTGCCGATATTTTCAAGATTTGAGTTTATTCTCTGTAAAAGGTTTGGAATATTTTTGTCATCGTCTGATTTGTCGCTTGACCACATATGGGCATCAGCTAAAGACGCAAGGTTGTCTTTCATTTGACTTAAAATATTGGTAATTGATTCGAGGTCGACTGTCGAATGTCCAGCCACTTTGTCAACAAGGGCTTTGAAAGCATCTGAAATTGATTGGGAAAAGTTGTTGATCTCTGACCTAATATTTTCAGGTAATGATTGCAGTTGAGGACCAATCTCATTATTGAATTGTTGAAATCCTGCAAGAGCGTCTTGTAGGTTCTTCAATAATTCAGAAGGGACTGCAACGGTCACATTTGTAGTTGGGTCTTTTTCTGATAATGTTTTTATTACACCAGTAAGGCTTTCAATTTGTTTTGATAGATCATCTATTTTTTGTTCTAGCTCCTTGGTGTTGTCAGTATTATCTTTTCCATCTTTATTGTCGTTTGCATTATTTTTAAGTTCTTCAATTGCCTTTTTTATATTCTCTAATTGTTGAGTATAATCTTTTGCCTCAGGCATTTTTAAATTCGTTAATTGATTTGATATGGAGACAATATTATTGTTTATAGCAGCTGAGTTGTCATTTATATTCTTAAGAATTTCCTCATAACCATCCATTTTTGATCGTATTTCTGAAACACTATCCTTTACATTTCCAAGATCGGTTTTCATTTGACCAACATTACTGGTCAGATCATTCATTTGTTTAGTGGTGTCGGCTTTCCACTGTTCAAGCTTTTCGAGGTGCTCTTTCATAGCCTTTATAATCTCGAGTTTTTCATTGTCACTTTCTTTACGAGATTTTTCCATTTCTGCTATTTGAGTTGACAGACTTGTAATTTGCTTGTTGGCACTTTCAAGATCTGTCTGCATTTTTTGCACCAATTCTCTCAATTGTTGCAACTCGGCATATGTTTTTTCAGAATATTCTTCAATCTTTGTGACATCGCCACCGATATTGATGATTTGAATATTGTTATATCGATTATCATCATCATAATTTTTTGCAATAGGATTAAGTTGAATCTGATTTACACTCTTTGGTTTAAAGTCAAAGCTGTGCATTGCAAATCCTCGGTAGTCCATTTCGTAAGATTTGACATCTTTTCCAACAACATCTCGAATGGTTTGATTTGCGATTGGATTTCCGGTATTTGTCGGTGAAGTTTTGGTAGGTTCTTTATACTTTGTGGTTGTATTTGAACCAAAAACAGAAAAAGCCTGAGCAAATCGGTCATCGTCAGAGATAGGAATTTTATAATATGGCTTTTGCGGGCTTCCGCTTCCTTCTATAACAAGATAAGGCTGATTTTGGTCGTCATGAAGGAAGGAATAGCTTCGTGCTAACTTAAGAACACCATTTGTAAAGAGCAATGTGTCATTTTTATCTTCTCGTCTTATGAAAAAATATGGCGCTTCATTTTGATTGAATTTACAGTGTGATATCGTGTATTCACCGCCGGCAAGCGAAACGGATTTGTTCTCAGGTATCCCTTGCATATATAGGTATAATAGTTGTGTTGGCAGGGTGTTTGGCTTTACTCCCGATTTGATATCGCTGTCCTTAAATAGCGGATTGTTTTTATTTAACATTTGTTCAACAACCTTCCTCTGAAGAGAAAGGTCGATTTTTTCTTTTTCTGGGTCAAGGTTTATCAAAGTACTTGAGTTTTTGTCATTTGATGTGATAAAATCCACCTTGATTGATGCTGCACCAATTGTTAAAGAAAAGGGTTTAGAACCATTTTGAGGAGTGACTGATACAATAACCTCAGAGCCCTTATTCTGCATTGATACTTGCTGAGGAGGACATTTCAGTGGCAATGAAGAAGTATTTAAAATATTGATTAGTTCAGGATCAGCACCATTTCCAATGCTCTTAGCATAATCTTGCAAACCCAGCTTGAGCGTATATTCCTTTCCGCTTTGTTCAATTTGAAGCAAAGTTTGCTTGTCAGTTGACCTTGTCAGACTGATCAGTGGAGAATTTGCATTATTTGCAGTCATTGTAATGTCTTGATTGAATGTTTTTTTACCGTTTGGGGTGTCTAAAATTATCTTATTTTGAATTGTTTTAGGATATTTGGATTGTGCCATAAGTTTTTCTTTTTCTCCTTTTTAATTTAATTATGTCTATATTCTATCATTATTTGATATCTTTGTCAAGAAAGAGGGGGAAGAAAAGGAAATATACTCATCTTTTTCGCGCTGAATTTTAAGGTACTTTGCTTAATTGGAATAAAAATTGCAAGAAGATCAATAAAGCCACATTTTCACTCTTTTTTGAAAAATAGCCAAATTTTGTAAAATTTATATGTTCAGCACTTTGACTTTTTATAAAAATTTGTTAAAATATTAGAAAATATCACTTAATAGAGGAGAAATATGGGATTATTTGGTAATGAAAATAAGTCACAGCTAAAAAAATTGAAAAAAATAGCAGACAAAGTTCAGGCTTTAGAGGAAAAATATAAATCATATTCAAACGAACAGCTTCAGGCCTGCACCGAAGAATTTAAACAAAGATATAAGATTGGAGAAAGCCTAAACGATCTTTTACCTGAGGCTTTTGCGGTTGTGCGAGAGGCATCGGCAAGGGTTTTGAATATGCGTCACTTTTACGTTCAACTGCTTGGCGGTATTGCCTTGCATCAGGGCAGAATTGCTGAAATGGCAACAGGTGAAGGTAAAACTTTGGTGGCGACTTTGCCAGCATATTTGAACGCTATCACCGGCAAAGGTGTGCACATCGTCACGGTCAACGAATATCTTGCAAAGCGTGACGCTGCTTGGATGGGAAAGGTTTATAAATTTTTAGGCTTAACTGTTGGGGTTTCGCTCAACGGGCAGAAGGATGAAGAAAAACGCAAGGCATACCTTGCCGATATAACCTATACAACAAACAATGAGCTTGGATTTGATTATCTTCGTGACAATATGGCAACCACAAGAGGGCAAAGAGTTCAAAGAGGCCTAAATTTTGCTATAGTCGATGAGGTGGACAGTATTTTGATAGATGAGGCAAGAACACCACTTATCATCAGTGGCAGGGGCAGTAAGTCAACAGACGGCTATGCAATTGCACAGCGATTTGTCAAAACATTAAAAAAAGACGAGGATGTCGAGATTGATATCAAGACAAAGCAGATAAATTTGACCGAAAGTGGAATCACCAAAGCAGAACGATTTTATAAAGTTGACAACCTTTCTGATATCAACAACTTAGAGATCAATCACTATATAAACAATGCACTTCGTGCAAACTTTATCATGCATATTGACGAGAATTATATTGTGAAAGATGGAGAGGTCATAATTGTTGATGAGTTTACCGGTCGTCTTTCTCCTGGAAGGCGATTTAGCTCTGGTCTGCATCAAGCAATAGAAGCCAAGGAAGGAGTGGACATAAAAGATGAAAATCAGACTTTTGCCACTATAACCTTTCAAAATTTCTTCAGGCTTTACAGCAAACTATCAGGTATGACGGGTACAGCAAAGACCGAAGAGGGAGAATTTAGAACGATTTACAACCTTGACGTTGTGACCATTCCACCAAATCTTCCAAAAAGACGAATTGATTATCCTGATATCATGTATGTCACCGAGGGAGGAAAAATCAGCGCGATCATTGAGGAAATAAAAGCTTGTCAAGCCAAAGGGCAACCAGTTTTGGTTGGTACAATTAATATTGACAAATCTGAGCTTATTTCAAGAGAACTTAAAAGAGCGGGAGTAAAACATCAGGTCTTAAATGCCAAAAACAATGAAAAAGAAAGTGAAATTGTGGCTCAAGCGGGGAGAAAAGGCGCGGTCACAATTGCCACCAACATGGCAGGAAGAGGTACCGATATTTTGCTTGGCGGAAATCCGGAGTTTATGGCGACCAAAGAGATGAGAGATCTTGGTTATACTGAAGAGCAAATATCATATGCTACAGCCTATAACTTTATTGATGACGAGGAGCTAAACAAGGCGAGGACAGAATATCAAAAGCTGTATCAAAAACATAAAGAGGAGACCGACAAAGAAAAAGAAGAGGTCAAAGAGCTTGGAGGACTCTTTATCATTGGTACAGAAAGACATGAATCAAGGCGTATTGACAATCAGCTTAGAGGTCGATCTGGCAGACAGGGCGATCCGGGATGCAGTGTGTTCTATTTATCATTAGATGACGATCTATTTAAAAGGTTTGCAACAGATAAACTACGAAGCATATTTGCCTTCTTTAAGATTGATGACTCAACACCAATACAGATGAAGACCATAGCAAAACAGGTTGAAGCTTCTCAAAGAAGAATAGAGCTTCAAAACTTCAGCATCAGAAAAACTGTACTGCGTTTTGACGATGTCATGAACAAACAACGTGAGATCATTTATTCAGAGAGAAACAAGGTGCTTGATGGTGAGCCTGTGCATGATCAGATTTTAAGGATGTTCCCAGAGGTTATTGCAAAATCATTGAGCAAGGTTATCGATGATGATCGTCCTTATTATGAGTGGGATGTTTCAGCACTTAAAAAAGAGCTTGAGAATGGGCTTATTGAGAAAGACAGCGATATTATTAATGAGGATTTCATTGAGGATTGTGACAGCGAAGATGTTCAACAGAAGGTTGAGAAAATTGTGCTTGGCAGATACCAAGAGCGCCTAGACGAGTTAAAGGCTATGGGGATAGATCCTGAGGCCATTGAGAGAAATGTTTTACTGCGAATGGTCGACATCAATTGGATGAGTCAAATTGAAGATATGCAGATTATGAAGGACGAGATTTTATCTCGCCAATTTGGCCAACAAGATCCAGTGATCGCATATAAAAAAGAGGGATTTGAGATGTTTGACAATATGATTGATAAAATCAAGGAGAACACCTGCAAAGTTCTGCTCAATGCACAAATTCGTGAACGTCCACAAGAGCCAGCGCCTCAACCAGTCAAGATTGTATTTACCGGCAAAGAGCTTTCGCCAGAGGAGAAAAAAGAGGCAGAAAAAAAGAAAAAACTTCATGTACAAAAAACGGTATACAATGATAAGCCAAAGGCGGGCAGAAATGATCCTTGCCCATGTGGAAGTGGCAAAAAATATAAGAATTGTTGTTGGGATAAAGATCATAATTAGTGCATAAAATAAATTGAAAAGCTTTATTTTAGCTTAAAAAATCAAGCCAAAAAGGCAAACAAATGGTAAAATCTTGTCAATGAAGGACAAAAACTTCAAAAAATATTAAATTTAATTTTGTAAAACCCTGATTTTATGATAAAATGAGTTGTAGGAGCAAGCATACATGAAGAAAACATTTGTCTATCCCGCGATTTTTATAAAAGATAAGCAAAAAGATGAACAACACTGCACTGTACTATTTCCTGATCTGGATATTACCACTGATGGAAACTTTATGGAGGAGGCATACCTATATGCAAAAGAATGCCTCAAAGCATATTTTGTATGTGCTGAAAAATATGACTTTGAATATAATTTGCCTTCCGAATTTGAAATAATACAAAAAACGACAAAATCTGACGAATATGTCATGTTGATTGATACGACGATTACTGATAAAGACTTAAAATAGAGATAAATTAAGAAAAAATGTTTAATTATTGTTGACATTGACTTGATATTATGATATTATAATGCTAGCACTTCGATGACGGGGTGTTAGTTTTTTGTTAGGAGAAAGAAAAATGGCAGCACCAAAACGTAAAACAATTACTCTTGCTTGTACTGTTTGTCAAGAGAGAAACTATTCGTCAAGCAAAAATGCAACAGCAAATCCAGAGAGAATTGAAATTACAAAATTCTGTCCAAGATGTGGAAAAAGAACAATTCATAAAGAAACAAAATAATCTTTTGGAGGAATCATGTCAAAAACCAAAAACTCAAAAAAATCCAAAATGGATACAGGAGTGCAAAATGCACAGCCTACTTCTGCTATGGCAAATACTGACAGCATAGCGCCAGCGGAAGAAGTCACACCAAAAGAAGAGACTCCTGTGACAGCAAAAGAACAAGTTAAGGGAAATACAAAGGATCCAAAAACTGCAAAAGGCAACAAAAAATCACAAAAAGACAAAAAGGAAAAGGGCAAGCTGAAACGAAAAACCAAAGAAACCTTTTCAGAACTTAAAAAAGTCACTTGGCCAACATTTGGCGAAGTTTGCAAGAAAACGGGAGTGGTTTTGGTTGTCGTTATAATTTTTGCTATCGTAATTTTTGGCATTGATACTGGAATGTATTATTTGATCGGATTGCTAGGGAATTAAGAGGGAAGTTATGGAAGAAGATAAAGTAATAAATGAAAACGATCTGCAATCTCAAGTTTTGGCAGATGAAAATGTAGAACCTGAAGCACAGCTTAGTGAAGATGAAATTGCATATAAAGAATTTGTTGATTCTTTGCCAGCGAAGTGGTATGTTCTTCACACGTTTTCTGGGTATGAAAATGTGGCAAAGGATAATCTTGAGACAGTGGTCGAAAAATTCAATTTGCAAGACAGAATATTTGATATTATCATTCCTATGGAAGATGTCGTTGAAGAAAAAAATGGCAAGAAAAAACTTGTTCAGAGAAAGGCTATGCCATGTTATATCCTTGTAAAAATGAAATATGCGGATGATCTATGGCATAATGTGACAAGAACAAGAGGCATCACTGGTTTTGTTGGACCAAAGGGTCGCCCACTTGCACTGACTGAAGAGGAGGTGCGAAAACTTCGACTTGAGGACATCAAGGTTGAGATTGACCTTGCTGTTGGCGATAGGATTGAAATAATAAGTGGCCCACTCAATGGTATGGTTGGACAGGTCAAAGAGGTCAATCCTCAGACTGCAACAGTGTCTGTCATAGTTGAGATGTTTGGCAGAGAGACAACAGTCGATGTTGAGACTTCACAAGTTCGTAAAATAAACAACTAAGTTTGGTATAATGTGCCTAAAGGCACCTAATTATACATTCAAAGTCGATCTTTGAAAAAAAATCGTGGGAGAGTGGAACTGCAACCACTCATACACCACAAAAGGAGGAGAAAAATGGCAGAGAAAAAGATTTCGGCAGTTGTAAA
>CALWTP010000048.1 GCA_944384495.1 uncultured Clostridia bacterium
TGATCTCTATCTCGCTACCGTCTGAGTCCTCAAGGTGGACATTCTTGACATAGAGTGATCTGTCGGATATCTCAAAGTTTATCGTCCCTTCCATATTGATCGACTGGGTCTGGGCGGCAAGCACTCCGATCACCAGAGTTGCAATTGCAAGCATAAACATGATAATCGCAGATGTCAATTTCATTTTTAAACTCATATTCTTCCTCCTCTTTTTTGTAATTTATCCTTTGTCATTGACAAGGATTTTTATGTTTTTGCCTGTTGTGATGGAATTATACCTTTGGTATTCTTTTACAAAAACAATACTAGAATTATTTATATAGTAATTTTTTAATCTCAGTCTTTGCTTTTCTGTGTTATAAGATAAAGCACTGCTGGATTAAATTTAAATAATCTCAAGGCTTGTTTTGGTTTAAGAATGACATAAGGTTTGGGTTTGACAGACCACAGGCAAACTTGACAGAATGTTTTTTGTAAATGCAGTAGTAGTTTTTTTGTCTGTAGTTTCATTGTGGTCTGATCCCCGCGAAGTGCTTTGGGCTTTTCGCCCAAAGCGGGAAGGTCTCTCGCCTTCCCTTGTCCATGGAAGCCCGTTCGGGCTTTCATGGACCCTTCGCGGGGTCCTTTTTTTGTAGTTTGCATAATTCCTACCTCTATTATACCCCCCCCCCGCAAAATGTCAACTTTTTTCGCCTCCTTTTAAAATTTTTTTGACATTTTGCATTCTTTTTTTTAAGCGGATGGCTGATTGTCAAGGGAATAGCTATAAAAATGTAGTGACCTGACTTCAAGCCTTGTCCAAATCACCTCGCCTTGTTCTAAAGCACTTCTTTATTATTTTTTCTTTTCCCAAACACTCCTGTTTGTCTTAATTTTGAAAAAATAAGGATAAAAATAAAACAGATTATATCAAAACCTCCTTTTTGTCTTGATTTTGGAAAAATAAGGATAATAATAAAACAGATTATATCAAACACTCCTTTTTGTCTTGATTTTTGGAAAATGAGTATAAAATAAAACGATTTTTGTCGAAATGTTAATATTTTGATACAACTTTTATAATTTTTGATATTTTAAATGACTCTAGCTCTAAATTTTTGATAAACAAATGTTAAATCATTTTTTATTTTTTTTGTATTTTTGTTATAATAATTAAATGTTAGGAGACTGTTATGAACGGCTATGACTTTGACAAGACAATTTATAACGGTGATTGCTTTATTGATTTCTATTTTTATGTGTTGTGGCATAGGTTTTATCTTATAATTCTCTTGCCATTTCAGCTTGTTTTTATATTGTTTACATTTTACAGTATGAAATGGCTGAAGCAGATGTTTGCCTGCTATTTGATCTTCACATATGATAAAGACATCCTTATCAAAAATTTTTGGACTGAAAATATTGGCAAGATCAAAGACTGGTACATTGACCAAAAACAAGAGGATGATATAATAATATCGGCTTCTCCCACATTTTTAATTGAGGAAGCTTGCAGAAGATTGGGAATAAAATATTACATAGCAACCAATATGAGTTTGAAAACTGGAATCATTCATGGAAAAAACTGTCGAGGAAAAGAAAAGGTCAGAGCATATAGAAAAATTTATAAAGATGAGCTTTTAAAATCATATTATGGCGACAGCAAAAGTGATTTTGCCATGCAAGACGTGTCTGAAAAAATATATCTGGTGAAGAAAAATAAAATTAGCCTTGTGCAATGAAAATTTTCTTGACATAAAATTTAAATAGATTCTCTGGTAACGATGTGCACTGGCACACTTTCACATGGACCGAGTGGCAAACAGTTTTCAACTCACTTAATATTGACCATGTGGTGTTAAAATTTTACTGTCATAAAATTTAATTCAATTCTTCCGAATTTGCATGCTGACGCATATTCACAATAAGTTGTGGCATCATAATGTTATGTATAAACATCAGCATCACCCTTTCAAGCAAGTTCGGCTTTCGATAATACAGCCAATACAGCCTTTGATTGGTACATTCTTCGCACATATATATTGACAATATCGGAAAACTATTATATAATTAAGTGTAAAGTTATGGAGAATTGATGTTAAAAAGTAAAAAAAGCTATCTTCTGCCAGATTATAAAAAGTTAGATAGAGAGTTAAAGAAGAGAAAGCTTAAGGTAAGTAAAAAAACTGGGTTATTAAAGACAAGAAACAAATATGCCTATAAAATAGGCATAGGTGTACTTCTTCTTGCCTCGGTTTTTATAACATACAATGTTATACGTGCAAGTCAAAAAAATGCCGCTCCTGGTACCATGAACAATTTTGATCCCGAATATACAATAACCGACAATAACGGTAATGATATCATCTTTAACGAAAACGGATCAATTGTTGTTGATCCAATCGAGGATTATGAGAAGGAAATTTTGGTAAACAACATCAATAACACCATCTTAGCAGATCTTTCCAATAGATCGCCAGAGGAAATTCAAAATATCGATCAAATACTCTCTATTACTCAAATTCCCTATAATCAAAACGAGACAGACAATCACTACGATCAATATTTTTTAACGGTGCTCTTTAAAGCAAATGATAAAATCTATGCTTTAAACTATATTACTGGTGATACATTTGAAACAGAGAGCGATGATCCACAAAAATATATAGGCGACTTTCTGTCTTTCTTAAAAAATTGCGCTCTCGATATGTGCGTGTCAATGTCTGATGAAGAGAGGCAGTTTATCGATACTGTGGGCGATGATAAAATCATGTTTGTTATGCCATATTATATAGGCTACGACGCATCGGGCGAGACGACTTATTTTATTCCTGTTTTCTATAATGATAATGGTAATATCTATGTGGATGTACACTATACCCTAGCAAATAATCTGGATGCTTATTGGCTTAATCCTCTCGAAGAGCTCGCTCGCGAGCTTAAGGGAGAAAGCGAAAACAAATTTTTTAACGTACAAAGAGTAAATCAGAATGATGAGCTTAACAATGTTTCTTCCTCATATACAGACTTTAAAAATGATATAGTCCAAATTACTGAAGATCAAAATGTGGAACTAGACGAAAATAACAAAGAGTAAAAACCCTGGCTAGCTTGTCAATGATTGCTTGATTATTTTTATAAAATAAATTAATATTTAAAACGAAAAAATGCTTAAAGAGTTCAATCTTTAAGCATTTTTTATTATTTTGATGTTCAATTTTTGATCAAGGTTTTTGTTTTTTCCTCTTCTTTATTGCCATGAATATTGCAACCGTTATTGCTATTGCCACAACTAAGCCTATAGCAATATATGCTCCATAGTCAATCCAATTATCATTATCTGTGGTAATTATAAACGAACCTAAATTACTTGTGGTGATTACCAGATTTCCATTACCATCTTTTTGTGATGCGACCAAGGTTTGTTCGCCATCCTCATCTACGATGTAGACATAAATATTATTATAACTTAAAATTTCTTCTGGAACGGCTACCGTTATTGTAACGGTTGCATTTATCTGAGTTGTCACATTCTCGTCCTCTTCAAGCCAAATATCATATTCTAGCAGTGATTTATGACTATTTATTTTTATATCACTATTATCTATTTCTGTCTTAATATAGTGTAAATTCAAACCATCATATAAAATCGCTTGTTGTTGAGATGAAAGCAAAACTTCATTCGCCATAAGTGTGGCATTTGTAATACTTGCTGTCAAATACTGTGGCATGATCAAATGATAATTTGAGGCATTTGTACCAAATAAATTGATATTTGTAAGATAAACTTTCTTATTGTTGCCAATTTCACTGTCTTCAAATCTTGCACAGTTTTCTCTATCATATAACAAAACGACATCTTCATCCAGTAGTCCTGTCACGTATGGATTTCTCAGATAAGCAACAGGAGTACCATCATAAACTTTGTCATAAATGCTGGCAACAAGGATGACATCTTTTGGCTTTATCGTTAAATAGGCCTCATTCATAACAATAATATAATTGTTGTTGTACAAATTGCATTGTAGTTTATAGCTTCCTACTGTCTCCCCTTCTTCTCTTGTGATACTGCCATGCAAAACATCTCCATTGATGATCTGACCACTCGTTATAGAATAATTAAATTCTGGTTCAAATTGCCCGTATTCCTTTTCATAATTATCAACATGAATTTCAAGTCTGAGTGCTTCAATTGTAAACGTCCCATTGTTGAATGTTAATGAATAATTTCTGCCAAGATTTAAACTACTTCGAATGGCATAACTGCCAACATTATTGCCCGGAATTCTGTATAATGATCCACTGATTTTATCTTCTCCAATAAGTTCCCCATCTGTTATTTGATAAGTTAGTTGTGGCTCTTGATCTCCATAGGTGATCCTGATATCATCCGCACGGATAGTAATAGGTTTAGGAGTAATTTCAAAAAAGTACTGCCCAAATGTTATATCATAATTACTGTTGCTTAGCGAAGAGAGAATTTGATATATTCCAACATTTTCACTATTTGCACCGCTTTCCCTATATAACTCTCCAGTCAAAACATCATCTTCGATCAACCCGCCAATGATCTCATAGGTGATAGTCGGCTCATCATCTCCATAATGCTTTGATAGGACTGTAGGTATTATTTCAATTTTTCGTTTTTGAATCTCGAAGGTGTTTGTAGTTAAATTTATTTCATAATTTTGATTTACTATAAGCGAGCCAATTGTTATTTGATAAAAACCAAGCTCTTCACCCTCTTCGCGTGATAATGCGCCAATAAACGTGTCGTCAAACTTAAGCTGTCCACTTGTTAGCTGAAATCCAATTACTGGATCTGCGTCTCCATATGATTTGAATGTGGAGTTTGCCGTGACTGTCAATTCTTCTTTAACAATTTGCATATAGTCGCTCTCAAAGGTTAAGTTATAATTCTCGCCAAAACTAAAAGATCCTTGACAAATCATATATTGTCCAACATCTTCTCCCTCCTCGCGTTTCATTTCACCTTGACTGACCTGTGAAATCGTGTCATTATTTTTTAACAGCCCTCCAGTGACAATAACTGTAAAGCTTGGGTCTTGATCTCCGTAAATTTTAACCTTACTTTCTGCTTTGACTGTTATATCACTTGGTATAATTTCAAGATAATTTGAATTAAAAGTGATTGTATAGCGAGGATCGGTAGAATTTGATAATATAAGTTGATATTTGCCAACATTTTCGCCATATTCTCTTCGTATATCCAGATACAACGCCTCTCCATCAACTAAATTCTCCGCTTGGTAGGTAAACTGCGGATCATCATCACCATATATTTTAAGCGCCGGGTCGCATAGCACAGTAACCGGACGTTTGTTGATCACAAAAATGCAACCTTCTTCCATGCTAAAGGTATAATTTATGCTTGTTGAAACATTTTCAACATTAAAATTATAGATTCCAACATTCTCTCCAGCCTCTCTTGTCAAATATCCATCTAAAATTTCTTCCTCCATATCGTCAAAACAGAGCTGGCCATCAAATGCAACACTGACATCAAAACTTGGATCTTCATCTCCATATATTTTTTGTGTCTGCGTTGTGGCGATGACGATATTTTTAGGTTCAATTGTAAAGATTCCAACTGGACTTAATGAGATGTTGTAATTAGGATTATTTGCGTTGTTTAAAGTATCCAAATAATAGGTGTAAAGTCCAACATCTTCTCCATCATTTCTTTTGATTTGCCCTACCAATTGCTCGCCATCTATTATATTGTCAACGGTATATGTGATAGCTGGATCATCTTGGCCATAGGTTTTAGACAAAGAATCAACACTTACTTGAACACTTCTTCTCTCTATAGTGATTGTTTCATTTAAATAATGATATTCAAAGTAATAATTGGCAACATTATCTCCATCGATAGAGATAAATCTATAACTAACACCCTGCTCGCCACTATTTATCCCGTCGCTGTTGGCTTCAATGTTTACCGTAAATTCATCTTGCAAAATATTATTGTCAAAATTTACCACATAATCAATCTCATCTGTAGCATCGTAAACCTTATCTTTAAACGAAACATTTACCTGCAGTGTCCTTTTTCTTATTGTAAAGGAGTTGCTTGTGAAAGTGATTGTGTAATTAGGATTATTAAGTGTACCAAGCAATATATCATATTCACCTATATTTTCACCACTTTCTCGCAATAGTACACCCTCAAGACGATCTCCGGCTAAAAGGCCATCGGTTTGGTATGATAGTTCAGGGTCTCCATCGCCATAAACCTTACTTGAAGAATTGGCAATTACTGTTAATGCCCTAGGCAAAATATTGCATTTTGCAGAAATAAAATTAATCGAATAATTGCTATTAGAAAAGCCCAATAGACTTATATCGTACTGACCAGCATTGGTACCAGAAATTCCCAAATTGCATACAAGTGTGTCTCCATCAATAAGCCCTTCCACTGTGTAGTTATAAGATATCTCTTCTCCGTAAAATGCTGACACATCTGTAGCTGTTACAACTACTTCTTTGGGAATAATGTTCCCATTCAAAGATGACGGGAGGTTTTGTAAAATGTAATTATCTTTATCTTCCCCATACAGCACCACACTATTTGTATCTATTACAACTTCAATATCATAACCTGCATCGGCACTGACAAAGTTCCCTTGAATGGAAACATAAACTTGTTCTTTGTCTAAGACATTGCCTAGGCTCGCATTAATGGTTGCCGTCGTTGTTTTGTCATATTCCTTATCTTCAACATAGATATTTGCCAGCGACAAGGCTCTTTTTTCAATTATAAACCTTGCACCATTATCAACCAAAGTAAAAGTATAATTTGGATTAGATGTCCCTAATGTGCCTAAAGTATATTCATATGCCCCTACTTCTTCACCTGCTACTCTTGATAAATATCCTGAAATGCTTTCCCCTGAAACAACATTTAGAGCAACATAATCTAAGCTTCCATCGTTATAGCCATATTGTTTTGAGTTGACCAAAGGATAAATTTCTGCCTCTCTTGGATAGATTGTACCATAGCTCTGTGGAATTATCACAGATGAAAGAGAATAGATATCACTATTTGACCCGCTTAAAACAACTTGCCCATAGGTTATATCTATAGCTTTATTTGCACCAGCATTTGCATTGGCAAACTTAACAGATATTCCCTCAAGCGTTAAACTATGTCCATCCTCTATACCATTAAAATGATAAATTATATCCTGCTCATGGATATCTGTTGTCCCATCGTAAACTCTACCAACGACTTCTAATGCACCAATTGAAATGGTTTTGGTGAACTTCGCATAAATTTTATCCCCAGCTGTCACCACATATCGAGAAAGTCTATTTTTGGTTGTCTGCAATATATCATTTATATACCATCCATTAAAAGTAAAACCTGGATTGACACTTGCAACATTTAATGTTATGATATCGCCACTACTGTATAGTCCCTCCCCAATTATTGTGCCTGGGTTTTCAAAATCGGTAAAGATTTCAAGGTTGACTTTGGTTGCGTTTACCGTCAAGGAAACTATATTTTCAGAATAAATCAAATCACTGTTCATTGAGTTTGCATAACAATATGCCTGAAATCTGATCTGTGCTCCATCTGGAATGGAACTTGCAAGGAATAAGTTATCTCCTACCACGCTCACATACTCGCCACCGCTTAAAAAGTTATATTTTATTTGATGGTTTACTTTAGAATAAGAAATAAAGTTTCCGTTCACATTGGTAACATTCGTGACGTCATTGTATGCATGTAACTTGATTGTCTGACCCGGTGTGACCACTTGATCTATATTGTTTAAATACACGGTATCTATAAATGTATACAACCTTATGGTTGGCATAGCCATGACAAAATCGCTCTTCTCGTCTGTGCCATTGCCAACTGTCTCAAATGCAAATCTGATTCGTGAGGTATCAGTTTTAAGCTGAAGCAATTCAGTTGTAATTTGCGATGTTTGATTTCTGGTATTATTGCTTACTGCACTTACAGAGCTATCCCCTTGTGATAAGGTGATTTTTATATTTGATTGGCTGTTGTGATTGTTTGAAGTCACTGTTGCAAGTGCCTGAGCATAAACCAGTCCCTTTTTGATTAATTCATTGATGTCGGAAGTAAGTGAAACCTCTCCCCAGCCCTGGTAATACCTTTCATCATCATCAGTTGGAACAATCGAATAATGTGTCTGGCCACTATTTGTCACAGTGGTATTTTGAAGGGTGCTTTCGCCATTATCATTGACAAAATAATGGCTTGGATTATTGCCAACTATTCCTGTTAAAATATATTGATTGCCACTGACCCCTTCAATCAGGGCATCAGCGGAGGAGAAATTTAGGATTGGGAAAAGAATGATAGCCGTCACTATCAAAATAGCAAATATTATACTAAATTTAATTCTATTGCTAATTTTCATTTCTTCCCCTTAGTAATATTTTATATTTTTTTAAAATAGACTTGGTTGCCTTAAAATTGCCATCACATACTGATTTCCCTCATATGTGTCACCCGGTCTAATAAACGGTGCACTTGCTGGAAGAGTCAAAAGCCCAATCGTATAGTCACAATTCGCAACTCCCGCAGTTATTGTACCGTCCACCGTAATTGGTGCATAATTACAATTTCCATTTAATTCATTCCTATAAATTATTCCATCACCTGAATCAAAGTGGTAACCAATAGCACTGATGTCAAAGTTTAATACTGCAAAGTTATAATATTCACTGCCATTGTAAATATATTTGTAATCACTGTAACTTTGCATTCTGCTCTTAAATTGATTGACTAAGGTATCTACCATGTTTGTAAGTCCTGCAAGTGAGAGCAATTTTTCAAGATTTGCCCTCATTCCAGCGGCCATTTCCTCTATTGTACTCCAGTTGTAGAAGTAAACATCACCTCTTAATGTCAACTTGTTTTGGACCTGTCCTGGGACATCGGAATCATCGATATCGAACATTATACCACAAAGCAATGAATTTGAAAAGGCACAATCTTCAACTATAAGCTCTGAGGCAACACTATAATTTTTTAATCTTGTCAACACAATACTTGCAAGCATTGTATTTCTGACAATACAACCCTTTACTGTTGCACTTGAACTAAACAACCGAATGCCAAACTCTCCATTCTCGATTATACTATTATAAATTAAAGCATCAGTAACATTTGGTTGCACGGTAATGACCTGACCATTTCCATCAAGGTCTGACAATGAAGCATTTGACGATAATGTTGCACCTCTCAAAGTGATGTTGTCTATAATAATATTATTTCTTACGATAGTCATCTTCGAATAACAAGTGCTTTGAGACAAGTCAAACATATAACCATTGCCATAGAGATTATAATTCAATATAATCTCAGAAGTAGAAAGGGTGTTATCGTACTGGATATTGTTTTGTAGGACAATCCCCGCCAAATTTGTCACAATTCCTTGGTTGATCTCATTTAAAGCTATGTCTGTGTTTAAATATTCTTCAAAACTATAAACATTAATTCCATTCACAAAGGTAAAATCATAGTAATCACTGGCAACATATGCACCGCTATAAGGTGCAATTTGTCTTACAGTAATACGCACTTCTCCAGCGGTTAAAATTGTAACAAGACCATTTTGGTCAACTGTTGCAACCTCTTCATCACTGGAAGTCCACTCAAGCAAATTAGCATAGTCATTGCTTGGAGTAATTGTGTATTGCATCTGATATAAATTGGTTGTTTGCATATTTTCGTCAAAGGAATTGGTTCCAAAGACTCGATACTGACCAAGTCCAACTTTATCATCAACTTTATCAAGTTTTAATTGAATATCACTTATCTTAGCATAAAATACAAATGTTTTGGTGGCAGTTATGTCTGTTCCCACCACTCTTGCAATAACACTAACTTCTCCAGCTGTTTTTCCTATCAATCTCCAGTCTTTGCTTGCTAAAGGATTTGATCGTTGATCGATAAGATCGGCCTTGCTTGGATCGGATAAGCTGACTTCAATTTGATAGTCTGCATCTGCAGGAATTAGATTGACATCAAACTCAACATACTCACCTGTATACATCTCTTCTCTTGTATCACTGAAGGCAACTGCTTGAACTTCTTTTGTGTATTCAATGGTGATGCTTATGCTGATGGAAGGATTATCTTTTATTGATATTGTGAAGCTCACCTTGCCCAAACTATAGAATTCAACAGATCCATCAACTCCAACACTGGCAATCTGAGGGTTGCCACTTGTAAATATTAATTCTGTTTGATATGTATCAGATGGCATCGCTTGGGCTATTATCGAGTATCCCGGCGAAGATATTACAATCTCACTACCTCCCTCGACGAAGATATATTCTGCATCTACTGCAACAACAATGGTAAACTGTCCGATTGAGTAATTGTTGATTATTAAATCAAATGTCATACTCCCGCCATGTTGAGCTATAAATGTATTGTCTGAAAAATACCCTATCGATTTAGATGAATCAATTCGCTGTTCTGTGATACTGCTAAAAATATAATTTAATTCATCACAGTCATAAGGCATATAATTTTGTGCTATAAAATCAAACTCATCACCAGCCGATAAATAAATTGTATTGTTTTGAATATTCGTTCTGTCAATATCTGCCGTAATTAAATCTCCAGCCGTATAATAAATGCTGATTGTTTTGGACTTTTCACCCTTTGAAGAATCATCGCTGATAAACTTAATATTGACTCGTCCTTTATTTTTAAATATAATTTTCCCATTTTCCACACTTGCGATTGAAGAATCAGATATCTCATAATGGAAACTCTTGATTGTACTGTCAAGTGGATATGCAATTTCATTAAAGGCAATTTCACTTTGCGCTGTAATGAAAGAATTTTGATTTTGATATTGTTCAAGTGGCTTATCAAATGTAACATCCACACTGGTGACAGCACTATAAACAGTAATAACACAGTCGGCATAGACTTTATTTCCATAATAATCGTACGTATACACCCTTACCACTGCTTCGCCACCATATAAGGCACTAATGTGTCCATTCTCAGAAACTGTGGCCACAACATTCAAAGTTCCGTCATTTGTTGTCATCGAAATGATCTCATAGTAAAATTTTTCTACAGCTGCACCGGATGGGAGTGTGCTTAAAACATATAAATCAAAACTTTCATTTTTATTGATTGTCTTCGATGAGGTGTTTAAGTTGATTGTCGAAACATAGCCAAGTGTAGATGTGATTTGTACCTCTTTAACTATATTTGAACCATCTGTTGAACTTATGACAAGGGTAACACTACCTGCACCATTAAATATAACAGTGTTGCCTTCGAGATATGCGATACTATTTTCCTTAAGCTCGTATTTCAATGTTCGATTTGTCGCACTGCTTGGCAGAGCAATGGCATCAACAGTTACTGTGGAGTCGATCGTCAAGATTTCCTCTTCGCTGACTTGAATATCTGTCACCAGTTTAAGAACATTGATTGTTATATCCTTCGTAATGCCATTGGAAAGCTCTATGATAAGCCTGCTGATACCTCCATTTAAGGCGGTTATTCTGTTGCCATCGATCGCAATGACAGCAACATTTGCGGTATGAGTTACCTCACGAATAAGCATTATGTCATTGACAACATTGCTTGGAATCCAGCTTAAAACCTCAATCGTTATGCTCTCTCCAATACTTAAGTTGACCGGTGAAGTCACATTGATCTGGGCAGCAACAGCATCTCCTCCAGTGTAACGTATCCTAAAGTTTTTACTGAATTTGCCATCATCCTGGCTGGTAACTGTTAGCATTATTACTCCTGCTTTTATGAAATAAATATTTCCAGCATTGATATATGCAATTGCCTCGTTTATGCCTTGAGAGGAATATGATTGGGTGATTTCATAATTGAGCTCTGAAATCGTAGCATATTCAGGATAAACTGTAAAATTCAGATTTAAAACATCTCGCGCTGTAACAAATTCATCATTATAGAAGTCAATTCCACTTGTAAATTCTATATCTTCAACATATTGTATTACACTGATTGCATGCTCATATCTTTCGATAATTTGATTGTCTTTAAGCAGTTGAAGTTCGACTGTAGCACTGCCAAGGCCTATTACACGAATCATATCAATTTGTTTTTCGATAACTTGACTATATCCCTCGCTAGGATTTTGGCTTATTATTGCAATATTTATCTCGTCATACTCTGTTTCAATCTCGCTAAGGCCAAAATATGCCAAATCTCCGATAAGCAAAGTTGTAGATTCAGCGCTGGTAGATAAAATAATAGCTTCTTTTTCAATTTTTTCAATGGTAAACTCTGTTTTGATATTCGCATCAGCTTTACTTACAACTGTAACCGTAACAATACCATTTTGGTTGAATTTTAAAATATTGTTTTCAACAGATGCTATCAAAGGATCACTAACTGAAATTATAACATCCTTATTGGTGGTATCTACTGGAAGTACATTGATATTTAGTTCCACTTCCACGTCTGACGTCTTTATGCCTGCTGGCGAAACTTCAATAGTTTCAGGTCTTCTTACAACATCAATTTCAAAAGACATTTGAACGGTCGAGCTTATATTTGCGATCAGTGTTGCCCTGCCACCATTTACAGCAGTGAGCACATCCCCTTCCAACTCTAAGACTTGACCTGTTGGACTTTGAGTCGTTTGATTGGTCACTTGAAGTGATAAATTTTTATTACTCGTATTTGATGGAAAGACCGATAGAATAACGATTTTATAGCTGTCGCCCACATTAAACTGAGTCGGTAAAGGCAGTATTTGTTCGCCGATTTGCACTCCCAGCTCTGCAGACATTGGATATGAGCCGGTATAATAAACAATGACCTGTGTTATGACATCGTCAACTTGTGCATAGAGGATGACTTCTCCAGCCTGATTGAACATTAGAGAATTATTTGTAATAACCGCTATGTTTCTATCGCTTACCGACCAGATAATGTTCTGGTTTGTGGCATCCTGCGGATATACATATCCCTGCAAAGCAACAGTATTTGAAGCGGTGACATATTGACCATCGATTTGCTCTAAATCCAGATCTATCTCCACTGAAGTCGCAGGTCTTGAAACTATTACATCGCAATACCACTGGCTAAGAGATCCGTCATAAAGCGATAAGGAAATTTTTATACGACACTCTCCGCCACCTATCCCAAGCAAGCTTCCATCACTTTGCACCTGCACAACTTCATTATCACAAAAATTCTCGCAAACTTCAACTTTCACATTTGTAGCCGATGCATTTGCTGGCATGATTTGGTAATCAATTGTCTTGATCTGACCATATTCAAGATTGATGGTGTCACTGAGAACTGTAAAACTATAGGCCATCTGCGCAGTATAGAGAATATTGACTCTTTTTGATACTTCGCTGTAATCTTCATTCGCATAAATGAGCACACTTACCGCTCTTGGCTCAGCAGAGTTGATGGTAACTTCTCCAAACTCATTCACGGTTAAAACTTCAGGATTATCACTATGAAAGTAAAAATTGGTATTGGTTGAGTCTTGAGGATAAGAAACAGGAGATAGTACAAGTGTGTTTTCTGCGGTAATAATATCATCAATGATAATGCCTGTAGCAGGAGATGAAACATAAAGATATATCTGTTTCGTAATGCTTCTTCCGGGAGCCTTTTCAACCGATACATTGATTATGGTATTGCCTCCTTTTTCTGCATGAATATATCCACTTTCATCGACATATGCAATTTCGCTATTGTCACTGCTAAATGTTACACTAGTGTTATAAATTTCACTAGGATAAACGGTATAGTCAATTACAAAACTTTGCCCAACTTCCATTTCTAAAGTTGTTGTTTCAATTATCAACTCGTGTGCATATCCATCAGTTGAAGTAATACTTATGCTATCGGTAAACCCACCATCGGCCGTTGTTAGTTCTACAGTCACAGTTCCTGCCTTTTTAAAGTTTACCAGGCCATAGTTGTCCACTGTTGCTATAGATGTATCGCTTGATACAAAGTGCACATTTCTATTGGATGCATTCTGAGGCAAAAGAGAGTACTCGATTTGATAGTAGGTCCTCGACAAAACAACCTGCTCTTCTTTGACATCCAATCCGCTGACAGGAATGGTCACGGCAAGTAAAACTGAATCAACAAAACTGCCGTCCTCACTTGTCGCACTTATTGTCACATTGCCACTTGCAAGCCCATAGACAAGTCCATTGGAGTCGACAGTGGCTATAAGCGGATTGCTTGATGAAAATGTAATGTTTTTATTTGTCGCCTCAGCCGGCAATATTGTCGCACTGAGTTGTAGTGTTTTTCCCACATTTACTTCATTTGAAGGAGCAGAAAGAATGACTTGATGTACTCTTGTGTCAGTTACGTAGAAATAACAACTTGCTCTTTTGTTTCCGTCTGCAGTTGTAGCGGTTATGTATCCATTTCCAAAACCTACAAACGATACATTTCCATTTTCATCCACCATAGCCACATCTTCGTTGTCACTTGACCAAACAATATCCTTATTTGTCGCATTTTCTGGATAGATTGCATATTTTATTGTTGTTCGCTCATCAACATTTGCAATAATAGAGGTTCTGTCAAGTTCTATCCTCTCAACAGCTATATAAACATCTCCAATTACAACATCAACCGTAAAGTTGACAATGAGCACTATTAAAAGCGGTATTGCTATCATTAAGAAAATTACTAATTTTTTCATATTACGCCTCTATCCTTTTATATCGAGTTTCAAGTTTGATAAATAATCTGCAAACCTCAAAAATCGCAAATGTTATACCAAAACCAAACAATACCAAATACATTGAAGGTATCGACACCAAATAAGATAATGCAATTGAAAGAATACCCATAAAGATTGCAATGATAAATCCTAAACTTATACTTGAATTAATATTCTTTGTATTCGTGGTGACCTCATTGCCCTCGAGGTATTGAAATTGTGGCTTTTTAATATCTATAAATATGGAATTTGCCACATTGCCAATCACTATCAAACTAACAGCGAGTGCGATCAACATGGCACTTGCAAAAGATAAAAATCCTGCAATGGCAAGAATTGAGCATGAAACTATTATCGATGGAATTGATACAAGCAGATAAATCAGAAATTTAATTGTCACTTGTTTTGTATATGTTACAGGGATTATCTTTGTATGAAAGAAATTATCTCCCTCTCGGGTGATACTTGTTGCGGCGAATGAGGTTCCCATACTTAAAAACATGATAAGCACAAGCACAACAATTCCAGGCAAAATACCTTCTCCTATCAAAGAAACCCCGATACTTGAAGCTATCTCACTTGAAAAATATACCATAAGAGGTGTCGTGATGACAACTGTTAGGTATTGAAAAGCATAGTTTGTCGATCTAAAAATAGTGGTAAATTCTCGGAAAAATAATGCTCTGCTGACGCTACGCTCTCTGATGGGAGACGAATTTTTATAGGCTTTGATATCCTTTTCACTGTTTGATAAAATAATTTTTAAATAAATTTTATCAGCAAAGAGTAGTATAAGCCCACCGAGCAAAATTACAATACTCAAGTTTATTGCAAAGCTAGGCCAAAATCGATAGATGAGCAAACTGTTCTTAAATAGCAATGGCAAAATCATATAATTGGCAAACTGTTTTATATTGTAAATGGTCCCGTCTGTAAAAACATCCTCAATATTTCCGCTTTCCAAAACATTTAGAACAAATTTTAAGGCATATATGTAAATCAAAAAGCCTAATGATAAAAAAACAATATACATAATCAACATCACAATAAATTTATTCTTCAAAAAACTTGAAAGATACATAGCTGGAACGGAAAATAACAGGGCAAGCAAAAATGGTATAATTGGCATAAAAATTGTGTTTGGCAAAAGCATAACATAATACAGCGCCGATTCCCCGGTTTTTATACCAAAGAGGATAAAAATTGGTAATGTCAATAGAGTGGTGAATACGAATTCATAGATGAATAAATAACAAATCTTGGCCAAAAACAACATCTTGCCACTTACTGGCAATTTTAACATATTGCTGTCTGTTTTGAAATATAAGGTTTTTGTGGTCAAACTAAGTCCAAATAATACTTGAACAATTTGCACAATAAGGACATAATAGACAATAAACTCGTGCTTTAAGTTTGCCACAATGCATACATCTAAAATACTATTTAGAGCGAACATTATTAAAAAAATAATAAGTCCAACACCAATTGTTGTAAGAACATATTTTTTTATACGTGAAAAAACTTTTACACCATCTTTAACCCGTGCATTCTGATTCATAAACTCAAGTTTTAAAAGTGTTAAAAATTGATTCATTTATTTCCCTCTATCCTCTGTCCTAATATATTGTCTTCAACTTAGATGATTTAATTTAAAGTGTACTATTTTTTCTCCTCTTTATCAGCTTTATGTCCTCTTCTTCTGTTTCCCTTGCGCTGAGAGACAGTGATCACTTTCGCTCGATTTTCTTTTGTTAAGTCCAAGAAATACTCTTCAAGTGACACTGGGCTTTCATTTACAAATTTTTCAACCTCTATTATCTCCATGAGCTGACCGTGATTTATAATCGCCACCCTATCACAAAGCTTTTCAACCATATCAATATTATGCGACGAGAAAAATACCGAATTGCCCTTTTTCTTGTGTTCAAGCATATAGCTTTTGATCTCGGCTGTGCTTTGAGGATCCAGTCCCATAAGAGGTTCATCAAGCACCCAAAACTTTGGATTATGTATTAATGCTGCAATAATACAGATTTTTTGTTTCATTCCGTGCGAATATGAGCGAATTTGTCTTTCAATCGCACCTGTCATATTAAATAGCGATGCAAACTCGTCCAGTCTTTGTTTTATTTGCTGCTTTGGCACACGATAAATATTTCCCATGTAATTTACATATTCTTTTCCTGTCAAATTCTCATAAACGGCATGATTATCTGGCACATAACCTATATTCAATTTTGCCTTGATAGGCTCTTTTGCAATGTCGTAACCGCAAACCTTAATCGTCCCCTCTTCAAAAGGCAAAATTCCAGTAAGACACTTTATGGTCGTACTCTTCCCCGCTCCGTTTTTGCCAAGGAATCCAAAAATTTCCCCATCATTGATGGTGATATTTAAGTCTTTTACAGAATAATAGTTTGAGTTTTTGTATTTTTTTGACAAGTTTTTTATTTCTAACATTTAAACCTCTTTAAAATGACCATTTTAAGTTTATCACAATTTACTAAAATAGTCAATACATTGGACAGTATATATTATATATATTGTACATAAATTAACCGTAATAACCGTTATTGGCAGAATGATTCGTTAAGTATGTAGTATATAAAAATTGATTTTATCTGTTTAACTTAATTTGACAATTAAGTCGTCTTTTGATACAATTTGGGTGATAATAAATTTTATCCGCAAAAATTTAATTGCCAAGGCCCGCTTCATATGTCTGCACACCTTGCAAATCAATTTTAATTTTTGACATTTCAACTTCTTGTATTTACTTTTATAATTTATCATTTACAAATTAGGGAGAAAATATGAAAAATTTGATTATTTTACATGGAATGTCTTGCTATTTGGAAGAATGCTGGCTAAATAGCATATTGGAAAACAAGGTTTTGTCTAAAAAATTTAATTTTATCGTGCCTCATTTTCCGCTAGAAAAAGAAATCACTTTTGAAAAATGGGATGATCTTTTTGCTCAATATATGCCAAATATTGATGAAAATACAACCATCATTGCTCATTCCCTCTCCACCCTGTTTATAATTCGTTTCTTTTACAAACATCAATTAAAAATCAATAAACTTATTTGTGTGGGAGGAGGA
Organism: uncultured Clostridia bacterium; assembly: GCA_944384495.1. Taxonomy (GTDB): domain Bacteria; phylum Bacillota; class Clostridia; order Christensenellales; family UBA1242; genus Caccovivens. Next base: position 17,807 of record CALWTP010000048.1, read on the forward strand.
TATGCAGATAAGGCCACTGAAAATTTAAAATATCTGTCAGCCTTTATCCCAGAAACCTTTGAATTTGACTATGCCCGACAAAATATACCACATAGATATCATATTTTCAGCGATAATGATCATATTTGGTCACCAGAGCATATTGAAGCATACAACAGGCTACTCAATCCAATCGAAATCAAAACTCATAACTGCGGTCATTATGGAAGAACTTCTAAAGTCAAGGTTATACCAGAGATTTTTGAGATACTATAATTAAATTGAATCCTTTTTTACATAAAAATTCAAAAAAAAATCATAATTTTAAGTACAATTTTGCAAAAATATGCATTTTTTTATAAATTTTAAGTCATTTTATGCTTTTTGAATAACGAAATCTATCAATTATTTAATAACACTTGCTTGGTTGCTTTCTTTAGATAAATATTTCATTGCTATGAAGTAAAGCTACAAAAGCTTATTTAAAAATGCTCAGATAGATAAAATTTTCCTATTATAAAAATACACCAAAAGTATTTTTTAAATATATGAAAATATTTTTTTGTTTAAGTCATTCCATCCATGATAGGTGTTTAGGCTTTAAAAATTAAAACCGTCAAAAAATTTTGTTTTTGTCGCAAAAAAATAAAATTGAATTTTATTCTTGACAAAATTATATGATAATATATAATAGTCTTAAGCAAAACGACAAAATAAGACAATTATAAGATACGAAATGATAGTGAAAGATTAGGCAAAACCCACTTCAAAACATCGATTTTTGTGTCAATAATTGTCGTATTTCAATAAAAGGAGAATTTTATGAACGTAAATGAAGCACTGAGATATGCGGTACAAATAAATGATTTGCAAATGGTAAAATATATTTTCCGTCACTGGCCTGATATTAATGTCGACTACACTGACGAAATCGGAGAAACTCACCTATTTGGAGCTGTCAAAATGGGCAATACAAAAGTAGCGAGATTGCTGCTTAAAAAGGGTGCAAGTTTGACCATTCAGAATGTTTATGGTCAAACCCCACTTGATTTAAAAGGTTCCATTAATGCAAGAAGAGTTGTACGTGCATTGAAAAATGATATAGAAAGAGAGGAAAAGAGATTGCAAAAGAAAGAGGAAAAACAGCAAAGAAAATCATCTCAAGATTTAGAACGAGAATAAATAGATTTAATCATAACACAAGTTTTTTAAGCCTAAGACCACCCTTTTTATAAATGCAGAATGGCGAAATTATAAAGTGAGCTCCGGAGTTGAAAACTTCAATAGGCTCACTTTTTTTGTCAATTTCACACTATGTACAAAATTGCAACATAGCTATTAAATTTGATAAGATTTTCATCTCCCTCAGCCTAAAACCGCATAAGCATAGGACTTTTATTGACACCGGATCGGCTAAAATTATCTTCTATTTCTTGTACAAATTACAATGTTTTACGCATAAGAGAAGAAAAAATCTACAAAACCTCAGCGTGTAAGGCAAATTAGATAAAGCATTTTTAATATTTTTCTCGTTTTGACAATTATTTATATGATTATTTGATGCCACAATTTATTGTGGGTTTGAATCAGCAAACAAATTTTGCAAAACAGTTGAGTAAAATAATATCACACAATATTTTATTCATTAAAAATTTGATAATTTACTTAATAAGGCAAATAATAAATTATGAGAAAAATGTTGGCTTTTTTATCAATTTTTGTATTATTTGTTATAAATTCACCATCAATTTTTGAAATTTATGCCTGTGCTGATGAAATTTCTAATACAAGAGAAGTGGCTATTATAATGTATCATTCCATCCTTCCAAGTAAAACTGGTCAATACTGCATCACTCCTTCAATGTTGGAAGAGGATTTGTTATATTTAAGTAAGCACGGTTATCAAAGTGTTTTTATAAGCGATATCATCAATTTCTGCGAGGGTAATGCTTCTCTTCCTGACAAGCCTATTGTGCTATCTTTTGATGACGGACATTACAACAATTTTTTATATGCATATCCAATTTTAAAAAAATATAATTTTAAGGCAAATTTAAATGTGATCGGCTCTTTCTGCGAATATTCAACAAATAGCGGAGATATTGATAATCCAAACTATTCATATTTGACTTGGGATGAAATCAAAATCCTGCATGACACCGGCTTATTTGAAATTGGCAATCATACCTATAAAATGCATTCATTCAAACCCCGATTTGGCATCGCAAAAATGCAAAATGAAAGCGAAGAGGATTATAAAAATTCACTGACATATGATGTCATGAAGTTGGAACAAATTTTGAGTGGCAAGTGTGGGTTTACTACTAAAGTTTTCGCCTACCCTTTTGGCGAATACAATTCACAATGTCACAATATCTTAAAAAATCTCGGTTTTAAAGCATTTTTAACATGTAATGAGGGCATAAATCATCTCAAAAAAGGAAGCACTCAAGAGTTCTCTTTGCTTAAAAGAATCAACAGAACTGGCAAAATCAGCACAACTGAGTTTTTTACAAGAAACAATATAGTATAAACTATGTGATGTTAAAATTTAAGCAAGTTAAATTTTAATTTTGCTAAACGCAAAAACCCAATAAATTGTGTTCATCACAGTATGTATGACCATCAGTCTCACCCTTGCAAGCAAGTTCGGCTTCCGATAATATAAACTACGTGATGTTAAAATTTTACTGTCATAAAATTTTATTAAATTCTATCGAATTTGTATGCTGACGCATACTCATCACGTGTATGTATGACCATCAGCCTCACCCTTGCAAGCAAGTTCGGCTTCCGATAATATTGACAATCGAATTCTTGTACAATCCATTATAATAAATTTTGCTCGTGTTTTTTAAAAACTCAGCTAAAGGATGATAAAAATAAAGAATATCCTCACTTTTAACATATTTTTTTCATAAATTTATTTAAATATAAGATTAATAATTGACTATTTATGCAAAATCTGCTATTATTTGATAGTGCATATGATTCAATATAATTGCATAACACCTTCACCTTGACAAGACAAAAAATGGCACTTTTTGACACAACAAAAAACACTCTCAAATTCTAATATGCTTATGTGGCGCAGCAGGTAGCGTACCGCCTTGGTAAGATAAAAATAGCCAAAATTTGCACCTCAAAAAGCACTCAAAAATTTAATAAAAATTGCTTATGCTAATGTAGCACAGTCGGTAGTGCACCGCCTTGGTAAGGCGGAGGTCACGGGTTCAAGTCCCGTCATTAGCTCCATTAAACAAAAGTCGCTAAATCCCTTTATTTTCCTAGGGTTTTGGCGATTTTTTATTTTCTAAAATTTTTATCAATTTTTACCACAAAAAATTGGTAGGTACATTTTATGGGTATCGTAGGTACATAAAAAAGTAAAAAAATATACCGATTTTTAAGTGAAATTTTTAAAACTTATAAATCGGTCTAAAACTATCTAAATGTACCTAAAACTAGCACGGTAGGTACATGTAGGTACATTTTATTTAAGTTTTGCAAATAGTTTGTTCACATCAATATTATAAACTTTTTCTGGAATAAAAGCATTGGTCTTTTGCATTATTTTAGACAAAACATGCCATGCCCAATCAAGCAGTTTATTTAATTTATTAAAATTTTGCTTCTCAAAAATCTTATTTGTTATAATACCATCAAAAAAATTCTTTTCTAAATGACTATAATATTTATTTCTATCATTCTTTATCATTTTCATAATATCATCATATTTTTTTAACTCTTCTAAAGATTGTTTAAAAATATCTTTTAATTTCTTGTAATATTTTTCATTTAAACTTCTAGAATTAAGCAATTTTTTAAAGTTCCCACTACCTATATCATCGAATATTTTTCTTGTACCAACAATTATTTTATATTTTAATGAAGATATAATTTCTGAAAAAAACGACGGTGCAATATTAACAACATCTAAACCATTATTATCTATTTCATTTATTAAACTTTCATAATGTTTACAACATTCTATAATAGTTTCGACTTCATATGCAACCATTGTAACATGTTTTTGATAAATGTCATAATCATCCCAACCAATATCCATAACACAACTTACTCCTTGTTGCTATTATATCACAAATTATAAAAATTTTTTTATATCTATTACATTTCAAAATCTTTTTCTTTTTTCTTTCTTAATTTTCTTTCTTCAAGTAATTGTTCTAGCAAATAATCATATTCTTCATCTGTCATATTTGAAAGCAAATCATTCTTTTTGGTTTGTATTTCTTCTTGTCTTCGCCTTTCATCTTCATATAGTTTTTCTTGTTTAATCTTTTCATTTAACTTTTCTGTCGTATTTCGTATATATTCGTTATCAACGGAGTTGTAAACAGTAATTGTTGTTTTTACGTCTCGATGGCCTAAAAGTTGTTGAATAACCTTTGGGTTTTCATTCATTTCAAAAAGCATATTTGAAAATGTATGGCGAAGCCCATGAAAATGTATATTATATTTATCAAGATTATTTCTTCTCTTAAATCTATCAAACACCATTCTACAACCAGAATATGTTCTAACACTTCCGTCGTCATTAGCAAAAACATATGACGTTGGTGCAGTTAATTCTGCGGTTACATTTTTATTAGTCTTTTCTCTATTATTTTGTTTTTCTTTCCAAGTTTGTAATGTATCAACTACAATGTCTGTAATTGGGATTTCTCTAACACTACAAGTTGTTTTAGTATCACCAACAACTGTAACACGAGATAAAACATTCCCTTCGTTGTCAAACTTTGGTATTTGAGTTATACCCCTTTCAAT
>CALWTP010000049.1 GCA_944384495.1 uncultured Clostridia bacterium
TTCTGTTTTAGATATAGATTTTAAATCTTCTAATGTAAGTCCAGCTTGATGAGCTAATATCATTTCTTGCTCTAAATCAGTTGAATATATTCCTTTACCATCTGTTCCTAAAACAACTTGTATACCATTGTCAATATATTGTTTTATAGGAATTTCGTGTAAACCATTAATATTATTTAATGACAAGTTAGAACTCATGTTAAATTCAATTATAGGTTTAATTTCATCACACAATTGTTGCATTGTCATATTTTTAGTTCTTTCTTTTTCATCCCAAGGAGCTGGTTCGTCAAATCCATAAATTCCATGTCCAAGTCTAACTTGTGGATATGGGATTGGCTTATCAGTTGTTTGACTAAGTTCATAATGAGCTTCCTCTACTGCAAGAAGCACTTGTCTAGCATTAGCTTTAAATAATGGGTTTTCTCCTGCATGAACTCTAATAACAAAATTAGGATCATATTGCATAGCATATTTTGCCAACTCTTTAATGTTGTCATAAAATTCCATAGTAGAATTTGTTTCATGCCCCATGACATCACAACCAACAATATATGGACTTTGAGCAGTGACTTTAAGCCTGTCAACTTCATCATTGTTCCATTCCTTGTCTGAATGTCTCCATAAAGCTCCTAAAAAGCGTATTTGAACACCTGTCTCTCTTTCTATATCAGGCATATACTTATCAAGTTCTCTTAATTGTTTAACATCTGATATAATTGAAGATAGAGACAATTCCACATATTTAACACCATTTTGTTTTGAATCATTTGCAATAGCTCTAAGAATAGGAATAAACATTTTTGGATTTTTAGTAAAAGCTCCACGAACAGCATATATTTCTTCCATTTTATTAAAGGTTTCTTGCTCAGACGTATCAATTTTCATTGCATTTATTAAAAGCTGTCTGTTATTAAAATTAGAAATAATGTCTTCTAATTTATATAATCCGTCTTTATTTGCTTGCAAATAAGAATAGTCAATCTTCGCCTTATCCAAAATCCATGCTGGGAAAAGGACATCATTGCCTATGCCATATTCAATTAATTGTTCTGGGGTTGGTGCTCCTGCAAAATGTGTATGCAAATCAGTTTTTAACTTTGTTGGCATTTTATCAAATCTTGCAAAAGGAAGAGCTTCAATTTTTTCTCCCTGTGCAAAAAGCCTTGTTTCAAAAGATGTTAATACATTTTTATATTTTATTACCCCTAAATTATTAACAGTTGCATAAGGCGTGCCATTAAGACTTATAGTGATTGTACCCCTTTTTTTCTCAACGGTTATCATTTGTGATATATTAAATACAAGTCTTTCTGAATTTTTTTTGTTAGTATGGTTTGAACTTATAACAAATTTACCATTATCCATTATCTCACAAATAACAGATTTATCTTTATTTAAATAAACTAAAACCATAACCATTCTCCTTAGAATTAGTATATCAAAATTTTATTTACAAATCAAGTCAAATTGAATAAGTTGACCATGTTTTTCGTTATAAATAAGTTTTTGCCAAATAATTTATACATAATATAAGCATAAAAAAAGAGCATAATTGTGAATAATTAATTCAGTTTTATACTCTTTTTTATTTTTTTATAAAATCAAATACACTACTATTGTTTAAAATATTTATTAATAATATTCATTCTTAGGCTGTCATATTGATTTTCATCAATTAATCCTTTTTACTTTAATGATTGCAACTTCATTAGTTCATCATCAAGATTTATTGATTTATTTTCTTCATTTTTTATATCAATTTTTATATTATTTGCATTTTCATTAGGTTTAACTGTTAACCTAGAAATGGAAATTATTTGAGATATTACAAATGTATTTCAGGCAAAAAGAATAACTGTTTAACTAGAATCACCGAAAAGAATTTCATTGAAGGAGTTGTAGATAAATTTTTCAAACAACAATTCACTATTCCAGAAAATCTAAACTCAATAACTGATTTAATATATGAAGAAAACAAAAAACGAACAAAACGCAATAGTTCACTTTCAAATATTAAATCTGAAATGCAAAGATTAAATACATCAATATCTAATATATTAACAGCAATAGAAAAAGGAATAATAACAGAAACAACAAAATCTAGATTAGAAGAATTAGAACAACAAAGAAATGATTTGCAAGAAAAACTTATTATAGAAGAATCAAAAATCACTTATGAATTATCTAAAGAAGATATACAAAATTTCTTTAAACTAACACTTAAAAATTACCCTGAAAAAGCAATAGATTTATTTCTAAAATTTGTAAAGGTATATGAAGTTAAATAGAAATTGGATTAAATTATTCAGTAAATCAAAACAATGTAGAATATACACCGATTAAAACTTATGCCTTTACAGAAACATTAGAAATAACTAGAGCTTTCAAAGGTGATACAACAAGAACAAAAGCTTTAACTTATGATGTATATTCAGTTATTTAAACACAAAGAAAAAGAGCGTAAATTCAACTACGCTCTTTTTCTTTTAGCCTAAAATACCGCTAGTTTCAAAGTTACTTGACTAAGACCTTCTTTTTTTTCGATAGATATGGCAATATTTTACATAAAAAGCACTTTTAAACACTCCTTTTTCCGCTTTTTATACAGCAAATAGGCTGGAAAGGATGTTAATATCGGGCTATGTGATGGCGAGCGAAGCAGGCAAATTCGCAAGAATTTCTTAAAATTTTATGGCAGTAAAATTTTAACATCACATATCCCTTTTGTTGCCAAGCATGTCATACCATAAATTTTATCAATAATAATCCTTATAGCTTTCCTCTTTTACTTTTTGTTTTGTTTGTTTTGGTCCGCCACCTTTTCTCTTTTTAAGAACGATAAGCACAACCACGAGTGCTATCAGAGCAACTCCAAGTGGAACAAAGATATAGACAAAGAGCAAACCATTTTGACGACTTGAGTTATCCTCTTCCACAACAAATGACAAAGAAATAGATCGATCCTGAACATTCACAGCCGAATTCATATTCAACCTAAATCGATATGTTGTTTCTTGTGTTTGTGGATCTGTGTAAGGATCGCTCACTGACACCACACCCAAGTCCTCAACTGCAACTCCATAAAGGCTTGCGATACTGCTTAAAAACATTTCTTCATTCAATAGGTAATTTGGGTTTGTCACCAGCACAAGTGAAACATTTGAGTCGGTATGAGAAACCACAATCGGGGTTCCTTCATAAAGTTCATTGTTTATGGTCACCGATTTTATACCCTCGCTGTCAAAATTAGACACATCGATTTGAATGGCATTCTCGCTGGAGAAATATGCAACAAGCATAAACTCACGATTGAATGGGCTTTCGCCAAAATTAATACTTAAATTACTGCTTCGAGCATCGTCAAAGTGGGGTACCAACTCACTGTACTGCCCCTCTGTATCGGCCTCAGACCTGTAATAAAGTTCCCAATGCGAGAAAGTGTAAATTCCCTCTCCTCGTGCCGAAATTTGCTGTGCTCTTGTTTGATATGTAAATGTCAAAGGCAATTGATCGAGATAACTGCTCCCAACACTGACACCGCCCTGATCGTTTTCCATCGCCTCATCACTGATACGCACTTGGCAGACAAACGTCACGGGTGCCATAACAAAGTCATAGGCTCCGTCAGTCATATCGTTGACTGTCAGAGCAATGTCGTATCCGATAAGTGCACCACTGTCCTTATCTAAAACCTCTTGAGCGGTATAATTGGACCGTGCCAGTGTGCTTCCCTGCAATATTACTGATCCAAGTGAATAATAGTTGTAAAACTGCTCATTGAATCTAAGTTTAATGGTAAGACTTTTTCCATATTTTAAGTTTTTATGACTCTCCCCTGTCTCCTCATCGTTGGTAACAAAAACTTGAGATGTCAAATAGTTGTTTGTACCACTAAACATATAATCAAAATTAAGAAATCTTTGAAGACAAATACGGCTGTCTCTTAAGCACCAAATGGTGTCAAAATTGAATGTAAGCTCAATAATATCAAAATTTTCTGCATTTTTTAAAAAGCTTTCATCAATCTGCTCAACTTGTTTAAGGTGGTCATTTTGCTCTATATTCCCCTGTCCACAAGCAACGATTCCGCCAACCGTCCAATAGCTGTAACTTAAACTTCCCGCTCCCGCACTCCTGCCAGCAATGGCTCCCATGCAAACATCCAGTGATGTGTCACCTGGTTCAATATTGCCGGCAAAGGCTGTATTAACTATTGTCGATCCTCCAAGATTACCAACAATCCCGCCAATATATTGTGTATTTGTCCCGCTTGTTCCCGTTATTGAATTCTTTAAGGTGATATCCCCAAAGTATAGACAATTCTTTATTATGCTTCCGCTTTCTAAACTGCCAACAAGCCCTCCAACATATACAAGGCAATTTTGTTGTAAATTTAGATCGATTGAATAATATGAAACACAATTGCTTATCACTGTTGTTCTGGTTTGCGTATCGCTTATCGCAGAAGTAGCAAGGCCTATCAGTCCTCCAAAGTTGATATTGGAAGAAACTGGAATGGTCAAGGTTTGATGCTCTATTGTCTGCGACTCATCTTCACTTGTGATGATTTTTATATTATCAAGTTCACAATTGTCAATCTGCACATTCTGCCCTCGTCCGACCAGAACTCCTGCATTTATGGTCTGCGAAACATTTTCGCCAAAGTCAAAAGTGACACTGCCACTTATCTTTAAATTTTTTATCACCGCTCCATTCGCATTTGCAAAAAGACCTATATTATTTGAAGTTTCTCCTCCGCTCAGCGTAATATTGCTTATGGTATGTCCGTCTCCATCAAACTCACCTTGAAAAACCCTTTCAGTCTGAAACATTTCCGCCATCTCTTCATCAGAAACTTCTTCAAAATCAAGGTCTTCCGCAAGTACAATCTTGACATCATCATTTGCAAACTCAGAACTTGAAAAAGTGTTTATAAATTTCTCAGTTGTGTCAATCTCAATTGGTGGCGTGGTGGAAGTATCTTCTGTGTTTGCCCATGCCAAAACACCTCCTCCAGCTGTGACGGCACTGCAAAGAACACAAATAATCGCAAAAATTGAAACCAAAAATTTTTTCATCTCTCTCCTTTTAAACACAAAGGTACAGAAAATTCGCCTAATTTTTTTATTATTCTGATTGCCGGCAAACAGTTGCCAGCAACTATTGTCAAACCAAACCACGTGACACCACAATTTCATGTGGATTCTTGCGTCAAAATCTGTCTTGCGAACAATGCAAACAAAAAAAGTAATTTAGCATCATATAGTTTACATTATTAATTTAACATAATAATACTATTTTTTCCAAATCTTTTACAAAATATTTTTAGTTTCCTTATAATATCTTTTTTTATTCATCAATTTTTTGATAAGCCTCTCCTTATCGAGCTCTATTTCGCTTTTGGTTTTCTTTTGAGGCAAAACCTGTAGCGGTTTTGTCATAAGATAATATCTCATCTCGTCAAGACAGTGATCGTCTTTCTTTATCGGCAAATCTCCATCGCCCCACCAGTATGATTTCAGCTCAGAGATGAGGTTTACACAGTTTTTGAAGATAAACAGATGAGGTTTCCCTTCTCCGTCTTTTAAAAATCTCTTGACGACATTGATACCGCTGAACATGTCCTTGTTGACTTTGGGATTGACCAAAATATCATTGTCGTAAAAAAGCTCCACCACACTTTTGCTGCTTGCAAGAGTTTTAGCAGTCGCTGCACTATCAATCAAAGCGCAAAGCTTTCCATTGTTTTTGGGCCAGCCAAGTTTTTCAGATATATCCTTGATCTTACCAGCATGATATGCCACGTCTTTTCCCTTATCAAAGTGCTCGGCGATGACATATATGTTTCCATCATAGTCTTCTGCATACCAATGAGCTGAGAGCGGATTGTTTAGCCCCGGATCGATTGAAATCATATCATACCACTCTTTTGGCACGCTAAAAGGCTCAATTACATGGATGTTTTCGTCAAATTCGTTGTAAACCAGTCCGCCCATTTGCATAAATTTCCCATATCTTCTGCTTTCAAGCTCATCGCTTGAAAGAGTTTTGGTCAGCATTTCCACCTCGCTTTGGTCAAGATATGGATTATCTGCCCATTCCATCTGCTCATACCACACCTGGTCATCTTTATTCTTATTGAGATAAATTTCATTATAAACCCATGTCAGCCCCTTAAGCGGGGTCATCGTGCCAAATATCATACCCTTTCGATCCAAAACTCGCATACGACATTCCTGATAGATATCGTATGGCGGTTCCTCGTCAAACCATACAAAATCAAGTGAGGACCCCTGAAATTTTTCACGCCCTTGGTCACAGCTTTTAAACCCTATCCTGCTGAGCGAGCCGAAAACATTCTTGACAAGGATAAAATCAATCACCCCGCCTTCAGCACTATCCGACCGACCACTTGACATCACAATTTTGTATATCCAATCCTTGCGAAGATAATGCAGAATCTTGCTTTGTGCAACATCCCTTTGCACTTGCCTAGACAACGACACCACCCAGCAAGTTATCGGCTTGTTTTCTTTATAAGGATGAATGCCTCTTGCAAGATAAACCGTTTCTGCTGCACCGCACTCGGTTTTGCCCGTTCTATTTCCGCCAAAGACCCAACGATTTTTCTTGTCACATTTATGAAACGCAACCTGTTTTTTATGGACTATATCACCGGTATTATATCTTGCAAGGGTATCATCATGATATCTCTTTTTTTCTTCGCTCTCAACCAATTTTAGTTTATACAACAGCTCTTCCATAATATTTTCGTCAAAAAAACTCCTAAAATATAAATTTGCGACTTTTTTTTATTATTGAATAATTTTAGGACTCATTTACAATTAAGTCATGAAAAAATTACTCTTAGTCGCATCAATTTTTATTTTACCATTTATAACCCTCACCTTATCAAGCCCTTGTGCCACTTTTTCGCATGCTCAAGACACAAATTATTATGCAAAAGTGCAAAGTGAAGGAATTTTCTTTTATTCTTTACCCTATGATGAGAGCGAAAATAGGCTATTTGAAATCCCCGTGACCTATTTTGTAATCTTAACCGGAGAGGCAAATGATGAGTTTTATTATGCCACTTACCAGGATCTTGAAGGTTATGTGAAGGTCGATGAGGTGGTTGTTATGGACGGAGTACCAATCAGGCCTTTTGCCGATTGTTATTTTCGAGTATATTCCAGAGATGGTCTTGGAATCTATCATTTGCCTACCGATGCAAATGAATATAAAATAAGCACTATTCCCTACCTCACTGAAAATATTCCATATTATGGACAAATCGAAGGAAGCGAATATGTGCCAAACAAATCAAATATTTGGTATTATTGCAAATTTAGCGGAGAAAAAGAAGTATTTGGATATGTATCTTCTATCTTTTGCGATGATTTTAATCCTGAAGAAATCCCAATCAACTATGAGACATTCTCTGTGATAACTGACCCCGCCTTTTCAACTGATGGCAACTTGCCCGGCGGGCTTTCTCCCGTTGCTATGACATTTATAATCATTGGAGTTTCACTGCCTTGCCTCGTTGTATTTTACCTTTTAATAAAACCTTCATGGATGAAAGATAAAGTATTAAATGAAAAATCAAAAGGCTTTAAAAAAAGACGTCATAGAGATTATTTTGAGTTTGATGAGAAGGATTTAAATTAGCATACTTCTTTTTCCCGCTCAATGCCCAGTTCTTTTTCTTCAAAGCTGTTGTATATGTCCATTATCCATCGCTCTTCTGAAAATAAATTATCAAGCTTTTCATCGTTGTACCCATATCGACTCATGTTGCTTCGAAATGTTTCTTCCGCTTCAGCAAGCCTGCGGAAATAGGTTCTCATTGCCAAACCATGCCTTTGAGCAATTTCCTCACTTTTGTCATTATCAATATATTTTTCAATGAGTATTTGAGCACATTCAAGCTGACACCCTTCCAAACATTTATCCACAAGAACTTTTAAATTTACCAATTTCTTTTTTCTTTCAATAAGATCAATTATCCTCTCACTTACAGCCATAACACCATTGTCCACTTGGCTACAAAAATTATAAAATGAATTCATTGCCTGTCGCTCGACCAGTTTGTCAATTGCCTCGGCAATACCTTCTAAGTATTTGTATCCATTTAAAACAGTTTTTACCCATAAATTTGATTTCATAAATATTTTTCTCCTTTGTACTACTCGAATTATAAAGGCTTAAAAAGGTTACAGTCAATCATTACTGCCAACATTTTTGATATTTTTGTAAAATTTTTTACAAAAATCAACAATATTCGACAATTGTTCAAATTTACCTCAAATTTATGAATAAAATAACAATTAAAACAAAAAATTTTATGAAAAATGAAATATCAGTTGAAAAAAACAAAATAATATGATAAAATATCGTCAGACTGGATTTAAGTACAGCAAATCCGGACAAAAAGAAGCTGGTGTGGCGAAATGGCAGACGCAAGGGACTCAAAATCCCTCGAAGGCAACTTCATGTGGGTTCGACTCCCACCACCAGCACCATTGGAGAAAAAACTGCGCTTCTGCCTAGGCTCACCTTTGGTGAGCCATCGGCGGGGCGCTTGTTTTTTCTCCACTCGCGACCAAACGAAAAGCGTAAAGCTTTTGTCGCGACTTTTGTTCTCTATTTTTAGTTTTCACTCCGCCACGCGGTTTGAGTGATGTCGATTTTTAGTTTTATATTTTTATTTAAACTGCGCTTCTGCTTAGGCTCACCTTTGGTGAGCCATCAGCGGGGGCGCTTGTTTTTTCTCCTCCT
>CALWTP010000050.1 GCA_944384495.1 uncultured Clostridia bacterium
CCCCCCCCGCCAAAAGTCAACTTTTTTTACCTTTTTTCCAAAAGGAAGTTGACTTTTGGCGCTAATTTCCAAAAAATGAGGATGGATTTGAGCCTATTATTGTCAAAAAATTAATTTTTTCTAAAAAAACCTTATTGTCTTGAAGAACAACTAAGGTCAAAAATTAAAAATTTTTATTTAAACAATCTGCTATAATACTTCAAACAAAATAAAAAAAATCCGACTTAAACTCAAATCGGATTTACAATTTATAATCGCTTTTATAGTACAGAATATGGATAATTCAACTTATTGCAATCTTTGGAACAGAAGCTCATCATTCTGAACAAGCAAATCACCTTTGATTTTGACTTCTTGCCAAACAGCTTTATCTTCAAGACCCAGTTTTCTATTTATTCTCGCACAAGTATCAGGAATAAAAGGAGCAAAAAGTCTTGCAATATTTGCCATCATATAGACGCAGGTGTAAGTTGTATCGTTGAACCCTTCAATATCCTCTTGCACTTGCACCCAAGGCATTCTGTCACTATAATACTTATTCCCAGCATTGACATAATCAATGGCAAGATTAATAGCACTCTTTAATCTCCCCTCTTCAATTTGTTTGCCTACCTTTTCAAAGGTTTCCCGTGTCATGGCAATGATATTTTCATCGATTTTGCCTTCAGCAATCTTCCCGCCAAACTTTTTATTCAAGAAAGAAAGATTTCGATTGATGAAATTGCCAATAACGCCGACCAAAAACTTGTTATGAACAAGCTTAAAGTCGTCATTTGAAAAGTTGCAGTCCTTTGTTTCTGGACCATTTGCAATCATGAAGAACCTGATTGAGTCCTTTGGATAAAGCGATACAAGCTCATCAATGCTGATCAAGTTCCCCTTGCTCTTTGACATCTTCTCATTGTTCATATTGACATATTCGCACGAGATGATAAAGTTTGGCAAATTCCATTTCTCATCGATAGCCATTAGCAATGAAGGATAGATGATGGTATGGAAAGGAATGTTATCTTTGCCATGTACATAGTAAGAAATGGTGTTGGCGCTTTCCATAAACTCTTCAAAATCTTGTCCTCTTTGTTCAAGAACATGGCAAGCGGTGGTGATATAACCCATTACGGCTTCAAACCAAACATAAACACGTTTGTCTTCGAACCCTTCAAAAGGAACTTCTACCCCCCAATCAAGTTGTCTTGTAAGTGCCCGGTCTTTCAGCCCTTGAGACAAAAATTTTTCAGACTCTTTCACAGCATTAAGACGCCAAATATGTTCATTTTTTTCAATAAGATTTGCAACCTTATCTTGAAAGGCTGACAATTTGAAATATAGATGTGTATTTTCTTTTTGAATTGTTGCGCTACCACAAATGCTACACTTTTTAAAAAGTACATCCTTTGCATTAAGCGTTGACAGACAGTTGTCACACTGATCTCCCTTTGCCTCTTTTCCGCAGTGAGGGCAAATGCCAATTATCTCCCTGTCAGACAAAAAAGTTTGACAATGCGGACAGTAATCCTGTTCTTCAGTCTTTTTATAGATATAGCCATTCTTGTCTATGATCTTTAAATATTTTTGGACGTGCTCCTTATGATATGCTGACATTGTCGATGTGTATTCATCATAAGAAAAGTCGAGGTCATTAAAATTTTTCACAAATTCATTATGATATTTGAGTGCAATCTCTTGTGGATTTTTCCCTTCTTTTTTCGCCCTGACAGTAATTGGTGTGCCATGGCTGTCTGTCCCGGATACATAAACAACATTGTCGCCTTTTGCCCGATAATACCTTGCAAGAATATCGCCAGGTAAAAGCGCTGCAAGATGACCGACGTGAAGACTGTTGTTTGCATAAGGCCATGCTCCGCCAATTAATATATTCTTTTTCATTTATTCCTCCTGATAAAACTCTATTGCCAAATTACCCAATTATAATATAAAATTTTCAAATAATTGTCAAGAGAATATTATTTTTTATGCAATCTGCCTCCTCTATTAAATTACACTGTTGTTTTTAATGTATTTTGCAATTTTTCCGCCTCCCAATCTCAAAATTCCAAAAATTATCAAACCCTTCACCCGGATTTTTGATTTTTTCTCTCTATCAAGGAATTTGACTTAACGTAATTTTTAAAACCATTTTTTATAAGAAAATTTTTTTATTTTTTTGCGAAAAACGCTTGCAATATTTTTTTTTATGAGTATAATAATGATCATAAAAGAACGCATTGTTCTTTTTAATTGGAGAATTCAAATGAAAACAATTGATAAAAGCTTGCTTGAAAGAATAAAAGATTTCATAAGTCTATATCAGCTTGAGCATGCAAAGAGTCCAAGCTATAGGGTTATTATGAAACATTTTAACCTCAGCAGTTTGTCGCTTGTCAGTCGTTATCTTGATTTGCTACAAAAGGAAGGACAGATCACCAAAACTCCTCTCGGCGGAATAGATATGTCCTATAAATTTAGTCTTGCCACATATGCCCCGTTGGTAGGACAAGTTCGTTGTGGCTCTCCAATTTTGGCACAAGAAAACTACCAGTCAATCTGTGCTTTGCCAAGTGAAATATTTGGGAAAGGCGATCTTTTCATGTTGAAGGCTGTTGGAGATAGCATGGAAGGGGCCGGTATTCAAGATGGAGATATCCTCATTGTCCGCAAAACCGATTATGCTGACAGCGGACAAATTGTGGTCGCCCTTCTTGGCGATGAGGCCACTGTGAAAAGACTGCAAAAGAAAAACAGGAAAATTATATTACATCCTGAGAATGATAAATATGCGGATATCGAAGCAAATGATGTAAAAATTTTAGGAGTGGTGCAAAGTATGATACACAAATTTTAAGGAGAAGAAAAGTGGATATAAAACTATATTGTCCTCATTGTGGAAGGTGTCTTGGGCAGTGCTACTCAACATACGAAAATACAAATTGCAAGGTGCTTATAAATGCTCCTAAGACAACCAAAAGGCATTTTATACATAATATGAAATGCAAAAAATGCAAAAATGAAATTTTTATTTTAATGGAATTTATCGAATAAAGAAAATTAAGCGAACCCAGCGTTCCAAATCGACAGAGATAGGAATGCTGGGTTTTTTTATGCCAAAATGCAGGATAAAGTCTTGCTATATAAAAAATCCCACATCAGGGTTTCAAGATGGCGACAGATTAAAATGTTCAAGGATTGAGGCTTTATAAGCTAGTTTAAGGTAAAAATTGCCTCGACTATCTTTGACAGCAAAAACAATCATGAAGATTATTTGTATCTTTGTGCCACCGCCACCCAAATATGGGATTTTTTTAATCAAATATAAAGGAGATAATTATGAATAGACATCAAATTTTAGAAGAAATTTTTCGAATTTATAGATATCGTATCAGTCTTGCAAAAAGCTATGACAAACTTATTGAAACAGAAGCAATGAATTCATACTTTTATAGTATTACAGGAAAGCAATCATCTGAAAAATCTTACACAAAAATCATTAAGCTTATTGAAAGAAAAAATCTATTAATAAACTTCAAGGTTAAACTTGAAAATATTTTAAAAAGTATTCCAGACATTTTAAAATTGATCATTTACAACAAACACATCAAACTCATGAAAAATGAAGAAATCATAGAACAGTTGGGTTTGTCTGTGAGGACCTATTTTCGAAGACTTGAAAAAGCCGAGGAATTTATATTAAAATCGTTTAATATTTAATGATCTAAAGCATGACTTACAGATCATTATTGAGCAAACAAACAATAAACCTTTTTCAAACTCCACATTGGAAGGAAAAAGGTTTTTATAAGTATAAAATCTTGATTTTCATCAAACTATACCTTCATATTTTTATACTCATTTACTTTGGGCCGTTTTTTTAAGTTATTCAGATCAAGTACAATTTTTTCAGATAAAATACATATTAATTCCCTAGGGGTGGGTTTTTGCGATGAAAAGTCAATATGAAATGATTTTTCAAAATCACAAATCCCTCCTCTTTTATAACTGACATCAATTGCGTTTCTCATGGCTTTATCAACAAGATCCATATCAAAATCAAACGAGTTTGCAAGTTCAAAATAAAGTCTTTGATTGACATGGTGCTTTTTTGATAAGTCCTGTAAAATTATTTTCACTCCTTCTTTAATCAAATCATACCCTTTTAAGTTTGGTGTAATTTTTAACACTAGAAGATATATGGTCAGGTCTTCCTCAATCTTTAAACTGGTAATCAAATTCATAAAGCCCCCTGCTTTTTCATAAGTGACATTATACATCTTTTAAATGTGACATGCAAACAAATTTTATAATTTTTTACAAAATTTTACAAAATTATATTTTAGATAAATTACAAAGCAATAGTTTGGAAAAATTAGACTAGAAAAAAATTAAATATATCAAAAAAAACAATAAAAATTTTGCAAAAGCCAAATAAATATGATATCATATGGTTGAAGTATTAGGAGGAGATATGAAATTTAAAATCGTTGCTGACGCATCCTGCGATATACCTAGCGAATTTATGGAGAAATATGATATTACAATCATACCAATCGAAGTTATGTTTGGAGAAGATTTATATCCTGAAGGTCTGCCAACACGAGAATTTTATAAAAAAATGCAAGAAACTGGTATTATTCCAAAAACAGCGATGCCAAACGCATACAAATTTGAGAACTTTTATCGGCCATATGTCAATAAAGATGATGTCTTTGTGATTACGGTGTTGATTTCTATGGAAATGAGCACCACAAAGGTTCAAGCCCAAATGGCTGCAGATAATTTGGGTATGAAAAATGTGTTTATTGAAGAAAGCGCCTCAACAACTGTTGGACAAGGTGCGATTATTATAGAGTTATGCAAATTTATTGAAAGAGAACAAAATATTGAAAAAATCAAAGAGGAATTTTATAGACTGAGAAAAAATATCCATGTCTATGCAATTATCAATGATCTCAAATATCTGAAAAACAGTGGCAGGCTCTCAGTCACCAGTGCGACCATAGGTTCAATGCTTGGAGTAAAACCAATTATTTCGATTGAACAAGGGAAGGTGTTAAATGTAGCCAAATGTATGGGTACACTTAAGGCAGAGGCATATTTACTTAGCAAGTTTGTCAATCCTGACTTTAATCACCCTCTTTACATAGTGCACTCTGATACCCCGGAATCTGCCGAACGTCTTAAAAACAAAATGAAACCATTGCTCCCAGAAGGACAGGAAATTATAACGGGCGAAATCGGATGTGTCGTAGGTTCCCATGTCGGAGCAAAATGCTATGGATTTGGCTATTTTTCTAAAGATGAATAATGGTTGACCACCTGATAATTTATTTAAACATGATATTGCAAACAATTCAATCAAATAAAAAATAAAATCTTAAAAGTATAATAAATAAAAAGCTTAAAAGTATAATCTTTTAGGCTTTTTTCGTTGTATAATTCTAAATTTTTTGCTTCAAGATCTTAAATCTGACCACTTTAAAATGGATTTTTAATAATTTTTATTATATATTCAATCTAGCTTTAACTATCATTATTATTTTTCTCTACCCTTAAAATATCACCTTGCTTCAAAGGATAGGGACAATCAATCTCCACAATTTGCTGTACTTTTTTAACATCTGCTAATTTTTCTCCATTCTCATCCATAATGTTTGAGACCTTTAATATCTTTAAAAAATTCTCATCTGGCGATAAAATTTCCAGTAAGTTTCCCTCTTTAAAACGGTTTCGCATCTCAACCTTCACCCTTCCATCTTTTGCATCTTCCACAACCTTGGCAATAAAAACATAGGACTGAATAGGCATTGAATCCTGCAAAAACTCCTTATCATCAGCACCAAACATAAAACCAGTTGTATAGCGTCTGTGGCTGGTCTTCTCAAGCTCGCTATGCAAGATATCATAATTATCATATCCGTCCATTGCCCTTCTGTATGCGTTGACGACACTTGCGACATAGTAGTCCGACTTCATTCGTCCCTCAATTTTACAACTGGAAACTCCGGCATCGGAAAGTTCTTTCAGGTGGTCAATTAGGCAAAGGTCTTTGGAATTAAATATATATGTCCCTCTCTCATCCTCTTCAATAGGAAGCTCATCATCTCGACTCTCTTCTCGCACAAAATATTTCCATCTGCAAGCCTGAACGCAGGCTCCACGATTGCTATCACGGCCGGTCAAATAGTTTGATAAAAGACATCGCCCCGAATATGAAATGCACATGGCCCCGTGCACAAAAACTTCAAGCTCAACGCTTGGAAGTGCCATATGCAAAGCTTTTATTTGTTTAAGATCTAATTCTCTTGCAAGGACAATGCGTTTAACTCCCATATCGACATAAACCTTTGCCGAGAAGGAATTGTTTACATTGGCTTGAGTTGAAACATGGACATTGATAAGAGGAAAGTTTTTGCGAATATATGCAATAAGTCCTAGATCTGAAACAATCACACCGTCAACATTGGCTTTTTGCAAAAGAAGCAGATATTCATCCAAATTTTCAAAATCCTGGTCGTTTGCGACAATATTAAGAGTTACATATCCTTTTTTACCATGACTATGCAAATAGTCAAGGGCACTTATTATCTCGTCATCGCTAAAATTCCCCGCAAAAGCACGCAGACCATACCTTTTACCAGAAAAATAAACGGCATCCGCTCCAAAGTATACAGCTGTTTTCAATTTATCAAAATTTCCCGCAGGTGCTAATAATTCCATCTTATTCTCCTAAATTTTAATTTCTAAAGTTCGACATTCGGTTTTGCAGTAAGCGACAAGGGTGCAAGACCAAGCCCATCTCTTATCATAAAAAATGCACAGCTTCCGATCATTGCAGCATTGTCAGTACAATATTTTAAAACTGGCGAATAAAAGTCAATACCATTTTCCCGGCAAAGAGAAGAAAGCTTTTCTTTTAATAGACTGTTTGCTCCCACCCCGCCAGCCACAACCAATTTTTTAAGGTTGCAAGCCTTGCATGCTCTTATCGCCTTAAGACACAACTCCTCTGTCACGCACTCTTCAAAAGAGCGGGCGATATCCTCTTTATTTATTTCCATCTTCTTTTGCTGTAAATTATGCACAAGATTTACCACTTCTGTCTTAATTCCGCTAAAAGAAAAATTAAAGCTGTTTTTCAAACTGTTTGAGACTGTAAACTTTATTGTATTTTGCCCTTCTTTTGCCAGTTTATCAATCTCTGGCCCCCCAGGATATGGAAGGCCAAGCACCCTTGCGACTTTATCAAATGCCTCACCGACTGCATCGTCAACAGTTGTCCCAAGCAAAGTCTTTTTGTTGTAGTCCTCGACCTTTAACAATGCGGTATGTCCGCCACTTACCATAAGACAGATAAAGGGAGGAGTGAGCTCTGTGTGTGAGATATAATTTGCCGATATATGACCTTCCACATGACTTACTGCTATCAAAGGTTTCATATATCTATAGGCAAGCGCCTTTGCAAAATTCACACCCACAAGCAGTGCACCCATAAGCCCCGCTCCATAGGTGACTGCAATCGCATCGATATCA
>CALWTP010000051.1 GCA_944384495.1 uncultured Clostridia bacterium
AAGCGAGAAAGAGCGTGGCGAAATTCTTGAGGCGATAACGAATACCGTACGTGATTTACAAAAAACAAAAGAATTTACAGAAAATTATTATGAGACAGAAAATGATTCGATGAAAAATCAATTTCCAGTATACAATGATGATGAAATAATTGATGAGAAACAATAAAAAAATGCGAAGGATTCTTCGCTTTTTTTTTATTATTTCGTTTTTTATCAATTATTCAATTTCTCGGTCGTCTTCAAGAGGCTCTATTTGAATTGCGGTACTAGCTTCTTCTATTTCTTGTCTTTCAATAGCTGGAGAATCGATAGCCATATTGTCTAAATTTGCCTTTTCTTCTTCCGAGGTTTCTGATATTGAGTTCAAATATGACTTAGCATCTATATCTATAGTTGCATCGTCTAAATCAAGCTTTGTTTGCTCGGTATCCATATCTGGATTTTTGATAGCCGTATCATCTAAATCAATCTTTGCATCTAACTCAGTGTCCACATGTGGAGTTTCTCCCGGCCTATCGCCCAAATCATCCCCTCTGTCAGCATTTCCCGATGTTGGGTTTAAAGACGAACCGGTGTCTGGATCTGAAATAGAGTTGTCAATATCAGACGAAATAGAATTGTCATATTCTGGCGATGAATTTGTGGTATGACCATGATCAGAAGTTGAAGAAATTGTTTCAGTTTGAGAAGGTGAATCCAAATCCACATATACACCCCCGCCCGTCTTTGTTGCTTTAGCGCTGGATTTTGAGGACGATTTGGATGCTTTTTTGGCTGGTGCACTTTTTTTCGCAGACTTACTCTTTGAGCTCGTTTTGCCAAAGATTTGTTTAGCAGGAGCGCTATCCAGATTTGAGCCCTTTGATTTCATGATTTCAACAGTGCCTGTTCTTGGTTGCAAGCCATCAATGGCACGAACGGATTTATTTATCTCACCGACAACTTCTTGTATTTTTTCTTTTGGAATAGGCAGTTTTTCAAGTCCACCAAATTTATTGATGGCACGGTCCAAGAGATATTTAAATCTCGAATGCTTAAATTTTTCATCTCGATATTCTTCTTCCTTATCGATGATAAGAGTTTTGTATTCTTGTAAAATCTTCAACCCCAGCTCGCCCGCGCCTTCCAAAAGCTTCAACATTCTTACAAGGTAGATCTGTGATGCCAAGTCGTATAGGTTGCCCACAAACTGATTTATATCGTATTCATCTTGCATCAAAACTGCAAGGTTTGGAATGTAAAAGTCCTCATTTATAAGTGCGACATCTTCAAGATTAAAGGCTTTGCGCACTTTAATTCTAAACTCGCCATCAAATTCATCGACAAAATCGGCAATATGTGAAACAATATACTGATTTTCCATTGCGTCATCGACAAACTCCAACAAATATAGGGAAGCCTTTGCCTGTTTATCGTCAATCATGCTCATTTTGACGTCAAAATAGAAATATTTTTTCATATATAAAACGACTGCTTTATAGAAGTTTTCACCACTATCAATGATCTCTTTATGCATTTTGACCAGATCATATTTCATATCGTCATTAATAACATATTTGCCATTTCTAAATCTTCCAACAAGTTGAAAACGCATAACAAGCATTTTTTCGCTTGTTTTATAATAATCAGCAATCTCCCGATCTTTAATTTCCAAATCAGAGTCAAAGACCTTGTAAGGTTTAACTTCCGGTTTTGCCACTGGTTGTGTTTCCTTTTGTGGCACTGCCATATTGTTTTTCGTGCTTTTATCTCTCATACTCAAATTATAGAATAATTAAATCAAATAATCAAGTCATTTATAAAACATTTCTTATTTTCCTAGGAAGCTGACGCAAAATGGCTTTTCATTGACAGAGTTTAATGTGATACCGTTTGAAACACATTTGCCGTTATGATTGAACAGGCATTTGGCCTGACAGCTTATTTTAAGTGCTTTGCTATCTCTTTGCGGGGCATAAGCGGGAGGTTTTTCTAAAAGATGTTTTGTGGTATCCTCGACTTTTTTGTTTTCATCTTTTTTATATTTATCACATATAACTTTTTGATTTATATTAATATCTTTTGCACGACATGTAAATCTGTCATTGTAAACACAGGTTTGTTTTCGGCATCTTATATCCATTACGACTCCTTTTACTGAGATGATTATAGAAAATCTTGTTTACTTGAATTATTGACAAAAGTTTGACAAATAAACTTGAAAGCTATAGAATTACTTAAAAGGAGATCAGAATGAAGGTATTATTGCTTAAAGATGTCAAGGGAACAGGGAAAAAAGGAGAGATTAAAGAGGTGAGCGACGGTTACGCAACCAATTTTCTGCTTAAACAAGGACTTGCTAAAATTGCGAACAGCTCAGCCTTAAGCGAAAGCGCGACCAAAAAGCAGGCCGAGCTTTACCATAAAGAAATGGACAGACAAAAAGCAGAACAGCTTGCCTTGCAGATTAATAATAAGAAAATAACGCTAGAAATAAAATGCGGAGACAACGGAAAAACCTTTGGTTCAATCACAGCAAAGGAAATTGGTGAAAAACTTGCTCAGCTTGGGTTTGACGTTGATAAGAGAAAAATTGAAGTTAAGGAGCCGATAAAAGCAATAGGGAGTCATCAAGTGCTTGTTCGCCTTCATCCTCTTGTAAGCTGTAAATTGCAAATTGAGGTTGTTCCAAAGTGATCCCAAAGATAATTCACTATGTCTGGCTTGGGAAAAAGGAAAAGCCAAAGCTTT
Source organism: uncultured Clostridia bacterium (assembly GCA_944384495.1). Lineage (GTDB taxonomy): Bacteria > Bacillota > Clostridia > Christensenellales > UBA1242 > Caccovivens. The sequence continues at coordinate 2,731 of CALWTP010000051.1, forward strand.
TTTATAAGTGTCTTGACAGCTGGAAAAAATTTTGCCCAGACTATGAGATAAAAGAGTGGAATGAAGATAATTTTGATTTTTCAGACAACAAATTTGCAATGCAGGCTTACAGTTTGAAAAAGTATGGCTATGTTGCAGATTACATTCGTGTCAAGGTTTTAAACGAGTTTGGTGGCATATACCTTGACACCGATGTGGAGATCGTCAAATCTTTTGATCAGCTTCTAAAAAATGATTTTTTTCTTTCGTTTGAGAATGATGTCTATGTTGAGACTGCAACACTTGGTTCAATCAAAAATCATCCTTTTCTTCAAAGACTAATAGATTTTTATAACAGAAAGGACTTTTTAATAAAAGGAAAACCTGACCTAACGCCAAATTCTCCCATCTACGCAATTTTCCTTGAAAAATATTATGGCCTCATCCTTAAGGCGTCAAAGCAGTTTTTATACGACAAAGAGGACAAATCCTCTCCCACGGTGACAGTGTACAATTATGACCATTTTTCGCCAATCAATTATACAACAAAAAAAATTAAGGTTACAGACGAGACCTTTTCAATTCATTACTTTGATGCATCTTGGTTTTCAAAAAAGCTTAAAAAACGAGAAAAAATTTTAAAAATTATTTATTATCTTTTTGGCCGGAAAATATTTGCTTTTTTTACACGATTATATGTAAAAAATATAAAGAAAAAAATAAATAAAATAATTAAATAATAAAAATAATTTTTATGTTATTTTATCTTTTTCATAGGCTTTAAAAGGCAAAATAAATTAAAATATAAATAATTTTATTATATATGTTTTAATATTATATAAATAATTTTATTGTATAAATATTTTTATTCTATACGTCTTAATATTTTAGAAATAGGAATTATTTTAAATTTAAAATATTCCATATGATCATAATATCATTTTATTTCTATTCTGTCAATAGAAACACAACGTGCAAATGCGATAGCCTTCTTGATATATATTGACTGATAAGATGGAAGTAAATAATAAAAAAGCATAACTGTGTGTATCTTCATCTTGATTTTGATTGCTTTTAAGCTAAAAATGAAATAACAGTTATGCTTGAGGCGAAACAAATTTTAAAACCAAAAATTATTTTGTATTATCCCAATATATTGATTACTATCACGGCATCTAGGATAAAATTAACCAAGCTCATTTTCATATTGCTTCTCTAATGTAAAGACCTGTGTCAAGGATTTTTTGAGATAATCCACATTATATACATCGATGCTTCCGTTATCATTCAAGTGGAAAAAATATCCGCCAACACTAATGCCATAATCGTGATAAAGTGTTGGCAGGTTATTAAAAATAGCACTGTCGGAAACAATACTGTCTTTATTAAAAGTATAATTATTACCATAGCTATCAACAAACTTCTGGCCGATGAAATGTTCAGGCTTATTAGGAGTCAGTCCATTATTTTTTGCTGATTCAATTATTGTTTGCGTCAAAAAATCTTGATACGAAGCCAGCGCCTCATCCTTGTCGAGGGCTTTATAGCGTTCAAGTCTTTCTGTATATTCATCAAAAGTTTCTTTATCAACGATTGTGCCTAAATTTGATCGATAAAAATTTCCATTTTCTGGCTTAACGACTTGGTATAAATCGCCATCGCAGATATAGAGCAGGTAGGATTGCTGGCCGTCGTGGTCGACGTAATATGAAGTATTTAGCGATGTTTTTTCGATTTCATAAGCATTGAGATGAGACCGAAACTCTCCAGTAGTTTGGCTAATATCATAGTATGAGTCAACATATTTATCATTGTCAATTTCACTCATGTCACACAGTAAATAGTTTACGCCGAAACCCGGATTAATTATATACAGCTTTTCAGGGATTTCAAAACTAATATTCTTATTTGCCAGTTCTGGATGTTTCTCAATGTGTTGTATAAACTCCTTGTAAAGGGTTTCTTGTTGCCCCATTATTTTCTGTCCTTGCGGAGTATTTTGTTCATAATTCTCAATAAAAATCTTCAGTGATGCCTCTTTTTCAGGAGTGGAATAGTCCCCATATTTTGATACCAGCAAAGCAATATCATTTTTTCGAAGGAAAGCTGAATGATTCATAATTGAAGGGACATCAATATCTTCATCCAAAATGTAGGCATCGCCGACCCCCAAACAATGCAACAACTCATGAGCGAAGACATCTCGCATATTACATTTTTCATGTTGATATTTCAGGTTGATAATTTGATACATTGACGACACCCCAGTTTTATTAAAATAAGGTAGTGTCCAATGGACATTGCCAAGTTTTGATTCAAAAAGAAGTAGTCCTAAATCGGTATAGCCCTTTACTGTAATATTACCAGGATTTAGATAGTCAGCCACAGTTGGATCGAAGTTGAGTTTAAATTTATATTTTGGATTTATTATACTAAAGATAAAATTAAACTCCTCGACAACTGCCTGCATATCAGCAATCTGCTCACCTGATAAGTCGTCTATAGCAATATTAAGCTTGATCGTGTCAGATAAAATTGGAGGAGTGGTTGCTGTGTAAGTATTTTTAAGAATTGTATTAATATTATCATAATCGGCATTATAACCATTTGATACCAAAAAATTATTTGCCTCTTCTTTACTATTTAATCTTGGAAGACATAGAGAATAGATAGATGTTGCAATAAGAGCGGACAGAGTGATGCCTAAAAAAGTACCACCAATTGTCTTTAAAACTCTTTTAATTCTCGAATTTTTATAACGTTTTTTTGTCTCTTTTACTATACCTTTTGCCATATAATTATAGTATCACATTTTCTTCGTGCTGTCAATGAGAGAGTCGGATATGATAATATGTATGAGATAATATATCGAAAAATGCCACAACGGGGTTTCGTGTATCGCAAGAAGAGGGAAAAAAGAGGAAAAATAATAGAAAAAAAGGGAAAAAAGATAGAAAAAAGAGTTGACATAGAGGGGAGAGGTGTGGTAATATAATAGAGCTAACTCCGAAGGAGAGAGCAAGAACCATGAAAATTAAATAGTTCAGACAAGTACAAGAAATTGAACGAAGTCAATTTACAAAGTTAAAGAGCCGAAGCACTATGAGTGTACATAGTGTGGAAAAATCAAACCCAAGAACCAGAAGTTTGACGAGCAGTTGAACAAAGGTTTCAAAATAGAAGCTTGAACCATGTTAAAGAATAGAATGGGAGCTTATGAAGGGAGCCAAAAAGTATGGTGACCTTAACAATATTAATTAGAGTTTGATCCTGGCTCAGGACGAACGCTGGCGGCGTGCTTCAAACATGCAAGTCGAACGGAGTAATTGGCAGAACAAAGCATATTTAATTAATCCACATAAAAAGGAAGAGTTCAACCCAAGAGAAGAATAAAACTTTTTAAATATGGAAGCGAGAGAAAGTATTTTTGAGATTAGTTGGACTTTACGAGCACCAGTGTGAGAACACATAGGTGGTGCGAAGAAAAGGACAAATAAGCCAAAAAGACGAGCTCGCAGCGAGATTATGATGAGGGGAAAGCCTCGAATATGTTTTGTTCTGCCAATTACTTAGTGGCGGACTGGTGAGTAACGCGTGAGTAATCTGCCTAATACAGGGGGATAACAGAGGGAAACTTCTGCTAATACCGCATAAGACCACGAAATGGCATCAAAATGGGGTCAAAGGAGAGATCCGGTAATAGATGAGCTCGCGTATCATTAGCTAGTTGGTAAGGGTAAAGGCCTACCAAGGCGACGATGATTAGCCGATCTGAGAGGATGACCGGCCACACTGGAACTGAGATACGGTCCAGACTCCTACGGGAGGCAGCAGTTAGGAATATTGGGCAATGGAGGGAA
>CALWTP010000052.1 GCA_944384495.1 uncultured Clostridia bacterium
TGGAATTATGCTTTTTCTATTCTTTTACAAAAACATTTTTTTGAAACTACTTAAGTTTTATCCTGTATGTCGTTTCGATAATTTCAATCCTTGTTTTTGTTGAAGAATTACATAAAGGTTTCTCTCCGCCTTGCGAAGAGGACTTTGCAAAAAGTCCCAAGGAGGGCTTGTCAGCCCTCCTGCTTTTTGCGAGAGCCAAAAGCCTTCGCAAGGCGGGTCCTATCTTATTGTTAATAATTCCTACCTCTATTATACCCCCCCCGCCAAAATGTCAACTTTTTTTACCTTTTTCCAAAAGGAAGTTGACATTTTGCGCTAATTTCCAAAAAAAGCGGATGGATTTGAGACTTTTTTGTCCAAAAGTGCAAATTTTTATCAAAAAAAGCCTCTTTTCATCGTTTATAAAAAAAGAGGCAAAAAAAGAAATTTGTGTTTCAATGTTTGGCTATTTCAAAAATAAATAGCCTTTATCATCTTAATTTTTTCTATTCTGAGTCAGCACGTATGGATTTGTAGGCACACCTTGACTTGGCAGTTCAACCAAAAGTGCATCCTCGCCAATCTTTACCACACAGCCATAGGGAATAAAGAGTTGATCGGAGCTTTTGAAAAAGTTCCAACCAGTCCTCTCTGCCGGCACAATAAAGCCAAGCACTCTTGCCGAGCCCAGATCAAAGACCATATCAGTGATATGACCAAGTCTGCGACCATCCAAAATATTGACAACTTCCTTACATCTAAGTTCTAAAAATGTACTTTCCACAGTTTAAGATATGATGCTGTTCGTCAAATAATGACAAATTACACCAAAAATTCCTTAATCACCTTGAGTGCATTTTTTTCAAGTCTGGACACCTGTGCTTGACTTATGCCAATCTCTTCACTGACTTCGGTCTGTGTTTTGCCGACATAATATCTCATAAGCAAGATTTCTCTTTCGCGATCTGAAAGGGTCTTAATTGCATCTTTTATTGAAATATTGTCATGCATGAATTCATCGGTATGCTTCTCATCGGCTATTTGGTCGATAAGATTGATCGAGTCCATGCCATCGCTGTAAACCGGATCGCTTAGAGACACTGTATCACTTATTGCATCAAGTGCAAAGGTGACACTGCATAGGGGCATATCAATGGCATTTGCTATTTCCTCCAAACTGGGCTCATAGGCGCATGATTTCGAAAGTTGTTCCTTTGCCTGCAACGCCTTATATGCAATATCGCGCATTGAACGAGAGACGCGAATAGAGTTATTGTCACGTAGATATCTCCTGATCTCTCCCACGATCATTGGTACCGCATAAGTTGAGAATTTAACGTTCAACTTCTCGTCGAAGTTGTCAATGGCCTTCATAAGTCCCACACATCCCACCTGAAACATATCATCTGCCTTGTCGCCTCGTCCTCCAAACCGATGGACGACTGATAAAACAAGTCTTAAATTTGCCACCACAAAATAATCTCTCGCTTTCTCATCGCCTGCTTTAACTTTTTTCATAAGCTGTTCGATATCGCTGTTCTTAAGTTTAGGCAGTTTCGCCGTATCAACTCCGCATATGCTTACCTTTGAAGACATACCACCCTCCGCATGGTATATCTTTTGCATTCGAATAAATTTCTATACAACCTCGACAAAAAAGGACAAAAAGTTTAGACGGATAATTGTTTTTCAAGTTCTATTCGCATGTCACTGAGAATGCGTTTTTCAAGTCTTGAAATATAGCTTTGACTGATGCCAAGTTTGAGCGCAACTTCCCTCTGGGTAAGCTCCTCCTGTCCCATAAGCCCATATCTTAACACCATAATCTCTCGCTCTCGTGAGCTAAGCTTTGCAATGAACTGTCCAATAAGCTGTTTTTCAGCCGGCTGATCTACGGTGGATTGCACCACATCATCTTCGCATGGCAAAATATCGGCAAGCACAAGTTGATTTCCGTCTCCATCTTCACAAAGAGGCCTGTCAAGGCTTACATCATTCTTGATCTTGCTGGTTTTTCTTATCTGCATCAAAATTTCATTTTCAATACATCTTGACGCATAGGTTGCAAGCCGAATATTTTTGTCTACCTTAAAGGTCTTCACTGCTTTAATAAGCCCAATGGCGCCTGTAGATATAAGGTCTTCAAACTCAATTCCGCTCGACTCAAATTTCTTGGCAATGTATGCAACCAGTCTTAAATTGTGTTCTATAAGTTTTTCTGTCGCACCCGGATCCCCTTTCTCTTTTTTGAGAAGCAATTGATACTCTTCTTCACTGTCGAGTGGAGGCAAAAATTCCTCGTTGCCACAGATATAACAGACAATGTTTTTGACGTCAAGCAAATTTTTCCTGTGAAAAAGGTTATATAAGAACATTTTTATCTTAAAAATTAAATTAAACATATTCCCTCCTTAAACAAGTTCGCTATGTAACAAGATCTTTTTGCCAAAACTTTTATCAAATCCCGAAAAAGAAAGCCCCAGCATTGCATTCTTAAAACTTCGCTCCCCGCCGACTATAAGTTCATCAATTGAAAATATAAGCATGCTTGTCCCACTGCCAACACTATTAATTTTTATGTAGTGACCGTTTTTAATAGAACAATTTTCTGTTTTTTTTGTGAATGCGTTTATAAAGGACACGTTGTCGTATAACTTATGAAATATATCAAAAGTGACAAGCATAATTGGCTTTTTGCTTATTGAATCATAAAGCATATTGCCAGTATCCAAAAAACCCTCTTCTTCTATCGTTTTGTCGCCATCAATTATTTTGACTTTATAACAAAAATTTTCGATAATATTTCTCTTCTGCTGATACCTGATAATGCAATAGCTTGCCACATATATCACACTGCCCACGATTGCCACAACGAAAAGCGGAAAGCTTCCTATAAGATTTTGCAAGGCATAACATCCCCCACCAAAGACAAAAGTCATAAGTGTGATTGTGGTTGCAATCACAAAAAATTGCTTTAAAGAATTAAACTTAAATGTGAGGCTCGAAAGCAAAAAGCAACTAAAAATTTGAAGCAATATTTTGCAGTAAATTGGCATTAAAAATAAAGGGGTCACCAGTGCGATAATACCTCCAAGTGTTGCCCAAAGAACAAAGAGCCTTGCCCTTTGTTTCAGAATAAGCGAGGCAAGCTTTAAGATAAACGAATTTAAAACGATGTTGATAACAAGCGTCAACTCTATCTCAATTTCCATATCTTTCCTCTTAGCAAGCTCCACCTAAATTTTAAAACAAAACTTCTTCAAAGTGCTTATACATTCTTGACGAAATTTCTTCTAAAAGAGAAAATTGTGTGGTATTTGATAAAATCACATTAGTCTTCGAATATTAATAATAAAAAATTAAATTAAAATATTTTTTTAAAAATAACAAAATAAATAAAATTAGTATTTCCAAATAATTTTTATAGATAAATATTTATAAAATAAAAAATTGTGACCGGCATTGTTTTTTATAACCTGTCACAAAAATCTTTATATTTTTCTATTTAAAATTTAAATGAAAATTGGCTATTACTTACAAATATTGTTCGCCACTTAGTTGAGAAGAAATTTCTCTTAACATTTGGTTTTGTTCCTCAATTTGTGCCTGTTTTTCTTTGGCGATTTGTTTTTGCAACTTGTCACCGCTAAACTGCTTATCAAAAACACCGCCCTTATAAGTAAAACATTCCGATAATAATGCCTTTCCGCTTTTGACCGGCTTATCAATTGACAAACTCGTCACAAAGCAGTTTGCCAATTTCAAAATAACATCAAAAAACATTTTTATCATAGATGATCTCCTATTAATAGATTTTTAAAATCACAACTCAAACCTTAGTTGCATAAATAAATGGTTTGCATATTTTATAATGAAAAGCCAGCAATTTGACATGCTGGCCTAAAGAAAATATTGTCTAAAATTCAAAGCTTTTTGTTTTCATAATTATTATAACTTAAAATTTAAAAAAAATCAATACTTTTTTAAAAAAAATATTTTTTTATGAGTTTTGTAATATTATGAAAAAATAATTTTAATAAACTGGCTCAAAAAAATAAAAACTGATAAATAATTATTTTTGACATCTGCCGAAAAAATGATTAAAAAATATTACTGGCGTACAATTCAATTGGAATATTTACAATTTTTTACTACTATCAAAAATGCCTAAAACCTGTCATTTAGGCATGCTAAACTCTTGGCTTTAGGCATATGCATCTATCGCATATTGTTCAAAAATCTGACAATTTGCTATACTCAATTTTATTTTTTATTTTTTCTCAGTTTTTCTATCCAAGGTGGAACATTTGAGTTTTTAAGTTCAACCCTTGACGAACCAAGATCATCTTGTTTCTCAAGTGACACATCTGGCTTTGCTCGCTCCTCTTCCTTTTCTTTTTGAACATAATTTGAGAACATACTGCGAGCGGAGAAAGCTGATTTAGCCTGTCCCATATTTCCAATAGACCTTGCCCCCTCGATCTCTTCATTCTTTTCTTTTTTCTCTTCATTAGGATTTGGAAAACCAGTTGCAATTAAAGTGATCTCAACCTCGTCATGCATATTTTCATCAATGCTTGTACCTAAGATAATATTGCAATCCTTGTCAACCACCTCTCTTACAAGTGCAGCAGCCTCGCTTAGGTCATCCTGCGTCAGGTCATTTCCGCCTTTAATATTGATAAGAAGTCCAGTGGCTCCTTCGATTGTTGTCTCAAGCAGTGGACTTGCAACTGCCTGCTTTACAGCATCGAGAGCCTTGTTGTCTCCAGTGCCATAGCCAATACCCATATGCGCTAGTCCCTTGTCTTTCATAATTGTTGTGACATCGGCAAAGTCAAGGTTGATAAGTCCAGGATAAACGATTAAATCGCTTATGCCTTGAACACCCTGTCGCAAAACATCATCAGCAAATCTAAACGACTCGGCAAGTGGAGTTTTCTTAGGAACGATTTCCAACAATTTCTCATTTGGAATGACAACCAGTGCATCGACATATTTTCGTAATTTCTCAAGTCCTTCATCTGCATTTTTTGCCCTGATTGGCCCTTCAAAGCTGAAAGGTTTTGTTATAACTGCGATTGTCAAAATCCCCAGTTCTTTAGCAATCTGAGCAATGACAGGAGCAGCACCTGTACCAGTACCGCCACCCATTCCTGCGGTGATAAATAAAAGATTTGTCCCTTTAAGCATTTCAGTGATAGATGATTTACTCTCCTCGGCTGCCTTTTGTCCAATCTCAGGCCGTGCACCTGCACCTAGACCGCCAGTAAGACGCTCTCCAATTTGAAGACGAGTTTCAGCCTTGCTTACAAGAAGTGTTTGCTGATCGGTATTTACCGCAACAAACTCAGCAGATGTAACTCCCGCATCGATCATACGATTTACGGCGTTGTTTCCGCCACCTCCTACACCCAAAACCTTGATTTTGGCAATTGAAGTAATTCTGTTATCGTTCATAAAAATTCTCCTTGATATATTTTCTCTTTTATTGTAGTACTTTTTGAATAAATTTGCAATAGATTCCATAGATTTTTTTTATGAAATGTATAAAATCTGGATTTTATTCATTGATTTTGTATATTTATTCATTTTTATTATAATGCCTTTGCAATGAAAATCAAACAAAATTTACAAAATTTTTTACTTTATTTAATTTTCTTCATTAAGAGCATAATTGGTAAGTGACAAGATTGATGCAAGAGATGGCTTATCTTTGCCAGGAATTGGCGGAAGCCCATAGCTGATATTTTTCCCTAAACATTTTGCCAAATAATCTCGACCACCCTTAATTTTGGTCAAAGCTGACCCCGTCAAAATGATAGGGAGATATGTAATATACTCACTGGTGTAAAGCTTGGTGCATTTGCCGATCACCTGTGCAAGCTCCTCAATTCTATAGCTTACAACCTCGTTGACACTGTTGAGTTGAAGGCGTATAATTTTTCCATCATCACTTGTAAGCTCATAAAAATCGCTTTGTTTGCCCTTTAAAGATAAAACTATCTGTCGTTTTAATCTATCAGCCTCGCCCATTGTAAGGTCAAAAGCCTCAGCAAGGTCATTTGTTATAAACCCGCCACCCCGAGAAAAACTCGTAAGACCATAAAGCCCATCTCCTTTAACAAAGGCAATGCTTGTCGTAAGGTCACCAATGTCAATAATAAGCGACAGGTCCTCTCTCTTTTCCTTTGGAAGCAAAAACAGCGCCTGGCTTAACGGGTCAGAGATATATTCAACCTGCTCAAAGCCAAGTGAGGCAACTATGGAGTTGAAAATATCCACAAACTCCTTTTTGACATAGATAACTGACAATTTTCCGCTTATAGACATTGCGCTCTCGCCGATCGGCTGTGAAACATTTCGACCATCGTCAAGTGCAAAAGAAATTGCATTTACGCAGACAACCTCCACATCAATATGTTTTGCCTTTTCTCCTGCCATATAGAATAAGGATTCAATATCCTGTTTTTTTATCTTTCTCTTGTCGCCAAAGTTAATAGACACATCGCTTCTTGAAACAGACGAAAACTCGGCAGGAACGCCAATATAAATTTTATCATATCCCACACTTGATTCTATATCAAATTCGCTTATAATATTTTCAAATAGAGAGGCCAATTTTTCCTGATTTAAAAATTTCCCCTCATAAAACCCATCATATTCGACTTCTTTATATGCCTTTATTATAAATGTATTGTTAATTCCTCTGCCAGCCACTATCGCTCTTAAATTAGAAGAGCCAAGATCTATAATAAAAACAAATTTCTCTTTTGCCATAAACACCTACTACTTTTAATTTTATCGCAATAAAACTATTTTGTCAACTGAGAAATATCAAAATAACAGTCATTTTCGTCATATTGAGTATAATCATAATAATTATCAATTGTAAAAGTGGCATTTTTTAAATTTTCTTCAGTCAAAACGATCTCTTCTCCGTTAATAATAACCGTTTGCCCAATATATGTGTAGACCTGACTATAAAGATCGTAAAACAGCTTTACCTTGGCACGCAGACCATAACTGCAATTTTTTATTATATAGACTTGTCCATCAAAAAGAGATAATTGAACTATTGGCTGTATTTGCCCAATATTTTCATCTAAAACTGTCGAAAAAGAAATATTTTCTATAATGGTCTTCATACTGCTAAGAGGATAATTATTTTCAACTGAGGCATTATAAAAATCATAATAGTCTTCGATGTTTAGATAATCTCCTATATTCACTGTTTCATTTTGAAATGTTACACCTTCCAGCCTTATTGCATTCTCTTGGGTTGCAATGTAATCATTTTCAATTTTTAAGACCTTAAATTCTTCATCGCAAATCAGATAGCTTCCATTATATTCCAAAGCATATACTTCTTGCCTTTGTGCGATATGCACAACAAAAGATGAAGGAAAAACGGTTTCTATATTGATTACATTCACATAAGGATATGCTTTTTCAATGTTTTCAATATATTTTTCCTTGCCGTGAAAAAATACCGAGGCTTTATAGG
>CALWTP010000053.1 GCA_944384495.1 uncultured Clostridia bacterium
TTGCACTTCGGGCGAGCTTTAAATGTATTTACAACGGCAAACAGGTTTGTTTTTTGTGCCCAACAACAATATTATCTATGCAACACTTTAGGACAGCAAAAGCTCGGCTGGAGCCTTTTGGTGTCAGAGTAGAAGTTTTGAATAGATTTAAAAGCACATCACAGGTCAAAGACATCTTACAACGACTCAAGAATGGCGATATTGATCTCTTGATTGGCACCCACAGACTTTTGAATAGTGATGTTATATTTAAAGACCTTGGGCTTCTTGTTTTAGATGAAGAGCAAAGATTTGGAGTAGAACACAAGGAAAAGATTAAAAATCAAAAAAGAGGAGTTGATGTTCTCACTCTTTCAGCAACTCCAATTCCAAGGACGCTCAATATGTCGCTAAGCGGGATACGAGATATATCTGTCATCGAAACACCGCCTAGAGATAGACTGCCAATTCAAACATATATCAATGAACAAAGTGATCAGCTTATAAAAGATGTTTCCTTGCGAGAGCTAAGCAGAAAAGGACTTGTTTTTATAATCTTTAATAGAGTGGAATTTATTGAAGAGTTTGCCTCCCATATACGTTCCCTGCTTCCAATGGCTAGGGTGGCGATCGCGCATGGACAAATGCAAGAAAAACAGCTTGAAAATATAATTGAACGGCTTTATGAGGGAGAGTATGACATCCTTATCTCAACGACTCTCATTGAAAACGGAATTGACTTGCCTTCGGCCAATACAATGATAATAATTGATGCCGACAAATTGGGACTGGGTCAGCTCTACCAACTTCGAGGAAGGATTGGACGCAGTGATAAACTTGGGTATGCATATCTACTCTATGTCAAAGACAAAAAATTGACCGATGAGGCATATAAGCGACTAGAGGCGATCAAGGAGTTTAGCGGGCTTGGCAGTGGTTTTAAAATTGCCATTAGAGATCTTGAAATACGAGGAGCTGGGAATATTTTTGGCAAAGAACAACACGGCCATATAGCAAAAGTGGGCTATGACATGTATATCAAACTCCTCGAAGAAGAAACTGGCAAACTTAAAGGTTATCAAATGGAAGAGAAGAGTCTTGTTAAGATGGAAATATCGCTCGACGCATTTATTGATGAAAAATATATTGAAGATGTTGGCGAAAGAATAAATTATTATACCAAGATAAGTGAAATCGATTCTCAGCAAAAGAGAGAAGATATTCTTCAGAGTTTGCATGACGGATTTGGCGATGTTCCGATAGAAATCAAAAATCTTTGCAAAATAGCCCTTTTAAGGAATTTAGCTTCCCATTTTATGGTTGAAAAGATTAGAATAAATAAACAAGAGATGACCGTTGTTTTGCAAAAGAGAGATGAAATCATTGACGCAAGGCTTTCATCGGTTTTAAATGATTTTAATGCAAGGCTAAGTTATGATCAATTTGTAAATATCAAGTTTGATATCAACGCTACGGTCGATAAAAAGGTTGACATATTAATAAGTTTTTTTCAAAAAGCTTTAGAGAGTCAAAATAATTAATTTGAAGGATTAAAATTGTTGAAAATAGTTGCATATCAATGTTTTTTTGTGCTAAGATATAAAGGTAAATCTGATAACAAGATTGATTTTATTTGATTATATTTGTTTAATTTGTCAATAATTACATGGAGAAATAATGAGAAAACGTTTTGCTGGAATTTTAATGTGTATTATGATGCTCTGCATGAGTTTGCTTGCAGGCTGTTCTTTGGTTGAGCGCGATTATGGAAGGTATTATTCACAAGTGGTTGCCACTGTGAGGCATAACGAGACTGGAAGAAGTGCATCTGTGACCAAAAGAGAGCTTATTGAGGGCTATCAGAGTTACGGTTATATGTACGAGCAGTCATATGGTTATACTACAGAAGAGGCGATCAATCTTACATTATCCATGCTTGAAAACAGAAAGATCACTTTACTTGAAGCCGAAGAGAGGTTTGGTGTAAGCGAAAATGGAAAGAGTGGGCTTAGTGCTAAAGAGCAAACATATATTTATGATCAAGTTGTGGAGTCGCTAAATACAAATCTCGACTTATATTATGAAGAGATTGTCGGAAGTGAACAGGAAGAAGAGAGTGACGATATTACCTTTGAAGGATATGATAAAACTGCGAAGTTAGAGTATCAAAATGGCCAATATGTCATCGTCAAAACAAACGCAGCACAAGATCCTTTGGCAGAGTATAAATTTGATCAATCCAATCCAAAAAATTTCTTTGACAGCGAAGATTATGACGCAATTTACGCCAATTTTAGAGATTATGTTTTGAGAGCAAATGAAGATTATCAAAAGGCCTTTTTAGATTATGCCAGAACACTTCGTTTGACTGAATATGGTCAAAATCTTTCCACAGATACACCATCTGTATTTGACAGGGAGATCAACAGAATTTATTTATTGTCTTACGAGAATTATATGATCGAAAAATATTCCTATTCCAACAGAAATTCATCTGATGTTTCATCAATCACCACAAGTGATATTTTGGATATGTATTCAAGCAAGGTTCGAGCAGACTATACCGAGTATGTTTTGGAAGGGGATAGCGGATATGATGAAGATATGCAAAATTCTCCAAATGAAATGTATTATATAAGGCAGGATAGCGATGCGACAAAATTCTTTACTGTGGCAAATGTATTATTTATGTTCACTGAAGAACAACAAGCAGAGTACGAGGCAATAACTGCTTTAAGTAGTGATGAAGGTGGACTGACAAGTGAGCAAATTGCTCAAAGGCTTGACAATCTATATTCTCAAATCACCCCAGTTGTAAGACAGCTAAATGCGACAACCGATGTTTATGAAGAGGTGGATAATCATAGCCAAACAGTAGACAGTATATATTCGTTGATGAGTTCCCAGCTTGCTACCGCTAAAACAAGCGGAGATGTCAATTATATTGGCGATCTTATAAATTCGTATATTTATCAATATAATGAAGATACTGGAATGTTTAATGCTTCAAATAATTATGTAATTGGTATTGACAGCCAGGGTGAGGCGGTTTCAAGTTTCGTTGACTCATTCACTCAAGCGGGTATAGAGCTTTATGATAATGGTAATGGTCAAATAGGAGATATTTCAGGTCTTGTGCGATCAGAATATGGCATACATGTTTTAATTTATACTGGGCCATGTCAAAATCTTTTTGATACAATAAATGTTTCTGATGATTCCGCTTTAGAAAAGTTGTATGATACCAGAGTGAATATATTGGTTGATAAAACATACTTTGATGTAATTTATGACGAAATTTATACTGATAATTATAGTTATTTTGAAAACAATCATATGAGATATTTGCGCCAAGAGTATACCATTACTCAATATCAAGGACGAATTGACGATTTGATTTCTTAAAAGGTATCCTTTGTCTTGACAAAGGATGCTTTTTTTTGATAATATATCATCATGGCAAATGGAGATGAAGAGAAAGCAAAAAATGGAATAACCGCTGACAGCCAGACATTAATGCAAATAAGCATTGATGATTTTATTAATGAAACTCCCAGCATCTCCCACGAGAACGAAAAAAAAACAAAGAGAAAGAAGGCTTCTCAAGAAAATCATATAAAAATCGATGTGGCACAAACTAAAAGCATGCCAAATAATAAATCATATCTTTTAAAAGAAAAAAAAGAATACAACAGAAATAAAGTGTCTGGTTTTTTTGTTTATTATGACAGAGCAGAAAAAGAACAAGCCGGTATAAAATCTATCAATGATCAGCGTAAAAAGTTCGATGAGATAGAACAGTCTGTATCTAAACATAGCAGTAAAAAAAGGAAAGGTTTAAACCTATTCTTTTTCTGTATAAATATTTGTGTTGTTGCTGGTATATTGACATATCAACTTCTTCAAGAAGATTTTACCCCAATTGAAGGTTTCAGAGTTGATGTCGGCTCTTTAATGCTAGCCATTTTATTTTTCTGTCTGACAGTCAGTGCAGAAACATTTTGCGTAAGCTATCTCATTCGTCAAAGTACTGGTAGGTGGCGCTTCGGTTTGGCTTATAAAACTGCTGAAATTGGGAGATATTACGACTGCGTAACCCCTATGGCAACAGGTGGACAACCATTTCAAATTACCTATTTAAAAAAGAGGGGTATGCCTTTGCATACATCACTGTCGACCCCGCTTGCCAAGTATGTTTTTAATCAAATAGCTTGGGTTATCATAAGCCTTATATGTCTTATCGTTTCCTTTACAAATAAGAATTTCGGTACTTTTGTATCGGTTACCAGTATCCTAGGATTTGTTTTATCTTCTGTTATGCTTTTTATAATCGTCTTTTTATCAGTATGTAAAAGTCTTGGCAGAAAAATAGTGGTAAAGGTTTTAAGACTTTTACAAAAGATGAAATTTGTTAAAAACTATGATAAGCAATATGAGAGGATTACAAAGTATATAAGCGATTATCAGGATGTGATGAAACAATATGCAAAATCGCCCAAAGACTTTTTGGTAATGCTTTTTTTCAGTATTCTCAAACTGTTTTTCAATTATTCAATTCCTTTCTTTGTTGTAAAAATATTTATGCCAAATGTGGCTGGAGACATGTTTTTTAACCTGTTTGTGATGACAACACTTGTTGATCTTTCGTCCTCGTTTTTCCCTCTGCCGGGAGGAACTGGACTGAATGAAATTTCCTTCTCTGCTGCTTTTATTGCTGTAATGGGACCCACTCAATATCTTGTGTATGTTCTGCTGGCTTGGCGTTTCTTCTCATATTATATTTATCTTTTACAAGGAATTTGTATTCTGTCCTATGATGTGGCATATGGCAATAAAAAATATAAGTGGGAGGTTATCCGCAATAACTTGGTTCAGGAAAGCAAGATCTTTAAACAAAATCAAATCAATAGGTTTAGAGCTGAGCGTGCAAAACGAAGAGAAGGAGTACAAAAAAATAAGAGCATAAAAGAATATTTATAAATTTTTCAACCAAAATATTATTATGAAGCTTACAAAATCAAATTTTGGTTGGATATTTGCGACTTTTGGGCTTGCCGTTTTGCTTGCCATATCGATTTATTTAGGCGTGAGTGGCTGGTATTTTAAAAACGACTTTTCTTATACCACCGATTTACAACTTGGCAAAAGTGTCTTGATAGAGGCGACTCAAAATCAAGCTAATGCAGTTTCCTTTACTGTTGATGGGTCATACTTAAATGGATTTATGTTGCCTCAAATAGTATCGATAAAAAACGTCAGTGATCAGGGTGTTTATCTTCGAGCAAAAGCATATGTTTACACCTCCAATGGCCAGTATTACGATGTGGAAATTGATAGCACAACAAATTGGGTATATACAGAAGATGGATATTATTACTTTAACGATACTGTAATATCCGATGAAAAAGTGACCCTTTGCAAAGCTATTATGCTTGGAGATGAGGATGAGTATTTGACAAATGTAAAATATATTGTGACATTTGTGATTGAAGCATTGGATATAGAACAAAATGTAGAAGCTTTATGGGGAGTAAATCCATTAAATGATTTGACAAACACATGATTTTTCGATTATAATGTTTTTTGGAAAAATAAAAGGAAAAATTTTTATGAGTGATATCCTTAATGCACAAGAAGATACTCAAGAGCAGACAACGCAAAATATGCAAGAACAAATGAAATCAACTTCACAGGAGAATTTATCTCAAGTGGAGCACGGCACCCAAAACCAAACTCAGCCACCGTACCCAGAGGGGAATAAGACACCACCTAAGGGAAAATTTAAGTTAAATTCTCAAGCAAAAAGCATTATGCTTGCTATGTTTAGTGGACTGTGTTTTATTGGCGCGATTGCATGTTTTATTTTGATATTTGTTTTATAAACCTAGATTTGTTTTAGAACGGATAATAATATTAAATCTCAAAACGACATTTTTAATAAAATTTTACAATATATAAACTGAATAAAATGACATAAAGAGGCAATCATTTTTGGTATGAAAAGAATGATTGCATTTTTGTTTCTCATGATTTCGCTGATTTGCTTTGCTTTTTTTAAGAATGATTTTTCAACTTGTGCCTCGCTAAATTATTATCAAATTTCTTTGATAAGCAAAGAAAACTACAGTGACTTAAGCCAATATTCTCTTCAAAATGGAAATCAATTCTACTATACTTTAGCTCGCGAGGATGCAGTAAAACTACGACTAGAAAACTATGATTTGGATGGAATTGTTTATTTTTTGGATGAAAATTTTGATGTTGGAAAATTTCTAAATAGCTCTGATTTTTTCTATCAAGGACAATCCTTAGATAATGGATATGAGATTTACTATGGATATGATAGAGATTTTGATGATGCAATAAACTTAAATGGAAAGAAAATCAATTTTCAATTAGTTGTACGAGAAAATGATATTCTAATTGGTATACCTCTTGTTTTAATTGGATATTAAAAAAAGAAAAATGTCGAAAACAAAAAATTAATCTATAAGTCTTGTTTTTTAATGTATAAACTGCCTCTGTTGGGCAATAATCGAGGTAGGAGGTAGTATGGAAATCAGTAGAAAAAACTCATTTGTTGAATTTATCAAAAAATTTTGGGTTTATATTGTGGTGGGGGCTGTTGTTTTTGCGGTTGCGTTGACTTTTACATTGCTTGCTACATTAAATCGCGCGACTCCAACAAGTGTGACCAATTTGGAGTTTTATTTACCAATGAATAATGCATCACTTGTAAAAGATTACTCGGATACAGAGTTGCAAAAAAATGAAACTTTAAATCAATGGGAAGCGCATATGGCTGTTGATTTAACTTCCGATAACAGTGAAGTTTATTCGGTTCTTGCAGGAAGGGTGTCCGATGTCGACTATGATTATCTTGATGGCTATACTGTAACAATAACTCATTCTGATGGATTTGAATCAATTTATTCATCTTTACAAGAAGGAGTTTTGGTAAAAGTAGGAGATATTGTTTCAGCAGGCCAGCAAATTGGCAATGCGAGTGACTCGGCTCAAGGCGAACTTGAATTTGGTTCTCACCTTCACTTTACTCTTCTTTTAAACGATGAACATGTTGATCCAAATAACTACCTAAATTTACAAGCAAAATAAAATTTAAACTTGCCTCCACCACATTTTCTCCTTTCAAAGATAAATTCAACTTAAAAATGCGATTAAAAATCCAAAGTGATTAAAAATCGCATTTTTATTTTGTAATAATAAAAAAATATGATATAATGCCAATCGGAGGTTTAGTATGAAAACGATAGATAAGGTAAAACAATTAATTGCTGAACAACTTTGCATTTCAACAGATGACATAAAAGATGACGCAAACATCGTAGAAGATCTAGGTGCAGATTCACTTGATATAGTAGAGCTTTTAATGTCTTTTGAAGATGAATTTAAAGTTTCAATCCCTGATGATAAGCTTGAAGATTTAAAATCCATTACAAATATTGTTAAACTATTAGATGAATATAAAAAATAAATTATTTATTTATCGATTTTATAGAATTGACTCCTTTTGGAGTCATATTTTTTTTATTTATTGAAACAACATTATTCGTCAAAAATTGACATAAAAAAATATTTTCCTTCATAGATTTATACGGTGGAGGTTAGTATGAAGGAAGATTTGGTAGAACGAGTTATTCTTGTAGCAACCCACATTTATCAAACCCATGACACTATCAGAAAGACTGCTACCATTTATGGTCTCAGTAAAAGCACGATCCATCATGATGTTTCAACAAAACTTAAAAATATAGATTTTGGTTTATTTTTAAAGGTAAAGAAAATATTAGATGAAAATTTTTCTCAAAAACATATCAGAGGAGGCGAGGCAACCAAGCATAAATATAGCAAATAAATAAGACAAAATTCACAAAAAGTTTTCTTTTGAAATATGAAAAAGACACACGGTTTTTGTTTTACCGTGTGTTTATAGTTGATTTGTTTGGTGTATTATGCTTGGTTTTTTCCAAAAAAAATATATTCTATTTTTTTCATTAAGATTTCGGAAGCTTTATTCTTTCCGACAGAAAGATATTTGCGTGGATCGATTTCTTTCGGATTTTCATTGAGTGTTTTTCTGATCATTGAAGTAAATGCCAATCGTATATCCGTGTCAGTGTTGATTTTTACTATATTGTGTTTTTTGACTGCTTCAACAAGCAGTTCTTTTGGTATTCCATTTGCATTTTGCAGATTGCCACCATTTTGGTTAAAGATATCAACCAGCTCTTCATCAACCGTTGACGCACCATGCAGAACAAGAGGAAATGCTGGCAATTGCTTTTCTATCTCTTCTAATATATCAAATCTCAAAGTTTTTTCTCCGCTATATTTGTATGCTCCATGACTTGTTCCGATGGCAACTGCCAAAAGGTCAACCTTTGTCTTGTCCACAAAAATTTTTGCCAGTTTCGGATCGGTGAAATGATGACTGTTACTTGCAACATTATCCTCAATACCTTTGATTTGTCCAAGTTCTCCTTCAACAATAGTGCCAACACGATGTGCATAATCACATACTCTTTGAGTCAGATCGACATTATCTTCAAATGTCAAACTACTTCCGTCAATCATAACACTGTCAAATCCGCAATCAATGGCCTCTTGACAGATTTCAAAACTCTTTCCATGATCAAGATGTAAAAATAGATAAGGACATTTTTTCTTTGCGCTTTTTGCAAGTGCCACAAGATAATCTTTTCCCATATATGAGAAGGCGCTTTCGCTGACACTTATAAAGGCTGGACTTTTAAGATTAAAACAGGCCTGTTCAATCGCTTGCAAACTTTCCAAATTGTAAAAATTAAAAGCACCCATTGCAAAATGATTTTTTAAAGCTTTACCAATATAATACTTTAAACTTTTCATTTTTTCCTCCAAGCAAATTTTAACACATTTTTTTATTTTTCCCAACATATTGATATAAAAATGAGGTAAAAATGAAAATTAAATTTTTGGCTATGACCCTTTTATGCATAACTTTTGCATTTTTTGGCTGTTCTGAAAATCAGACTGTGCAGAGCAGTATGAGTGAGATAACCTATTTGTATTTTCAAGGATATAATAATTCTGACAAAGTAGGATCAATTAGTGTTGGAGAACGAGAAGAGCCTTATAGAATTGACGGAGTTCATAATAAAACGGTAGAATTTTCTTTAATTGATATAGAATTTGATGAAGATGGCGAGGAAATTTTGGCGAATGTTACGATTAATAATCAGGAAAGCAATTTACAGATGTATTTCAATCCACTTACAAACAGTTATATGGCAGATTTAGGATATTGCCTTCAAGAAGATGATAAAATCGAGGTAGCATTTGAAAATACAGTGGTTGTTTTTGAAAATATAGGGTCATCTTTTTCAGTCAATTATCAAACAGCTTTAGAAATTGGGCAAACTGCTTTAAAGGACGAGATAGAGAGCATGACCGATGGGAAAAATTTCAAAGGTGAAGTGTATTTGAAAATACTCAAAAATGATTTTTCAAACTTTGAAAAACTTTTTTGGGCGTTTACTATAGTTGGGCAGGATGGAAATAGCTATAACGTGGTAATTGATGTAAACAATAAGGATAATATATTGAAAAAATGAAAACTTTCACTCGCAACAGGAAGCTTATTTGAAATCTGCTTGCGAAAATTATAACGATTTGTTATAATCAAAACATGAAAGGAATGAACAGTACAAAATTAGAAAAGGAAAACGCAGTTGTAATCACTGTCTGTGCCAAAAAAGATGACAGCTTAAATCGCAAAATGGATGAGATAAATAGGCTGTGTTTTTCGTGTGATCTAAATGTTGTAAAA
>CALWTP010000054.1 GCA_944384495.1 uncultured Clostridia bacterium
TACAATGCGCTATGCCATTGAAAAAGGAGTAAGTATTGTTGGAGCTTTTGACATTGACCAAAGCAAAATTGGCAAAGACATTTCCACAATAATTGGCTGGGAAAGCGATACTGGCATCAAAATTCAAAATGCTAAGGATTTTGATAAATTTTTAAAAAGACATAAAGTCGATGTGGTTATTGTCACCACGACCAGTTTGTTTGCTGAAAACTACCCTATTTATGAAATATGTGCCAAAAATGGTGTAAATGCTATCTCCACTTGCGAAGAGGCATTTTATGCCCAAAACTCAAGCCCTAGGCTTGTTCGCAAGCTAGATAAAATTGCCAAAGAAAACGGTTGTACCATCTGCGGAAGTGGCTATCAAGACGTCTTCTGGGGAAATTTAATCAGTGTTCTTGCAGGAGCAACTCATAAAATTGTTACAATAAAGGGCAAATCTTCTTATAATGTTGAAGATTATGGTATTTCGCTGGCACGCGTGCATGGCGCTGGCTTAAGCCAAAAGGAATTTGATGAGCAAGTGGCTGTAAACGATGAAATAAGTGAACAAGAACGTCAAAAAATCATCAATCAAGGCAAATTCGCTCCAAGTTATATGTGGAATGTAAATGGCTGGCTGTGCTCAAAACTCGGTCTGCATGTTATCAGCCAAACCCAAAAATCAGTTCCGCAGATTGCCAAACGAGATATTCATAGCACCACTCTTGAAATGACCATACCAAAAGGACACTGCACTGGTATGAGCGCCGTGGTTACCACAAAAACCAAGGAAGGCATCACAATTATCTCAGAGTGCATCGGCAAGGTCTATGATAAGGATGAATTTGACTGCAACGACTGGACAATTGAGGGAGAGCCAAATACCAGAGTTGTTATTGAACGTCCTGCAACAGTCGAGCTTACTTGTGCAAGTGTTGTAAATCGAATTGTTGAAGTGCTTTGCGCAGAGAGTGGCTATACCACCACCGATCAGATGTGCGAAAACTATTATAAAGTGCTTCCTCTTAATAAATATATCGAAGAGGTCGACCTTGACTCAATATGTTGTGACGGGCATCACCACAATTGCCATTGTGAGGAAAACTAACGAGGAATTTTATGAACAAAGGAATTTTTATAAGCTTTGAAGGTGGAGACTCCTGTGGTAAATCTACTCAGATCAATATGCTGAAAAATTGTGTAGAAGCTTCAAAATATAGAGATAGATTTCTTTTTGTCAGAGATCCTGGTCAAAGCCCAATTGGCGAAGATATTAGGAAAATTCTGCTTTCCCTAGACTCTCAACCTCATCCCCTGACAGAACTTTTTCTCTACTTGGCTTCAAGGAGCGAACTGGTAAATAAAATCATCATCCCTGCGCTTGATCAGGGCAAAATTGTCGTTTGCGATAGATTTTATCACTCCACAATTGCCTATCAGGGCTTTGCTCGTGATATTTTGCCAATTGATCAGGTGGAACAACTTGCCAACCTTTCCGCCTGTCATATTCAACCGTTAAAAATATTTTATCTGCGACTTGATCCGCAAATCGCCTTACAACGCAAACAAGATACCCATTTTGATCGAATGGAAAAAGAAGGTATTCAATTTCGAGAAAAAGTTCAAAATGGATATGACTATTTGGCAAAAAAAGAGCCTCAAAGATTTGTTGTTATTGATGCAACAAAATCGCCAGAGGAAATTTTCGATAAGATCAAAGCTGAAATAAGCAAAACAACAGGATTTGATTTATAGAAACACAAAAACCGTCTCGTAAGGGCGGTTTTCTGTTAAAAAAATCAAAAATTATTTGCTAATCACCAATCTATAGCAATCAATCTGGTAAAACGGAGAGATTTATCAAGAATAACAAATAACACTCTAAAATAATGTTTGAACACATATATCAATCCTATAAAATATAATATAACTGATATTTGTCAAAAATAAAAGCTCAGAGCAATCTGAGCTTTTAATGTATATATCAACTCTTAACTTTTTTTAGTCATCTCTGCGCTGTCCTTGAGTAAACGGTATAATCTCCCTCCGTCCAAGTATAAGGGAAGTTTGCAGTATTAGTTAAATAACTGTTTGTCCCAGCCTCCACCAAACTAGTGAGCACCTTTACCGTTCGGGCATATCTTAACAAATTTCCACAGGCATTGATACTTATTGCATTGGTATAAGCATATGCACTATCTATCACCACTGTGGTAAGAGTGCTACAACTAATAAAGGCGCCTCCTTCTATACTTGTCACTTGCTCTAGAATTGTTATTGTGGTAAGTGATGTGCAACAATAGAAGGCATAACTTCCTATTGTCTGAAGCTGGCTGTTTGTACCAAAATCCACCGTTTGAAGATTTGTGCAATATTCGAAGGCATATCTGTTTATCTCTGTTGTATTAGAAGCCAAAACAACACTTTTTAAGCTGTCTCTTACTATTGCGGGTGCTAATGCGATTTTTTCACCAGTAGTTTCATTTATGTAATATTGCACCTGATTTTCTGTTATTATCTCTCCAACTTGCGGATTATTTAATGTGACTACCTCATTAACATACCGACCTATATCTCCTAGCCAAAGTTCTTCTCCCGCTTCAATCGTTAAATCACTATAATTATAGATAATTGCAAGGCCACTGCATAATTCGAAAGCATAACTTTCTATCCTATCTTGTGAAATTATATTTCCTTATATATCAAGCAATTTTCATCGTTAAATCCTAAAAGAATCTCGACCATAAATGGTATATTTTACAACTCTAGTTTAAATGAAAATAGGACATTTTGATGAAAAGTATAAATATAAAAAAATGCTTAGGAATAAACCTAAGCAAACCGTTGTATTAAATTTAGCTTTTTAATATATCTTTTTATATAAAACAGCCAAGTTTTCAAAATTATACAAAAAGAAAATGTGAAAAATTTTTTGCATCTATGATCATTTCTGACCATGTTTCAAAAGGATATGCAACCATGCAAAATGACCTAAAATAGTGGTTTAGTCATTTTTTAATTTCAAATTGGCTTTTTTCTGGAATTTTCCATCCTTTTTGTACACTACGAATTTTACATCTTGGGACTGGCTTAACTCTTGCACCCTTTTCAAGGCTTCTTCTTTGGTTTTTTTGCTGTCAATTACCCTCTTAGCTCCGTCCTTTTTGATCTTCCAAAGGTTGTCTTCTTTGTCATAAACAACGCGATAAACACCTTTTTTTGCATGTTTCTCTTGATTTGTTGCCTCTTCCTTGCTATCGCCATCGTTTTTAACCGATCTTTCCTCTTTCATATCTATATCTTTTTCATTTTTTTCTTCTTTTGTTTTAATAGCTTCTTCTTTTTGCTCTATCCTTTTCTTTCTCCTAAAACACATATTTTGTTCTCCTTTTGTAATCTATAATGTTATTATAGCATATTAAAAAAATAATGCAAGTATGAATTTTGAAAAAGATAAAGAGATTTTTATTAAAACATTTTAAAAAAACTGAGTTTTATGTTATATTAACCTTAATAAGGAGTCATAATGAAATATATTGGTACAACTGCAAGAGGAATAAAAGCACCGATCATAAGACCTGGAGATGATTTGGTGGATATCACTGTCAAGTGCATTGTTGACGCTGTAAAATTTCACAACATTCAAATTAAAGATCGTGATATCGTGGCAGTCACAGAAGCCATCGTCGCAACAAGTCAGGGAAATTTTGCATCGATTGACGATATCGCCTTTGATGTGCCAGCAAAAATGGGAGGAGGCAAAATTGGACTGATCTTTCCTATTCTTTCACGAAACCGCTTTAGCAATATTCTAAAAGGTATCGTACGAGGAGCGGACGAGATTATTTTGCAACTATCCTATCCTTATGACGAGGTTGGAAATCCTCTTGTGTCGATTGAAAAATTATATGAAAAAGGAGTCACAACATTTGACCAAACCTTTACTGCCGAGCAATTCTATAAGCTTGTTGGAAAAATTGAGCATCCTTTTACCGGAATTGATTATATCGATCTTTATAAAACCATTTGCGGTAAAAAATGTAAAATTATTTTATCCAATGACCCTACCACAATATTAAAGTATACCGATAAAGTTATCTCATGCGACATCCATTCCAGGTTTCGAAACAAAAAACTTCTTTTATCACATGGCGCGAAGATTGTTTTAACTTTGGACGAAATTCTAAATCATAGTATAAATGGCAGTGGTTATAATGAAAATTATGGTGTCCTTGGATCCAATTTATCAACTGACGAAAAACTTAAATTGTTTCCAAGAGATACACAAAAATTTGTTGACGATTTACAGCAAAAGCTTTTTGAAGCACTTGGCGTTCACTTCGAGTGTATGGTATATGGCGATGGAGCCTTTAAAGACCCGGTTGGCGGTATTTGGGAACTGGCCGATCCCGTCGTCTCCCCTGCCTATACAAGTGGGCTTGAGGGCACCCCTAATGAGATTAAATTAAAATATATTGCTGATAACCAGCTCGCTTCTTTAAATGGCAAAGAGGCGGAAAATGCCATGAAAGACTTTATCGCAAAGAAGAGCAAAGACCTTAAAAACAAAAATGAGTCGCTTGGCACCACACCTAGACGGCTGACAGACCTTATTGGATCGCTTTGTGACCTTACCAGCGGTAGTGGCGATAAGGGTACTCCAATCGTGCTTATAAGCGGATATTTTGATAACTACGCAGATGAGTAAAAGCCAAAACTCACAAAAAAAGTTGCAACCTAAACTTGCAACTTTTTAATGTATTTTTTTAGATTTCTATCCTATCACTCGTCTTGATCGTTTAAAATTTGACACTTTAATTTGTTGTATTCGTGCTCATCAATAAGCTCATTTTGATAGAAAATTTTTGCCTCATGCAATTTTTGTTCCACCATATTTCCTTGGTCAATTTTATTGTAATATATCGCACCATAGTCCTCGGCTATACCGGCAAAATATCCAACTATAGTCAACACCACAAAAATAAGACCGCTGAAGAAAAATTGGAAAACACAGAGAGTACAAACATATCCGACACTATCAATGAGTTTCTTTTTGTTGTATTTGCTTAAAGCGAGAATTTTTCCACCTACGACAATACTGATAATACCCATTATAGTAAATACGATTGCACAAATAATAATTGTATTTCTGGTGTTGTTTTCGCCATATTGTGTTGTGAATGCAAATTCCAGAGCAACAATTGCCATTATTACAATACACAAAACACCAAAAATTATCGATGTTATCCCTGACGCCTTAAACCACTTATTGTTGTAAACCCCATTTTTGTAACGAGAAAAAACTGAGCTTGTGTATTTGTCATCAATATTTTTATCAAATTCCAAATCCTTATCCTTTGTGTTGGAATTAGCATTGATGTCATCAAGTTCATTTTTCAATTCTTCTTTTAGACTGTATTTTTTATCGCTCATGGCAATATTATACCATAAATCAGACAAAATGTAAAGGGGTACTCTAAAAGAAGTTCTTTGTTGGTTTAGTCCACCACTATTCGATCACCCCTAAATTTGTTTAAATTTGTCAACACTTCATATTCAGTGCTGTTTATCAAGTTTGCTAATTGATGAGCATCTTGCATTAAGCACACTTTGTCACCCAGTTGGCAATGGATATCGCTCACATCCACCATAAATGTGTCCATACAAATATTTCCACAACTGCGCGCTTTTTTTCCGTTTATATAAACATAATACTGGTTTGAAATTTGACGCGGAAAGCCGTCTGCATATCCTAATGGTATTGTTGCCACAACCATATCTTTACAAGCGCTAAAACCACACAGATATCCCACATGCTCTCCTTTATTGACATTTTGCAGGCTGACTATTTGGCTTTCAACAGTCAGAATTGGCTCAACTCCCTCCACTTCATATCCATAAAGCTCGATGCCC
>CALWTP010000055.1 GCA_944384495.1 uncultured Clostridia bacterium
TATCTATTGTTATAAAGATTGTAAAAAAATAAAAGAAGGGTGATTCCCTTCTTTTATTTAGGCTGAAAACTATTTTCCGCAGTTTTTAGATGATGTACTATTTCTAGAACCGCTATTTTTAGCTTCAGTAGATGCCTCAACATTATTTGATTTTGACATCTTGCCTTTCTTGGCACTTTTTCCCATCTTGGAATTTTTACCAAACATAGTTTTCACCTCCCTATATTCAAGGTTTTTCACCTTGTATATTAATTATGTTTAAAAAAGGGGAATTTTATACACTAAAAACAACAAATTATTAAATTTGCGTATCTTTGTTTGGTTTTGATAAATTAGTTGACCAAAATGTATCGAATGTCAATAAAAAAAACGGCCTTAAAATCAATATCACAGCACAAGTGGATTTTTTTAAAACTTGCTGAGTATCTATTCTAAAGCCTAATATAATTAAAAATATTAGTTTGCAAAAAGTGAGGTGTTAAGCTTTGTAAATGTAACGGTAACAGTTGATGCAGTTACAGTATCATACTCTGAGATGGCCAAATTGCCCGAGCTATCAAAACTATTTCTTAAGACTTCATTATCAAACTCAACGATGTATGGCGAAGAAGTGCTTCCATCATTATATACCAGTGAGATTTCTAGCCTTATAATATAACTATAACTACTTAAAGCATTGCCTAAATAAAGTACATTTTTGTAGTCGCTTTGAAAAGGTGTGCCATTTGCAAAAGAAGATGAAATCAAATTATGAAAATCGCTACTTGATGTTGATCTTGCATATTGCAGGCTAAAATTAATTGTTTGCACTTCTTGTTGTGAATTGATCTCAATTGTCGATGGGGCAGTATACATCATTTTTGAAAGGTCTTGTTCAGCAAATAAGGCGGTATAGTTTCCTGCGGACTGTGCGTTGTAAGTAAGTTCAATAGATCTGTCTGTTGAAACAACAAAAGATTGATTCTGTATCCAACATAGGAATGGATTGGTATTTGCAGTGTTGGCATTTTCATAAGCTGTGAGGGTAACTTTATTGCCTTCAGTCACGGCACCATCAATCGCACCCCGAACTGTGCCAAGGATTCGATCACTAGGGCTTGCGGTTATAACAAATGAAGATGGATCGGAACAAGATGCTAAAAACAAAATTGGCATTAGAAAAACAATCATCAAAATTTTTTTCAATTTCTTCATTAATTTTAACCTCTATAATAGTATTATCAATATTTTTATAAATTTTGTCAAATTATTTGCTTTAAATTTTATTTTCTTAGTGTATTTTTTTTAGGCTTGCATAGAATATTGTAGTAAGGAGATTTTATGTGGGAATATTCTATCAATGTAAAGGCTGGAAATCATGATATCGCGACTACAATTTCAAATGCACTGCGAAGCGCGATCAAAAATTATGATGGGGTGGTTACCATTCATGAGGATTTTTGTTATATATTTATTTTAGTTGCAGTTGAAGAAAAGTTTAGAGATAATGTTAGAAATATCATATCCTCTTGTATAACTGAAGTTATTTGTTCGCGATATAAGTGGAATTTTTTAGATAGACGCCTTTTTCTTCCTGAACATGATCAAATAGGAGTTTTAGCATTCAAAAAAGCTCTTTTAAATTTTGATAAAGAAACGGATAAATTTATTGTAAGAAAGAACTTAGACTTATCAAAGGATATTTTTTTGGAATCTTTTTATCATTTTAGACTTCAATCTTTGAAAAGTAAATGGGAGGAGCTTATCACATTGTCCAATGAAAACAGAGAATATTTAATTTCTAGTGAAAGCTTCATTGATCTTTTAAAATTTTTGGTGGATAATTTGGATATAGGAGAAGAGGAAATCAGCATAGTAAAAGAAACCGAAGGATATAAAATTTATACCGACAA
This sequence comes from uncultured Clostridia bacterium, assembly GCA_944384495.1. Taxonomy (GTDB): domain Bacteria; phylum Bacillota; class Clostridia; order Christensenellales; family UBA1242; genus Caccovivens. The sequence goes on from CALWTP010000055.1 coordinate 1,893, forward strand.
CAAAAAACAATATCAAGATAAGATCTTTACTGAGGATGTGATCGTTTCATCAGTGATAGATTTATCACCACAAAAAATAAATCTCTTTTGTGAGGAGTCGACTAAAGCTACAACTTTGCTTGAAAGAATTTTTGAGGAAAGGATCGTTGTCAATAAACAAAATTTAAAATGTATTCATTATCACAAATAATATCAAAAATTTGTTGACAAAACAATTTTTTGGTAATATAATTTTATTGTAACTTGGAATGGTAGACAAGTAGGTACATTCGATGCGGACAGAGAAGGGTTGGTTGGTGCAAAACCTAAGCTAAAATGATACTGAAACCACTGCTGTGATGATAAGTTTAAATTGAGTGGCATTTATGCAATTAAGGTGGAACCGCGGTTTATATGAGAATCGTCCTTAAAGTGAAGGGCGTTTTTTATTTTTGTAATAACAAACGTCAAAAAAAGGAGTGTGTTTATGGAAATTAAAAAAGAAGAAAATTTTGAATTAGAAAAGGCAAGACATTCTTTGGCGCACGTGCTTGCAAAGGCTTTGACGCAACTATATCCGAGTACTTTGCTTACAATTGGCCCTGCAATAGAGAATGGATTTTATTATGATATTGACCTTGATCATTCAATTTCTCAAGAGGAATATGAGACAATTGAAAAGAAAATGAAAGAAATTATAAATAAAGGAGAAGTCTTTACTCGAAAGGTTGTGTCGAAGAGTGAAGCTTTGAAGCTTTTTAAAGACAATCCTTATAAGGAAGAAATCATCAATGAGCTCCCGCAAAATGAAGAAGTGTCAATTTATTATACGGGTGATGATTTTTATGATCTATGCAGAGGCCCTCATGTCGACAGTACCAGACAGCTTCAAAATTTTGGATATAAACTGCATAGTGTAAATGGCGCTTATTGGCGAGGAAATGAAAAGAATAAGATGCTTCAAAGGGTTTATTTTTGGGCTTTTAAGACTAAAAAAGAGTTATCAGACTATATCAATATGTTGCAAGAGGCTCGCAAACGTGATCACAACAAATTAGGCCGTGAACTTGAACTTTTTACAACTGTTGATTACATTGGGCAAGGACTTCCAATACTTCTTCCACGAGGAGCAAAAGTAATTCAGCTGTTGCAGAGATTTGTGGAAGATGAGGAAGCCAAAAGAGGATGGCTTCTTACCAAGACCCCTTTTATGGCCAAAAGCGATCTTTATAAGATTTCTGGACACTGGGATCACTATAAAGATGGTATGTTTATACTTGGTGATGAACAAAAAGATAAAGAGGTTTTTGCATTACGACCTATGACCTGTCCTTTCCAATATCAAGCTTATTTAAACAAGGCTCGCTCGTATAAGGATTTGCCTTTAAGATACAATGAAACCTCAACCTTGTTTAGAAATGAGGCAAGTGGTGAAATGCATGGGCTAATCCGAGTGCGACAATTTACGATATCTGAAGGACATTTGATGTGCAGACCAGATCAACTTGAGGATGAATTTAAAAAGTGCCTAGAACTGGCTATATTTATGCTAAAGACTTTGGGGCTTTATGAAGATGCATCATATAGATTTTCTCAATGGGATGAAAATGACAAAGAAAAATACATCGGCACGAAGGAGCAGTGGGACGAGGCTCAGGCTACAATGAAAAAAATTCTTGACCATCTTGAAATCCCTTATGTGGTAGGCATCGGAGAGGCAGCTTTTTATGGGCCAAAGCTTGACATACAGATAAAAAATGTTTTTGGGAAAGAGGATACTTTAATCACAATACAAATTGACCAAATGCTAGCATCAAAATTCGGTATGGAGTATACAGATAAGGATGGCAGTAAAAAAACACCTTATATCATTCATAGAACCAGCATTGGTTGTTATGAGAGGACTTTGGCATATTTAATTGAAAAATATGCGGGCGCATTCCCTCTTTGGCTTGCACCTGAGCAGGTAAGAGTACTTTCTCTTACAGATAGAAACAATGATTATGCTGAGACAATTAGAAAACAACTCTTTGATAAAGGCTTGCGCGTAGAAAGCGATTTAAGAAATGAGAAAATCGGCTATAAAATTAGAGAGGCTCTTT
>CALWTP010000056.1 GCA_944384495.1 uncultured Clostridia bacterium
CTTATTATTACTCCAAGTAATATCTTTTTTTAATATATATTCTTTTTTATCTTTACCAATAAAACTTATTTGCCCTATTTCCTTAAACTCTTCCCAAGTCAAGAACGGCAACTGCTCTGTGCGTGTAATATTTGCGTGGAGCAGATAGTGTTCGGCTTCGACTTTGGTTTTGTAAATATCAAGTAAATTTACTTCCAAATAAAAATCTTTAGTCTTGTCAAAATACTCAATTTCGCCTTTATTTATTTTTTGTATGTTCGTTGCTTTAATTTCATAAATATTATTCCAACAAATACACCACACATTCTCGCCGTTCTTGATGGCTTTTTCAATTTCTTGTTTTGTCATTTTTTACTCCTTAAAACATTCTTATTTGGCTGAATTTATTTATATCTTTTAACATCTTTTCTTGTGCATCTTTATAAAATTTCTTTTTTATTTCAAAACCGTAACAACTTCTATTAAGTTCTGCGCAAGCTCTTAAAATGCTACCGCTCCCAGCAACAGGATCGATAACCACATCTCCCTCATCAGTGAATATTTCTATTAGCTTTTTCAATACATTTACCGGCTTTTGTGTTGGATGAATTTTAGGTATTACAGCTCCGTCTTTTTTCCACTCAAACCAGTTAAATATCATTTTCCCCGTTCCACGAATAGGTTTACCTGATTCATCAAGTTGTCTGCCATTATTAAATTTAGGAAGTTTATCTCTGTATAAAACAACAGCATATTCTGTTGCACCGACTATTTTCATATTTGCCTTCAAAACTTGGCTCGAAAAGTTTTTAATAAAAATTAACGGATATGAATTATTAAGCCCGTGTTTCTTCCCTTGCTCAATAACCATAGGAATTTACTCAAAAGAACAAAATATTATCATTGCTGGCGCTTTCCCTTTTTCCTTTGGTTCCTTTTTTAGATATCTAGTGCAAAAATCAAAAAAGTTATTTATCTTAAAATCTTTATCTGTATCAAAAAATTGTTTCCCTGCAAATTCGCTTTCGCCGTTTTTATTATCTCCGTCTTTATACCATTGGGGGTTGCTTGCGTAAGCATTGTTTCCTAGATTATAAGGAATATCTGCAATAATTAATTGTGCGTGCTGAATTCCATATCTTTTTGCATTTTCAAAATGATCATTATAAAGTTCTATCTTTTGCTTTTTCATTTTCCCTCCAAAAGTTTGTTGAATTTATCTAATGCCTTTCGGCTTGATATGTTGTCCTTTTTTAAGCTTATATCTAAGTATCGGTCAATTATGTGTTTGAGTTCTTGTCTCAAATTTTCTGCACCTTTTTTCAGACCATCATAATATCCTTTTGCTGGTCGATAATAATCAATTTGCGTTTTGCCTTCGCCCTGTCCACCAGCAGTTTTGTTCCTAAGTTGATAACCAGCTTTTGCGCATTCTTGTATGTAGAATTGTTCTTTACCATCAAGTTCGCTTTCTGGACACTTGATAACCGTCACATTCCACCCTGTTGGGTTCTCTTCTGACCATAGTCCATGTTTTTTTATACTAAGGTCAATATGCTGAAAACCCTTCAAATGACCTGCCAGTCTTGTCAAAATCTTGTTGGCTTGTCCAACGTATGCATACTTAAAACCATTTTCAAACCTGTAAAGAATGTAAATTCCGCTTTCATCAGTCAAATGTGGAAATAGTTTCAATAGTCTTTTCTTATTTGCACTTTCAATTGCCTTGATTTTTCTCAAATCCATAATTTTCCTCCGCCAAAATTTTAGTCAATGAATCTAAAGATTTTAACTTGCTTTTCAGTTCGCTTGCCTTTCTATAAAAAGTACTTTCTGACATATTGCTTGTCCTTAAAACTTCAGCTGCTGTTTTGAAAAAGTAACTATCAAGAAATGCTATTTCTGAAGGTTCTAGCTGGTTTTTGTAAATACGAAACAGTGAAAAGAACTCAAAGTCTCTATCTCTCTTTACTTTACTAAGCTGATTAAATTCTGGACAACCGATGACTATGTAACTGTGAACAGTTTTTCCTCTATCTACAAAGCAAGTTGGTTTAGCTTGCCAACCTGCAACTGGCAAGAACGATTTGCTCCAAGAACACTTCCCACAATTGCCACAATTCCAACATAATGTGCTTTTTCTCATAAATCACCTCTCTAAAAAGGCAGTCCCTCGTCTTCTATCGGCTCAAGTGCAATTTGTTCGACTTTTTGCTTTGGCGCTTTTTCTTTCTCAGCAAACTTAAAACAATCACCTTTATATGTCATACGAATTGTTCTAAGCGCGCCATTTCTGAACTTGCCTATAATCAAATCAATGTCTTTAACCTCTTCGGCTCGTCCAGATTTGCGATTGAGGAACATGACAATATCGGCATTGTTTTCAATTTCTCCACTTTCTCGAAGATCGGCAAGAGTCGGTTCTCTATCTTCATTGTCAAGTTGGCGATTTAACTGACAAAGAGCAATAACAGGAACATTCAATTCCCTTGCCATACTTTTAAGTCCTCTGGCGATTTCTCCAACATCTTGGAATCTATTGCCAGACTTTTCTTGAGGCTTAACAAATTGCA